>JAZKDV010000144.1:0-4315 GCA_040387395.1 Pseudomonadota bacterium | reverse complement strand
GTGTTTCGGATATCGACATCGCCGTGCCCATGCCGCCCAGCGAGGTCATCGTCCGGCTGGTGGCCAAGGACATCAAGGTGGTGGAAACCGGGATGGACCATGGCACCGTCACCGCCATTGTCGGGACCCAGGCGTTCGAGATCACCTCCTTGCGCCGCGACGTCGAGACCGATGGCCGCCATGCCGTGGTCAGCTTCACCGATGACTGGGCGGAAGATGCGGCGCGGCGCGACTTCACCATCAACGCGCTCTATGCCTCGGCTACCGGCGAGATTTTCGATTACGCCACCGGGGTGGAAGACCTGATCGCCGGCAAGGTGCGCTTCATGGGCGATGCCCGGGCGCGCATCGCGGAAGATTATCTGCGCGTGCTGCGGCTGTTCCGCTTCCATGCCTGGTACGGCAAGGGCGATGTGGATGCCGAGGGCCTGCGCGCCGCCGCCGAGGCCAGGGACCAGCTGAAGAAGCTGTCGGCGGAGCGGGTGGCCAAGGAATTGCTGCGCCTGCTGGAGGCGGGCAATCCCACGCCGGTGCTGCGGGTGATGGCGGCGACCGGCATCCTGTCCGAACTGCTGCCCGGCGCGCTGCAATTGCCGCGGCTGGAACGGCTGGTGGAAATCGATGCGGACAATTTCTCGCCGCGCGACGGCATGCTGCGGCTGGCGGCGCTGCTGGCGGAAGATGGCGACGCCGCGCATGCGGTCGCCGACGCGCTCAAACTCTCAAATGCCGACCGGCTGCGGCTGGAACAGGCGCTGAGTGGCGAGCGTATCGCCGCGCAATTGTCTGCTAAGGACGCGCGTCGGCTGCTTTACCGCATCGGCGTGTCGCGCTTCCGCGACAAGATCTGGCTGGCCTGGGCAGCGGCGCCGCGCAGCGCCAATGCCATCCAGTGGCGCATGCTGCTGACCATGGCCGACAACTGGCAGCGGCCGCGCTTTCCCTTGAGCGGGCTGGACGTGATGCAGGCGGGCGTGCCGGAAGGACCGGAGGTCGGCCGCGTGCTGGCCACGGTTGAAGACTGGTGGGTGGGCGGCGATTTCGCCAGCGACGAAGGCGCGCTGCGCGACCGGTTGAAGGCCGTGCTCGATGGCGCTTGAGCTTCTGGATTCCCTGTCGCTGCCGGGCGATCCCGCCAAGCCCAACGAAGATGCCTTCGGCCATGATGCGAATGCCGCCGTGGTGCTGGATGGCGCCACGCCGCTGGGCGAGGGCCTGATGCCCGGTCCCAGCGATGCCGCCTGGATCGCGCAGTTCGGGGCGCGGCGGCTGCTGGCGCATTTGCGCGATGGCGATGGTGCGCGCAAGGCCTTGCGCGGGGCGCTGGCCGATACGCAGAAAAGTTTCGAAGCCCTGCGCCGCATGCCGCCGCAGGAAATCTGGCAGACGCCCTGCGCCTCCATGATGCTGGCGGTGCCGGGCGAAGAGGGCGTCGAATTCCTGTGGTATGGCGACTGCGCCGCGCTGATCCAGCAGGGCGATGGCGCGGTGACGGTGGTGGGCGAGACCTTCGACAAGCGCGCCGCCGAGGCTGAGCGCGCCAGGTTGATCGGCAAGGAGAAGAATCTTCCGCCGGCTTCGGGGCTCAGCCGTCCGGAATTCCTCGGCAGCCTGCGCGCCGCCCGCAACCGCATCAACGCCGGCACCTATTGGCTGTTCAGTCCCGACGTGAAAGCAGCCTCGCATGCCGCGCGGCGGGTGATCCGGCTCAGCCCCGGCGCCACGCTGCTGCTGGCCTCGGACGGCTTTCTCGCCTTGGCCAGCGACTATGGCGCCTACAGCGCCGACAGCCTGATGTCAGCAGCCCAGGCCAAAGGCCTCAAGGCGCTGGGCGAGGAATTGCGCGCCATCGAAGCGGGCGACCCCGGCGGAGACCGGTTCGCCCGCTTCAAAAAGTCCGACGATGCTACGGCGCTTCTGCTGCGCCTTGCTTAAGGCGCGGCTTAGAGCAGTACCTTTGCGACCTCTTCATAGCCGTGCCAGATCATCGACAGCGCGACATAGACCACGATCGCAAGGCCGATATAGGCAATCCAGCGATAGCGCTCGAGCAGCTTGGCGATGTACCCCGCCGCCGCGCCCATCAGCGCCACGGACATCAACAGGCCGATGATCAGCACGTCCATGTGATCGCGGGCCGCGCCGGCCACCGCCAGCACATTGTCCAGCGACATCGAAACGTCGGCGATCAGGATCTGGGTGATGGCTTTCTTGACCGAGGCGCCGGTTTCGATTTCCGGGGCGATATGGTTCTTGTCGCCGGCCAGGTCGCGCCACATGCGCCAGCAGACCCAGAGCAGAAGGATGCCGCCCGCCAGCATCAGGCCTATGATGGCCAGGAGCTGCACGGCGACAGCGGCCATGCCGATTCGCAGGACGACGGCGGCGATCAGGCCCCACAGGATGACCTTCTTGCGCATTTCCAGCGGCACGCGGGCGGCGGCCAGGCCGATCACCACGGCGTTATCGCCCGCCAGCACGATGTCGATCATCAGCACCTGGCCGAGCGCCCAGAGGCCGCCCTCCTGGAATAGTGTCAGTTCCACTTATTGCTCCTTTTTTGGGAAGAGGCCGGTCTGGCGCAGTGCTTCCCCCATTACCATCGCGGCAGCTTGTGCCACATTCAAGGACCGCAAGCCCGAAAGCAGCGGAATCGTCAGTCTTGCGTCGGCCCGCGCATGGACCTCATCGGGAACGCCTGCGCTTTCCCGCCCTACCAGCAGCGTGTCGCCGGGCGCAAAAGCGAAGTCGGTATAGGCCATGTTCCCCCGTGTGGTGAGCAGGACCAGCCGCTGCTCCGGCGCCAGCCCATCCCGGAACCGCACCCAGGACTCATGACGGCGAATATCGGCGCTTTTGAGATAGTCCATGCCGGCCCGTTTCAGCCCCCGGTCGGACAGAAGAAATCCACAGGGCTCGATCAGGTCGATCCCCACCCCCAGGCAGGCCCCCAGCCGCATCAGGCTGCCCGCATTTTGGGGGATATCGGGCTCATACAGGGCCAGGCGCACCACAAACCTCCATTTTTGGGGTCTCCCGCGATTAAGTCGCGGCAGGAAAAGGCATTTTCTGCGTCATCGTGCCGCAAGACCCTCGAAAATCGACTCTCTATTTTACCGCCCAAACGAACAAGCCGCCGGGGGGAGGCACGGGCTCAGGCCGCGTCACCCCGTCATTACCGGTCCGGTGCTTGTTTGTGGCAAGAGATCGGCGTTTTCTTCCGCCAAGTTTTTCAAGGGTGAAGCCAGTGGCAGGTACGACAAGTGACGCGGGCACGCGACGCGATTTCCTTTATGTAGCGTCGGGCGCGATGGGCGCCGTCGGCGTCGCCGCAGTGGCCTGGCCGCTGATCGACCAGATGAACCCGTCGGCCGCCGCGCTGGCGCTGGGCACGTCGGAGATCGACATCGCCTCCATCCAGCCCGGCCAGCAGATCGTCTTCAAGCATCGCGGCCTGCCGCTGTTCGTGCGCCGCCGCACCCCGGCCGAGATCGCGTCGGCCAAGGCGGTCGATGTGAACTCGCTGCCCGATCCGCTGGCGCGCAATGCCGCCCTTCCGGACAACACACCCGCCAACGACGCCAGCCGCGCCGTGAAGCCGGAATGGCTGGTGCTGATCGGCGTCTGCACCCATCTGGGCTGCACCCCCGCCGTTTCGACGCCGCAGCAGCCGCAGGGCGAATATGGCGGCTGGCTTTGCCATTGCCACGGTTCGGCCTACGACACGTCGGGCCGCATCCGCAAAGGACCGGCGCCGTCCAACCTTCCCGTGCCGGCTTACACGTTCATGTCTGACACCCGTATCAAGGTCGGTTGAGGAGAATAAAAATGTCTGGCCCTTCGACCTACAATCCCAAATCCGGAATCGAGAAGTGGATCGATTCGCGTCTGCCGCTGCCGCGTCTGATGCACGACACCATGTCGACCTTCCCGACGCCGCGTAACCTGAACATCTGGTACACCTTCGGCGGCATCCTCACTTTCTGCCTGGCGGTCCAGATCGTCACCGGCATCGTGCTGGCCATGCATTATGTCGCCAGCTCGAACCTGGCCTTTGGCTCGGTCGAAGCCATCATGCGCGACGTCAATTACGGCTGGCTGATCCGCTATGTGCACGCCAACGGCGCGTCCATGTTCTTCCTGGCCGTCTATATCCACATGTTCCGCGGCCTCTATTACGGCTCCTACAAGGCGCCCCGCGAGCTGATCTGGATCATCGGCGTGCTGATCTATCTGCTGATGACCGCCACCGCCTTCTTCGGCTACGTGCTGCCCTGGGGCCAGATGTCCTTCTGGGGCGCCACGGTCATCACCA
>JAZKDV010000143.1:32617-34409 GCA_040387395.1 Pseudomonadota bacterium | reverse complement strand
GCGTTGTTCACCACGATCACGGTCAGGTCGAGCTTCAGGCGCCGCGCCGTCTCCGACACATTGTGCCCGCACAACTCATACACCCGCTGGATATGTTCCCAGCGCACCCGGTCGGCCGACATGGGATTTTCCGGCGGCTTGGGCTTGGAGCCCGGCACCGCCATCAGCGCCGCCAGGATATCGTCGGCATCGGCGGGCTTGGGCAGGTAATCGATCGCGCCATACTTCACGGCCGCCACGGCGGTGGCGATATTGCCGAAGCCGGTCAGCACCACCACGCGGCTGTCGGGGCGGGTGGTGTGCAGCGTCTCCACCACGTCCAGGCCATTGCCGTCATCCAGCTTGAGATCGACCACGGCATAGGCCGGCGGCGCATCCTTGGCGCGGGCTTTACCCTCCGCCACGGACTCGGCCTGGAAAACGGTGAAGCCGCGTGTTTCCAGCGCCCGCGCCAGACGTTCGCGCAGGGGACGGTCATCCTCGACCAGAAGCAGTGTCTTGTCTTCGCCGGTCATTGCGGGGGCCTTTAGTACCCTTTTTACAGGCCGTCAAACCTTTCAGGCCGGCTCGTTCTGGGCCGGAGGCTGCGCCCCGTCGATAACACCCCGGGGCCAGCGCACCGAAACCTTGGCGCCGCCGCCCGGCGGATTCTCGGCTTTAACCACCCCACCGGTCTGTTCCAGCAGGATTTTGGCGATGAAGAAGCCCAGCCCCATGCCTTCATGTTCATCAAGCGCGCCATGCGGCCCGATCTCGGTTTCGGACAGGGCATGATGGCCGGGACGCGAGGTGATGTAGGGCTCGCCCAGCGCCTCGAAGATTTCCGGCGCGAAGCCGGGGCCATCATCGGTCACCGAGATGCGCAGGCTCTGCGCGTCCCATTCGGCATGCACCGCCACCAGCGTCTGGGCGAAGTCGGCGGCATTCTCGATGATGTTGCCCAGCCCGTGCAGCAGTTCGGGCGCGCGCCACACTTGCGGCGCCGGCGCGTCACCCGCCGCGCCCGAGGGCGGGGGGGTGACGGTGACGCGGATTTCCAGATCCTCGCCGCGATGGGGCGCGGCGATGTCGTCGAGCAGCGCGCCCAGCGGCAGGCGCGCGGTGGCGCCCAGCAGCGCTTCTTCGGGATTGGCGAGACGGGCGATGATGGCGCGGCAGCGTTCGGCCTGGGCCCGCAAGAGGCGCACATCCTCGATCTCAGTGGAATTTTCGGGCAGCGCGCGCTCCAGTTCGCGCGCCACCACCGCGATGGTGCCCAGTGGTGTGCCCAGCTCATGCGCCGCCGCCGTGGCGAGCGCGCCCAGCGCGGCGAGGCGATGTTCGCGCGACAGTGCCAGCTGGGTGGCGGCAAGGCCCGCCGACATCCGCGCCGACTCCGAGGCGATGCGCCAGGCATAGACCGAGGTGAAGCCGATGCCGATCACCAGCGCCGTCCAGATTCCCGCCTGGTAGAGCTGCGGCAGCATCAGCACATCGCCCGCCGGCCAGGGCAGCGGACGATGTTCGATGGCGATCACCGACACCGAGGCAAAGGCGATGAAGGCCAGGATCAGCACATTGCCGAGGTTGAGGGTGGTGGCGGCGATCACCACCGGCCCCAGGAACATCAACGCGAAGGGATTGGTCAGGCCGCCGGTCAGATACAGCAGCGCCGCCAGCTGCAGCACGTCGAAGGCCAGATAATAAGTCGCTTCGCGGTTGGTGAGGCGATGGGCGGGCGGATAGCGCAGCCCCAGCGCGACATTGAGCGCGGCGCTGACCGCGATGGCGACGGCGCAATAGAGAATCGGCA
>JAZKDV010000143.1:0-32607 GCA_040387395.1 Pseudomonadota bacterium | reverse complement strand
CGCCGCCTCGGCCTGGCCCTTTTCGATGGAACCCAGCCCGGCGCGGAAGATTTCCGCCAGGAAGGCCGCCGCGTTCAGCGCCAGGGCGATCACCCCGGCCCAGAATTCGGGCAGGTTGATGCCCACCACCGGCAGCGCGAAATACACCAGGAACAGTGCGACCGACTGGCCGACAATCGCCAGCCAGCGCAGGTTGGACAGGGTGCGCAGCCGCACCCGGCCGCCGCCGCCCGCACCCTGGGCAAAGCCCCGGAGAATTTCCTTGCGCGCCACGCGATGCTTCCCTGGAAGGACAATCCGGATTAGAGCATGACGCTGGTTTAGGAAAAAGCATGCTGCGCAACAGGCAAGCCCTGATCCCCTATTTGCTGCTGCTCGCCGCGCTGGCGGGCGGCCTGCTTTGGTACCAGAGCGAGCAGGTGCCGCGGCTGGGCCGCGTCGTCAGCAGCGGCAAGATGGATGTGGGCGGACCCTTCCGCCTGACCGACCATACCGGCCAGCCGCGCGGCGATACCGATTTTCGCGGCCGTTACATGCTGGTCTATTTCGGCTTCACGTTTTGTCCCGACATCTGCCCCACCACCCTGGCGGTGATCGCCGAGGCGCTGGACAAGGTCGATCCCGCCGCCAAGAAGATCGTGCCGGTCTTCATCACCATCGACCCCGAGCGCGACACGCCCAAGGTGCTGGCCGAGTATATGAAGGCCTTTGGTCCCCATTTCGTGGGGCTGACCGGCAGTCCGGCCCAGATAGAAGATGTCGAAAAGAAATTCCGCGTCTATGCGAAAAAGCAGACGCTGGGCGAGACGCAAGCCAAGGATGGCTACGGCGTCGACCATTCCAACGTGATCTATCTGGTGGGCCCCGACGGCAAGACGGTTCACTTCTATACCGAAGCGATTTCGCCCGACGACCTGGCGAAAGACCTGAAAGAAAAAACCTAGAGCGCGCTCGGCAGGGGCAGCTTGTTCTGCGCGCACGCCGCGATCAGCGTGTTGTGCATCAGGCAGATGATGGTCATGGCGCCGACGCCGCCGGGCACCGGCGTGATCGCGCCGGCGACCGCCTTGGCCGCTTCGTAATCCACGTCACCGACCAGCTTGTATCTTCCCTCGCCGGCATCGACGCGGTTGATGCCGACATCGATCACCACCGCGCCCGGCTTGACCCAGTCGGCCTTGACGAATTCGGGCTTGCCGATCGCCGCCACCAGGATATCGGCGCGGCGCGCCAGTCCCGGCAAATCCTTCGAGCGCGAATGCGCCATGGTGACGGTGGCGTTCGCCGCCAGCAGCAACTGCGCCGCCGGCTTGCCGAACAAAAGCGAGCGGCCGATCACCAGCGCCTCCTTGCCCGCGATGTCGCCGGCATATTCCTTGAGCAGCAGCATCACGCCTGCGGGCGTGCAGGAGACAAGATGGGCGCGGCCCGACAGCAGCAATCCGGCATTGGTCGGCGTCAGCGCATCGACGTCCTTGGCCGGGTCCAGCGCGTCCAGCACCGCGGCTTCGTCCAGATGTTTGGGGAGCGGGAGCTGCACCAGGATGCCGTGCACCGTCGGGTCGGCGGACAGCGCCTTCACCTGCTTCAGCAATTCTGCCTGCGCGACATCGGCGGGCAGTTCGACATGCACCGACTTGAAGCCGATGGCCTCGGCCGTCTTGCGCTTGTTGCGGACATAGACTTCCGACGCCGGGTCGCTGCCCACCAGCACGGTGGCAAGGCCGGGCTGCAGATTGTGTTTGGCCTTGAGGTCGGCGGTATAGGCCGCGATCTTCTCGCGCAGCTTCGCCGCGCTGGCCTTGCCGTCGATCACCGTGCCGGTCATGGCCTACAGCCCGTAGTTAAATGCTGCCCAGCGGATCGTGTACTGCAGGAACCAGATGATGATGAAGAGCACGATGGGCGACAGGTCCAGCCCGCCGACGGCAGGCAGCATCCGGCGGATCGGCGCCAGCACCGGCTCGGTCAGCGCCAGCAGGATGCGCAGCAGGGTGCGCACGAAATTGTTATGGACATTGATGACGTTGAAGGCGGTGAGCCAGCTCACGATCACGGCGGCGATCAGGATCCATTTGTAGATTTCCAGGATCTGGATCAGCAGGGCGGCAATGGGGTTCATCATGGTGGTTCACCTTGTAGCGGCAGGAACTTGGTCCGAAAAGCCTGAAAATCTTGGGCTGGCTTGACAGGGGAAAGGCCTGATCCCTACAAACCCCGCCTTGCCCGCGATATCTGGGGCAACGGTTCGGGGCTGTAGCTCAGTTGGGAGAGCGCCTCGTTCGCAATGAGGAGGTCAGCGGTTCGATTCCGCTCAGCTCCACCATCCTTTTCGGGATGGCGTTCCGAACCGACCCTTTATTACACCGCGCCCCGGCCTTCGCATCACCCCTTCCGGGGTGCCGCTTCGGCGTTCGGGCGGCTTGGCCGCCGCCCTCACCGTTCGCAATGAGGAGGTCAGCGGTTCGTTCGGATGGCTTGGCCGCCATCCTCACCCGCTCAGCTCCACCATCCTTCAAGGATGGCGCTCCGAACCGGCTACTTCCCCGTGTAAGCGACCCGCCAGACCACGTTCGCCACATCGTCCGCGATCAGCAGGCTGCCGTCCCTGGCCACGGCCAGTCCAGCGGGGCGGCCCCATACCTTGGCCGGCTCACCGGATTTGCCCATGCCATTCCAGAATCCGGTGGCGAAATTCTCGTAACCGTTGACCGGCTTGCCGTTCTGGAACCGCACCCGCACCACCTTGTAGCCGGTGGGATTGCCGGCATTCCACGAGCCGTGCAGCGAGACGAAAGCATCCGTCCGGTATTCCGCCGGAAAGCTGGTGCCGGTGTAGAAGGCGAGACCCACCGGCGCGCTATGGGCCTGGAACAGGACATCGGGCGTGATGGTCGAAGCCACCTTGCCGCCCGGATCCTTCGCGCCCCACACCGGATCGGGATTCTTGCCGATATAGGCATAGGGATAGCCATAGAAGCCGCCGGCCCGGACGCTGGTCAGGTAATCGGGCGGCAACGCATCGCCCAGCCCGTCGCGCTCATTGGAGACGGTGTGGAGATTGTTGGTGCCGGGCTGGAAGGCGAGCCCAACCGGATTGCGGATGCCGCTGGCGAATTCGCTCAGGCTGCCATCGGGGCCGATCTTGAAGACCTGCGCGCCCGGCTTGTAGTCGGAGATATTGTCCCGGCTGCCCAGCGCCAGATACAGCGCGCCATCGGGACCGAAGGCGATGTTGCGGCTCCAGTGACCGTTCCTGGGCGCGAGATCCGCCGCCTTGGTGACTTTCTCCGGCTTTCCGCTCGCCGCCGTCTGGCCGTCCTTGTAGGGCACGCGCCAGATGCCCATCGTGTCGCCGACATACAGATAGCCATTGCGCAGGGCGACGCCGTGCGGGCGCGCCAGCCCGCCGATGAAAGTGAAGCGCTGGTCGGCGCGGCCGGCATTCTTGCTGTCACGCAACAGGGTGATCTTGCCGCTTGAAGGCTCGCTGAGGAACACATCGCCATTGGGGGCCACCGCCATCTCGCGGGCATTGCTGAGCTGTCCGGCGAAGACGGACACGGCAAAGCCTCTGGGCACCTGCGGCTGGGCAGCGGCGGGGCGGGATATCTCGTCCGGGCTGTTGCCGATGCCGGGCGTGGCATAGGGCTTGGCCAGGCTGGCGGGAGAAACCTGGAATTTCTGCCCCGGCTGGTCGGCGGCAAAGGCGGCGCCGGAGGCCAGCAAAACCGCGGACAAAGTGGAGATGATCAGGTCATGTCTGGTCATTTTGGGCTCCCGTTAAAATTCGATTTACCAATCGCGCGCTTACTGGCGGCCATGAAACATCTGGCCCTGACCGCACTGGTTTTTGTCGCCCTGGCTGGCCTTCCCGGTCATGCCGCGGACAGTGGCGAAAAAGCGCAAAAAGCGCCAGAGCACAAAACCACCCAGTCCAAGAGCTACATCATGGTGGACCCGATCTACACCACCATCGTGACCGACAATCGCGCCGGCGGGATGCTGATGGTGGGCGCGGGCATTGATGTGCCCGACGACAAGCTGCGCGAAGTCGTGATGCGCTCGATGCCAGTGCTGCGCGATGCCTATATCCGCAACCTGATGGCCTTCACCGCCAATGTGGTGCGCACTGACGCCCAGCCGGATGTTGGAACTATCGCCGACCGCCTGCAGGCGGTGACCGACCGCGCCCTGAAGAAGAAGGGCGCCAAGATTTTGCTCGCCCAAGTGGCTATCCGCGTAACAGCGAAATAGTCGGCTAGCCCCGTCCCGTTAACGATAATAGGGTGCCGGTCGCGGGGCTTTTCCCGCGATAGCGGTGCTTCATGACCTGGTCCCGGCCCATCAGCGTGTTGCTGGCGCCCGCGCTGTTTCTGGCGCTGGGTGTGGGCGTGGTCGCGCTGGAGGGCTTCGGCCTTCCCCCCGCCCTGGGCAACCGGCTGTTCGACGCCTATCAGCGCCATGCGCCGCGCCCGCCTTCCACGCTGCCGGTGCGGGTGCTGGACCTGCCCGCGATGGATGAAGACAGCCTGGTGCGGGTGACGCGCCTGCTGGCGACGCTGGGCGCACGGCAGGTGGTGTTCACCGCGCCGTTGCAACAGGGGCCCTCGCCGCAAAGCCTGTCCGCCAAGCTGCCGCCCGGCGCCAAGGCCGCCCGCGAAGCCCTCGCCCAGCTGCCCGAGCCGGGACACGACCTGGCCGTGGCGCTGCAGGACATTCCCGGCATCGTGCCGGTGACGCTGGGGGCGCAAGGGCGCGCGCCCGGGATCAAGGCGCGCTTCGTCTATCGCGGCAGCCGCGATCCCTTTGCCAAGGTGCCGCGTGCGGAGTCCGCTGCAGCGCCGCTGCTGCTGCTTGAGAACCATGCCGCGGGATCGGCTGTCTCCACCCTGATGCCGGACGGTGACGGCGTGTTGCGCCGCGCGGCCGTGGCGGTGCGGGTGGACAAGATGCTGATACCGGGCCTGGCGGCGGAAGCGCTGCGGGTGACGAACGCCAAGGCCGACATCACCGTCATCAGCGACGAGCGCAGCCCGTTGAGCTATTTCGCGGGCGTCGGCATCGCCGCGCTGGAGACGGACGGCGCCGACATTCCCACCGCCAGCGATGGACGCTTCTGGCTGCGCTATGCCGCCAACATGTCCGAACAGATTCTCAATCCCAATGCGCTGGACGCGGTGCCGCTGAAAGACATGATCGTGGTGGTGGGACAGCAGGGCGCGATGGTGAAGACGCCGCTGGGATCATCCAGCGTCGCCAGCGTGACGGCGGAAGCGATAGAGAATCTTCTGGGGAAAGACGTGCTGCAGCGTCCGGCCTGGATGCCCATTGCCGAGGGCGCAGCTCTGCTCGTGCTGGGCGCGATCATGATCGTCCTGCTGCGCTTTGGCCTGGGCTGGGCGGCGGGCATGGCGATGGGCGGCGCCGCGCTGCTGTTTCTTCTATCCTGGTATTTCTTCATGCAGCGGTCGCTGCTGATGGATGCCGCCAGCCCGGCGCTGGCGCTGATGCTGGCCTTTGGCGCGGGCGCGGCCGCCTATATCCAGGATTTGCGCATGGCCTATGCCGGACTGCGCATGGCCTTTTCCGACTCCCTGCCGCGCGCCACCATCGAGAAGATCGCCCGCCGTCCCCACCTGCTCAATCTCGACGGCGAAATCCGCACCGTCACCGCGCTGGTGTGCGGCGTGCGCGGGCTTTCGGGACTGGCGGCAGACTATCACAATGATGCCGCGGGCTTCACCCGCCTGATGCAGAAAGTGCTGACGCCGCTGATCGACCAGGCGCTGGCGCATGGCGGCACCATCGACCGGCTGACCGCCGATGGCTTCGCCGCCTTCTGGAACGCGCCGCTGGATGACAGCGATCATGCGCTGCATGCCTGCGAGGCGGCCAACGGCATGGCGATCATGGCGGCGCGCGTCAACGAAGAGCTGGCGCAGGCCTATCGCGGCGAAGACGCGCCGCCGCTGGTGGAGATCGGCATCGGCATCGCCACCGGCCCGGTTATCGCCGGCGGGTTCGGGGGCTATGGCCGGATGGGCTACAGCGTCCATGGCGGCGCGGTGACCATGGCGGGCCATGTCCAGGCGCTGTCGCATCAGTATGGCCCGGCGCTGATCGTGACCGAGGAAACCCGGAACGCTGCCGGTCGCGGCTTTGCCTTTCTGGAAATCGATTCCATCGCGGCGGGGACAAGCGATCCGCCCACCACGCTCTATGCGATCATGGGCACGTCGGTGTATCGCGCCTCGCCGAAGTTCCGCGCCCTGGTGGTGTTTCACAATCACATCTTCCAGGCCATCCGCAAGCAGCAGTGGCAGATGGCGCGCGACCTGATCGCCCAGTGCCGCCGCCTGTCAGGCGCCAGCCAGAAAATGTACGACCTGCACCTGACGCGGATTGCGTATTTTGAAAAACATCCGCCGGGTGCGGATTGGGACGGAGCCTTTAGGCCGATCCTGGAATAGCAGCCAGCCCGTAATGCGCCGCCGGTGCGCCGGTCAGCGCCGCCCACAATTGATCGCCCCACGAGAAGTGCCACCATTCGTCGGGATGGCCGGCAAAGCCTTCTTCCGTCATCAGCCAGTGCAGCAGACGGCGGTTGGCGCGCGCTTCCTGGTCGGAGAAGGAAAAGTTTTCCGGTGTCAGCGATTCAAAGCGGTCGCGATGCGCCAGCGCGGTGACGTCGTCGAACAGCGAGCCCATCCACAGGGCGTCACCATTTTTCCAGCGCAGCGTCAGGTCCATCGCCGCGCCGGTGGCGTGCGGCGCGGGCGACGCCGGATCATCGGTGGGCGCTGCCCAGTAGCGTTCCACCTCCTCGGTCAGCGCCGCGCCGGACAATGTGCTGCCGCGCCGCGCCAGTTCCCGCGGCATCCACACGTCATGGAAATAGGCCTGCACGGCGCGCGGCCGCCAGGCATCGAACAGGAACAGCTCCAGCCCCGCTTCGCCCGCGCGGGCGTTGACCCGCGCCAGTTTTCCGGCCGCCGTCTGGCGCAGCCACAATCTGTCGGTCGCGCCCTCGATGGGTTGCCAATAGGGCGGGTTGCGGCGGCTGGCATAGAAATTCTCGCCCGCCAGGCCCACCGCGCGCGCTTCCACCACCGGCTCATCAAACAAGGCCTGGTCCGAAGCCAAAGCAATGCGCTGGCGAAAGCCGCGGCGCGACGCGCGCAAACCCGCCAGGTCGCCGATGGGACGGTTTCGCAATTCTTCCAATGCGCCGAAAGCCGACATGCGGTTAGACTAGGATGATGACCACGCCCCCGGAAAGCTATTTTCCGCAAGACTATCGCGGCGCGCGCAAGGCCTTCATCGCCGCCTGCGAGGCGCGCGGCGTGGATGTGATCAGCCGCGTGCATCCCTCCGCCAAGGGGCCGGACGGCAAGCCGCTGTTCCTGGATGCCTGCGCGATGGGACCGCGCACCGCACAAAAGGCGCTGCTGCTGATCTGCGGTACCCATGGGGTGGAGGGCTATTTCGGCTCGGGGGTGATGACGGGACTTCTGCAAAGTGGCGTGGCGCCGCCCGATGACACGCGGCTGGTGATGGTCCATGCCCTTAACCCGTTCGGCTTCGCCTGGAACCGCCGGGTGAACGAGGACAATGTCGATCTCAACCGCAACTTTGTCGATCACGCCCATCCCCCGGCCAATCCCGGTTATGACGAACTCGCGGGCGCGATCGCGCTGCGCGATGTCAGCGATGCCGGCTTCGCGCAGGCGGACGCCGTGCTGGCCGCCTACGCGCAGGCGCATGGCCGCGCCGCCTGGCAGCAGGCGATCAGCGCCGGCCAATACAATCATCCCGACGGACTGTTTTATGGCGGCAACCGCGAAGGCTGGTCTGGGGAGGCATTGCGCGCCGTTCTGCGCGAGGACCTGTCGCGCGCCAAAACCATTATCGCCATGGACTTCCACACCGGCCTGGGAGAATCTGGTGCGGGCGAAATGATCATCGAGGCCGCGCCCGGCACGCCCGGTTACAACCGCGCGCGCGGCATCTGGGGCGAGATGGTGGTGTCCGGCATCGCGGGCGAGTCCCTCTCGGCGCCTTTGACCGGCACGCTGGATCACGGCGTCGAACAGATGCTGCCGGGGGTGGAACTGACTTTTGCGGCCCTGGAAGTGGGCACCATCGCGCTGGACCAGATGATCCGGACCCTGCGCCTGGCCAACTGGCAGGACCGGTTCGCCCCCGACGACCGCCGCGCCGCCGAGATTTCCAAGCTGATGCGCGACGCTTTTTATACCGATACCCCGGCCTGGAAGCAGGCGGTCTGGACCCTGGGCGAACGGACGGTCCGTCAGGCGCTGACAAGCCTTGGACCGGCGCTTTAGCTTTTTGAGCGCCTGGGCTATAGGGTCCGGACGGTCAGCATCCGTAGCTCAGCTGGATAGAGTGTCGCCCTCCGAAGGCGAAGGTCACAGGTTCGAATCCTGTCGGGTGCGCCATATCGCGCTTCGCGCGATATGGCGCAGGCAAGCCCGCCGCGCGACAGCGCCTTAAGGCGGGCGCGCCCCGGCAGCAAACGCTTTTACAAACCGGTCGCCGCACCCCACACGCGTTGCCATGTTCGCGGCATCGCTTCACACTCCACCCATGCATCATTCCGAGCTCTTCCTGGCCTTTGCCCTGGTCGCGGTGACAGCAGCCTGTGCGCTGGGCGCGCGGCGCTTGCAGATTCCCATTTCCATCGTATTGGTGCTGGTGGGCCTGGCGCTGGGCTTCATGCCCTTCATGCCGCCCATCGAACTCAGCCCAGAGCTGGTGCTGATGCTGCTGCTGCCGCCCCTGCTCTATTATTCCGGCGTCAGCATGAGCTGGCGCGGCTTCAAGACCCATCTGCGCCCGATCCTGCAGTTGGCGGTGGGCTGCGTGATCTTCACCGCCGCGGTGGTGGCCGGCGTCATGCACTGGCTGCTGGGCTTACCCCTGGCGGTCGGGTTTGTCCTGGGGGCGGTGGTATCGCCGCCGGACGCGGTCGCGCCGATGGCCATCGCAAGGCGTTACTCGGTGCCGGGCCGGATCCTCACCGTGCTGGAAGGCGAAGGGCTGGTGAACGATGCCACCGCCCTGATCCTGTTCAGCTTCGCCGTTGCCGCCGTGCTGAGCGGCGCTTCCTTCTCCATTCCCGCCGCCATCGGGCAATTCCTGGTGATCGTGGCCGGCGAAATCGTCTGGGGCCTTTTCGCCGGCTGGGCCTCGCTGAGCTTGCGCCGCTGGGCGCGCGAGACGCGGGTGGAAATGCTGTTCTCGCTGCTGACGCCCTTCGCCGCCTTCTGGGTGCCCGAAGTGCTGGGCGGCTCGGGCGTACTGGCGACCGTGACCTGCGGCCTGTTCGTGAGCTGGAACGGTCCGCGCTTCATCTCGCCCGCGACCCGGCTGCAGGGCTTCTTCGTCTGGGACCTGGTGGTCTACATGACGGAAGGTATGGTGTTCCTGCTCACCGGCCTGCAGGCGCGCCTGATCGTGGAACGGCTGGAGCCGGGCGGATGGAGCCGGGTGCTGATCGCGTCCGCGGCGGTCTGTGCCGCAGTGATCGTGGTGCGCTTCATCTGGGTTTTTGTCGTGATCTATGGTTCGCGGCTGATCTGGAGACCGTTGCGCACCACAGAGCCGGCGCCGCACTGGCGGCAGGTGTTCGTGGTTGCCTTCACCGGCATTCGCGGCGTGGTGTCGCTTGCGGCGGCGCTGTCCATCCCGCTGATGGCGGGCGGCGCGCCGTTCCCCGAACGCGACCTGCTGCTGCTGGTCACGTTCGCGGTGATCCTGGTGACGCTGGTGGGCCAGGGCCTCAGCTTTCCCTGGGTGATCAAGCGGCTGGGCCTGGTGGATGAAGGCATGCGCGAAGCCGCCGAGCACAAGCGGATGGAAATCGCGGCGCGCGTCAAAAGCATCGATGCGGCGCTGGCGCGGCTGGATGCGCTGGAAGGCGCGGCGTCATCCCCCGAAACAGTGGACGCGCTGCGCCGCCGCCATGGCGACCGCCGCGCCTATTTCGTTGCCGCCTGCATGGACCCGTCCGACGACAGTGCGCTGAGCTCCAGCGACCTGCAGCGGCGCTTTGTCGAAGCCGAACGCGCCAGCATCGCCGAGCTGTATCGCAAGGGCGAGATTCACGATGACGCGCGCCGCCGCATCGAGCGGGAGCTGGACCTGGAAGACTCCCGCCTGCTGCACGCACAGCAGAGCGGCGTGACGCGGGCGCTTTAATCCGCCATCAGTTTCTTCGCCACCTGCGCCACGCGCTTGCCCTGGAACCGCGCCACCGCGATCTCGGCTTCGCTGGGACCGACGGGAGGATGGCCGGAGATCACGCTGGCGCCATAGGGCGAACCGGCGCCCGCAAACATCACGCCATCGGCATAGCCGGGGGGCACGATGATGAAGCCCAGATGCGCCAGGGGATTCCACAGCGAGATCACGGTCGACTCGTTGCCGCCATGCATCTGTGACGAGCCGGCGAAGGCGGAGCCCGCCTTGCCGTTGAGCTTTCCTTGCGCCCACAGCCCGCCCAGGCTGTCGATATAGGCCTTCAGCTCCGACGCCATGGAGCCGAAGCGGGTGGGCGTGCCGAAGATGACGCCATCGGCCCACACTGCGTCCTCAGGGGTGGGCGAGGGATATTTGCTGTTCATGGCCTCGGCGCTTTCCGCCCAGCCGGGGACCGAGGCGATGAGGTCAGCGCTCACCACCTCGCGCGCCCGGCGCAGCCGCACCTCCGCGCCTTCGCTTTGCGCGCCTTCGGCCACGGCGCGGGCCAGGGCTTCGACGCTGCCGGTGCGCGAATAGAAGGGGATCAGGATTTTGGGGGTGGCCATGAATGTCTCCTTGGTGGTGTCACCAGGGAAGATGGGCGGCTGGGCCTATTCCGAAAACTGGTATAATATGGATCGTCTTGTCCTAAAAAGTTGAATAGTGGAGCCTAAAGCCCCCACCCTGGATCAGATCGCCGTGTTTCTGGCGATTGTAGAGACCGGCAGTTTCGCCGCCGCCGGGCGAAAGCTCGGCCGCGCCACCTCGGTGATCAGCTACGCCATCTCCAACCTGGAAAGTCAGCTGGGGGTCAGCCTGTTCGTACGGGCCGGCACCGCCAGGCCGAAGCTGACCGAGGCGGGCCGCGCCATCCTGTCGGACAGCCGGGGACTGGCCATCGCGCTGGACGGTTTGCTGGCCAAGGCGCGCGGCCTGACGCAAGGGCTGGAAGCCGAAGTCAGCCTGGTGGTGGACGTGATGCTGCCCGCCTGCCTGGTGGTGGAGGCGCTCGGCGAATTCTCCAGCAGGTTTCCGACGGTGGCGCTGCGCCTGCGGGTGGAAGCCCTGGGCGCGGTGACCCAGGCGGTGGTCGAAGGCGTCGCCGCGTTTGGCATCAGCGGGCCGCTGGAACTGGCCAGCGATCTTCTGGCGCGCGGCCCGGCGGGATCGGTGACGATGATCCCGGTGGCGGCGCCCGGACATCCCCTGGCGCAAATGCCGGGCGTGATCAGCGCCAGCACCGCGCGCGATCACATCCAGCTGGTGCTGACCGACCGCTCACAACTCACCGCCGATCGCGACTTCGGCGTACTGGCGGTGAAAAGCTGGCGGCTGGCCGATCTGGGCGCCAAGCATGCCTTGCTGGTGGCGGGACTGGGATGGGGCAACATGCCGGAGCCGATGGTGAACGAAGACATCAAGCGCGGACGGCTGGTGGAACTGAACATCGAGACGCCGGGCGATTTGGTCTATCGCTTTCATACCGTGCATCGCAGCGATACGCCGCCCGGGCCCGCGGCGTCCTGGCTGATGCAGCGCCTGGCGCGCGCATAAGTGCCACAAAAGAAAATCATTTTGGAACGAACGGAACCCTCGGCCATTCCGTCGAAGGTGCGCGATAGACGCGGCCGTCCTGGAGCGACCGCGAACCCGAGTGAAACGAGGGCATCGCGGCGCGACCCATCAAAGGAGTAAGAGACATGGCAGCGAAGAAAAAGAAGAAGGCGAGCAAGAAGAAATCGCCGGCCCGCGCCGCAAAGGCCAAGACGTCGCCCGCCCGCAAGGCGAAAAAGACGGCGAAGAAGACCGTGAAAAAGCCCGCCAAGAAGGCCAGCAAGAAATCCGCCAAGCGCGCCGCGAAACCTGCTGCCCGCAAGCCGGCGAAAAAGGCGGCGAAGCCTGCGACCAGGAAAAAGCAGATCGTGGGCGAAGGCGACTATCAGGCCTCGCGCACCTTCCTGAAGGACCAGTCGAACTTCGTGAAGAAGAACAAGTCCAGCATTCCCGCCATGGGTCGGGAAGCGAGCCGGGCGCTGGAAGGCCCCGAAGGCGACGCCCTGCGCCAGGCCGAGACCGAAGCGGCATCGCACTCGCGCGATAACCTGACGTAAGACATAAAAGCCCGCGCTCCCAAAGAGCGCGGGCTTTTACTTTCCGTCTTCGGGTTTGAAGTCCAACGCGCAGCCACGGAGCCGGGCGACCCGAGCGTAGCGAGGGCCCGCCCGGCGCGACCAAAAACAATAGAATGGGTGCGCCGCTCAGTCCTTGCCTTCTGGCTTAAAGTCCAGAGCGCACCCATTCGTGCAGTAGCGCAGGCCGGTCGGCCCGGGCCCGTCATTGAAGACATGGCCGAGATGACCGCCGCATTTGGCGCAGTGGAACTCGGTGCGCACCATGCCGTGGCTGCTGTCGGTGGTGGTTTCCACCGCGCCTGGCAAAGTGTCCCAGAAACTGGGCCAGCCGGTGCCGCTTTCAAATTTGGTGCTGGCGTCGAACAGCTGGGCGCCGCAGCCGGCGCATTCGAACTCGCCGGGGCGCTTTTCCTGATTCAACGGACTGGAACCCGGGCGCTCGGTGCCGTGCTCGCGCAGCACGCGGTGCTGTTCGGGGGTCAGGTCTTTGGTCTGGCTCATGGCATTTCCTTTCCTTCCCAATATGGGCGAACCCGGCAAGGGTTTTAAGGGGTTGCGGCGATGACCATGCGCAACATCGCGCTGAGCCGCCCGGTGTTGCCGAAGGCAAAGCTCGCGTCATAGATCACATCGTCCACTTTCCATCCCCCGGGGCCGTTGGTCAAAAGCACCGTGTCGTTCCATTGCGCCGGCTTGACCGGCGCCCGGCCCGCGATCGGGGGCGAGACATGGGTCAGCGCCACCGGGCAGCGGGCATTGCTGCCGTCGCTCTGGCAGGCGCCGACCTTCCAGGCCGTCGCGCCTTCAAACAGGGAGGAGAAAACATCGCCTTCCAGCATGGGCGGCACCGCATTCTTCACCTTGGCGGTGAGGCGGGCTTGCGCGGCTGCGGCATCGGCAAGCTGTTTGTTGAGGCGCGGCGACAGCACCGCCGAGAAGCGCAGCCGCGTTGCCGCGTCGGGAATGCCGCCGCCCTTGCCCACCTGCGGCCCATACACCGCGTAGAAGGCATTGGCAGCGGCGGCCGGATCGGCGGGCGCCTTCACCGCTTGTGTCTGGGAGGCGGCAGGCGCCGCCAGCATCAGGGCCAGAAAGAGCGCGGCGTGTTTCATCACTTCTTCAGCGAGTCGCGGATTTCGCGCAGCAACAGCACGTCTTCCGGCGTCGCCGCCGCTTCGGCGGGCTTGGGCACGGCCAGCTTGTTGATCTGGCGGATCAGCAGGAACAGCGCGAAGGCAACGATCATGAAATTGATCACCGCATTGACGAACAGGCCGTAATTGATCGTCACCGCCTTGGCGGCCTTGGCGGCGGCCAGCGTGTCGGCAGGCGCGCCCTTGATGATCCAGAAGAAGTTGGAGAAATCCACCCCGCCCAGCGCTAGGCCGATGGGCGGCATGATGATGTCATTGACCAGCGAATTGACGATGCCGGTGAAGGACGCGCCGATGATCACGCCGATAGCGAGATCCAGCACATTGCCGCGCATGGCGAATTTCTTGAATTCCTCGAACATGTCCCCTCCGTTTGATGTCTCAGGCCCGTCGCGCAAGCTAGTCGCGCTTGGGGCCCTCAACAAGCCGCCGCCAGGCCAAGGCCCAGCCCATGCCGAGCAGCGCCCCCACGGTGTTGGCCAGCTGATCCAGCCAGGCGGCATCGCGCCCGACAAAGCCCTGCAGGATTTCCAGAAACCCGCCCAGCGCAATCACGCCGAGGAATATCGGCAAGCGCCGGCCGCGGCGTTCCCAGGCAAGGGTCGCCAGCAGCGCCAGTCCGAAATAGGCGGTGAAGTGCTGGACCTTGTCCCACTGGCTGACCGCGATGTCGGGCGGGTTGGGCGTGAGTTCGCCCCAGCAGACCACCAGCACCGCCGGCCAGAACAGCCAGCGCGCCGCCAGGCGGATCCAGGGCTGGAATTTTTCGAGAAACCCCATGCATGCGCCAATAGCGCAAAACCGCTGGCGCGTCCGCCCTAAAGTGAATTGCGGCTCAGTTGATGCTCGCCAGGGCGCCGGTGGGAAGCGCGACACGGAATGTCAGCCCCAGATGGGTGGACTGGATTTGCAGGACACCGCCGATTTCGGCGGCCAGGCTGCGCATGACGCGAAAGCCCAGGCCGCCGCTCTTGTCCGAATCGAAGCCGTCGGGCAGGCCGACGCCATCATCGCTGATGGTGAACACAAGCCGTCCGTCGGCGCTGACGTTGCAATCCACCGTCATGATCAGCGGCACATTGGCGGGATGGGCGTATTTCATGGCGTTGATGAAGGCTTCGCACAGGATCAGCACGATCGGCTGGACATGGCGCATCGGCACCATGCAATCGGAGCCGGTATGCATCACCTTCACCTGCTGGTCCGGCGAGGACAAAGCCGCGACCAGCGCGCTGGTCACTTCCTCGAGATGCGGTTTCAGGCTGACCACGCCATCGGCGCCGGTACGCGACAGGATGCGGTGAAGCTGGCTGATGGTGTTGATGCGGGCGGCGATGCCGTCGAGCAGCATGCGGACGTCGGCATTGCTCAGCGCTTCCTGCTTCTTTTTCACCGAGACCGCCTGCATCCGGACCATGCTGACCAGGAGGGTCAGGCTGTTGGCGATGCGGTGGTTGGCTTCGGCCACCATGTCGGTGGAGGCCATGGCGTCGATATCGGGGGGGGCGAGGTGTGTGCTCATGGCGGCACCATGCGCCCGGCCGGATCGCACCGCAAGTAAAATTATTGTTTATTTTCAATGACTTAAATGAGTAAGCGGCTGGTTTGGTACCAAAAACACCCTTGCTGCATGGAACTATTTCACCCAAAATCGCGTACTCACATCATGGCTGGGATAGTGAGTACTCTACTCATTAGGGGTATTCTGTTATCCTGTTGTTTTAGAACAATAATAGGAACCAAGGCAGAGAAACCATGAATGATTTGACGCGCGGCGAGCGCCTCCAGATCATGTTGACGGCGGAAGAACTGGAAGCGGTGGACAACTGGCGCTTCAACAAGCGCATGCCCAGCCGGGCTGCCGCCATTCGCGAACTTTTGAAGCGCGGCCTGAGCGCCGAAGGCTTCAATGTCGCCGACGGCGCCAGCAAATCCGGCGATTTCGGCGTTACCGGCACCTCCTCCGCCTCCCCCAGCCGCGACCGCCAGGACGGCGAGTAGCCTTTCAAACCACTGCGCGCAGGATGAACCAGGGCGAAAAGACCGGCGCCCGGGTTGATTTCCCGCAGCTTTTCCTCTTAAACGCGCCCCTCTTGGGTGGCCCGGCCGGACATGCCGTGGCGACCCCAAATGCGACCCCCGTTCGCAATGCGCACATCAACCCGTGCGCGGATGCGCACAATCAACCAAGGGGGACCGGCGTGAAGCCGGCAGCCTTAAAAGGATAGCAAAATGTCCAAGATGAAGACCAAGTCGGGCGCTAAAAAGCGCTTCAAGATCACGGCCAAAGGCAAGATCAAGACCCATCAGGTCGGCAAGCGCCATCGCCTGATCAACAACTCGCCTGCTCGCACCCGCGACCTGCGCGGCATGGACCTCCTGTCCAAGTCTGAAACCCAGCGCGTGAAGCGCTGGATGCCCTATGGCGGAGGAATCTAACCATGAGCCGTTCACCCCGCGCCGTACCGTCCCGCGCCCGCCGCAACAAGGTCCTGAAGCAAGCCAAGGGCATGCGTGGCCGCCGCAAGAACAACATCACCACGGCCAATGCCGCGGTCGATAAGTCGCTGCAGCACAACTATATCGGCCGCAAGGAGCGCAAGCGTAACTTCCGCGCCTTGTGGATCCAGCGCATCAACGCCGCCGTGCGCGAGCATGGCATCACCTACAGCCGATTTATCGCCGGGCTCGCCGGTGCTGGCATCGAGATCGACCGCAAGGTTCTGTCCGATCTGGCCATCCACGAGCCCAACGCGTTCAAGGCTCTGGTGGATCAGGCGTCTAAGGCTTAATTCAAACTCCATCCGAGCGAATCAGGGGCTTTGCGGCCCCTGATACTTTCCCTTCGGAGTTTGCATGGCCGACATCGCATCCCTTCAGTCCGAGATACTGGCGCAGGTTGCCGCCGCTTCCGATGAAGCGGCGCTGGAAGCCGTGCGCGTCGGCGCGCTGGGCAAGAAGGGCTCGGTCAGCGCCCTGCTCGCCACCATGGGCAAGCTAAACCCCGAAGAGCGCAAGGTTCAGGGGCCCAGGCTCAACGGTCTGAAAGACGCGGTCACGGAGGCCATCGCCGCGCGCAAGGGCGCGCTGGCCGATGCGGCGCTGGATGCGCGCCTGGCTTCCGAGACGCTGGACGTCACCCTGCCCACCCGCGCCGAGAATAGCGGCACGGTGCATCCGATTTCACAGGTGCTGGAAGAAGTGGTCGCGATCTTCGCCGACCTGGGTTTCGGCGTCGCCGAAGGCCCTGACGTGGAATTCGACGATTACAATTTCACCAAGCTGAACATTCCCCCCGATCATCCCGCCCGCCAGATGCAGGACACGTTCTATGTGTCGGCGCAGGCGGACGGCATGAGCCATGTGCTGCGCACCCATACTTCGCCGGTGCAGGTGCGCACCATGCTGAACGCCAAGCCGCCGATCCGCGTGATCTCGCCCGGCCGCACCTATCGCGTCGATTCCGACGCCACCCATTCGCCCATGTTCCACCAGGTCGAGGCGCTGGTGGTGGATGAAGGCATTCACCTGGGCCATCTGAAATGGACGGTGGAGCAGTTCTGCAAGGCCTTTTTCGAAATCGACCAGATTGAATTGCGCGCCCGTCCGTCTTTCTTCCCTTTCACCGAACCGAGCCTGGAATGGGACATGCGCTGCGACCGCAGCGTGCCCGGCAAGATCACGTTCGGCACCGGCAATGACTGGCTGGAGCTGGGTGGCAGCGGCATGGTCCATCGCAAGGTGCTGGAGAATTGCGGCATCGATCCGGACAAGTATCAGGGCTTTGCCTTCGGCTTCGGCCTGGACCGCATGGCAATGCTGAAATACGGCATGCCCGACATTCGCAGCTTCTTTGAATCGGACCTGCGCTGGCTGAAGCATTACGGCTTCGCAGCGCTGGACATCCCCACCTTGGACGGGGGGCTTTCGCGGTGAAATTCACCCTCTCCTGGCTGAAAGAGCATCTGGATACCAATGCCAGCGCCGATGTCATCGGCGAAAAGCTGACCAGCATCGGTCTGGAAGTCGAAAGCATCACCGATCCCGGCGCCGCGCTGAAGGATTTCGTGGTCGGCGAAGTGATCACTGCCGACAAGCATCCCAATGCCGACAAGCTGCGGCTGTGCAGCGTCAGCGACGGCAAGGAAACCTTGCAGATCGTTTGCGGCGCGCCCAATGCGCGTGCCGGTATCAAGGTGGTGCTGGCCCGTCCCGGCACCGTGATCCCGGCGACCGGCGAAGCGCTGAAGGTCGGCAAGATCCGCGATGTGGAATCGCGCGGCATGATGTGCTCGGCGCGCGAACTGCTGCTGGGCGAAGACCATGATGGCATCATCGAACTGAAGCCCGATGCCAGGGTGGGCCAGCCGGTGGCGGGCGCATTGGAAAACGCCGGGCTTCTCGCCAACGATCCGCTGTTCGATGTTTCGATCACGCCCAATCGCGGTGACGCGGCCAGCGTGTTCGGCATCGCCCGTGACCTGGCGGCCGCCGGCCTGGGCACGCTGAAAACCGAGAAGGTGCAGCCGGTGGCGGGGAAATTCCCCAGCCCCAAGACCATCGCCTTGGAATTTGCGCCCGAGAACAAGAACGCTGCCCCGATCTTCGCGGGACGGCTGATCCGCGGCGTCAAGAACGGTCCCGCGCCCAAATGGGTGCAGGACAAGCTGAAAAGCGTCGGCATGAAGTCGATCTCGGCGCTGGTGGATGCCACCAACCTGATTTCGCAGGATCGCGGCCGCCCGCTGCATGTGTTCGATGCCGACAAGCTGACGGGCGGCCTTCGCGCCCGCATGGCGAAAGACGGCGAGACCGTGCTGGCGCTGGACGAAAAGACCTACACGCTTGATGCCGACACCATCGTCATCGCCGATGATGCCAAAGCACTGGGCATCGCCGGGGTGATGGGCGGCCTGGAAAGCGGCAGCTTCGGCGAAACCGTCAATGTCTTCATCGAGTCCGCCTGGTTCGATCCGGCGCGGATCGCACGCGCAGGCCGCAAGCAGGCGATCATTTCCGACGCGCGCTATCGCTTCGAGCGCGGCGTCGATCCGCAATTCGTGCTGCCGGGCCTGGAGCTGTGCACGCGGTACATCCTGGAATGGTGCGGCGGTGAAGCATCCGATGTGGTGATCGCCGGCGAACTGCCGCCGCCGCACAAGCCGATTTCCTTCGATCCCGCCTTTGTCCAGAAGCTGGGCGGCATTGCCGTGCCGCAGGACGAGATCAAGCACATCCTGGAAGCGCTGGGCTTTGTGGTGGATTCCAACTGGCTGGTGGTGCCGCCGAGCTGGCGCCATGACGTGGACGGCCCCGCCGATCTTGTCGAAGAAGTGGTGCGCATTCACGGGCTGGGCGGCGTTGCCTCGGTGCCGCTGCCGCGCGGCGGCGGCGTGGCCGCGCCGGTCCTGTCCAAGGCCCAGCGCCGCACCCGCAATGCCCGCCGGGCGCTGGCGGCGCGCGGCTTCAATGAAAGTGTGTCTTTCTCTTTCATCGCCCGCGATCAGGCCAAGCTGTTCGGAGGGGGCGACGATGCGCGCCAGCTTTCCAATCCCATCGCCTCGGACCTCGACGCCCTGCGCCCTTCGATACTGCCATCGCTGCTGGCCGCCGCCGCCCGCAATGCGGCGCGCGGATTTTCCAGCCTGCAATTGTTCGAGATCGGCGCGGCCTTCGATAGCGGCGTGCCGGGTCAGCAGAAAACCGTGGCCGCCGCGATCCGCGCCGGTAACCCCGAACGTCACTGGCAAGAAGGCAAGGACTCGTCGGGCTTGTTCGCTGTGAAAGCCGATCTTCTGGCCGCACTGGAAGCCATCACCGGCGCACCCATGTCGGCGCCGATCACCCAGGGCGCGCCCGCCTGGTATCACCCGGGCCGCAGCGGCACCATCGCCATGGGCCCCAAGGTGATTGCCCAGTTCGGCGAGATTCATCCCAAGGTGCTGGCGGCGTTCGACCTGAAAGGTCCGGCGGCCGGATTTGAAATCTTCCTCGACGCCATTCCCGACGCCAAGTCCAAGGGTGGCAAGGCCAAGCCGCTGTTCGCACCCTCGCCCTTCCAGGCGATCGAGCGCGACTTCGCTTTTGTGGTGGATGCCAAGCTGGCCGCCGGCGAGATCGTCAAGGCCGTGAAACTGGCCGACCGCAACCTGATCGATAGCGTCAGTGTGTTCGACGTCTATGAAGGCAAGGGCGTCGCAGAAGGCAAGAAATCGGTCGCCGTCGCGGTGCGCATCCAGCCCAGGGACGCGACCCTGACCGAGGCCGAGATCGAAGCGCTGGCGCAGAAGATCGTCGCCGCCACGCTCAAGATTGGCGCGACGCTGCGCGGTTAATCAGTTTCTGTTTCCATTTGAAAGTCGCCGCTTTCCGGCGTACCAAAAATGCTCCACGGTACATTGGGTGGAAACACCTCTTCTATGAACGTAGTCGTTATTTTACCGGGCATGTTGTCTGCAAACACCCTGAGTCCCTGATAACGAACATGAGGATTGCCCAAAGTATCCTTGCATCGAATTTCAACTACGAAGTCGATGCGTTTCAGGGCGTGATCGTAGTCAACTACTAGAGGCGTTGGCAGTCGCCTGAAGGAACCAGCAGCGGCAGGCGATATGTTGCTTGGCGTTGGAGGAACATTGTTTAAGGAGGGAGAGTAGGGAAACGCTTTGCGTTCTGCTTTTTCTAATACCCGGCAGCCAAATGAAGTAAAGACCCGATAGGCGCGGAATATCACACGCACCTCCAGCGCGGGCCCTTGGCCATGATTTCTGAGCACGCCCCATTCTTCTGTTGCACTCATTGAATTGGCGCCGGTCGGCCTGTTTTTTGTCAATTGAAGCGCGCGCTCCAACTGTATGCCCGGAATTGCGGAGCTATCGCGAAATTCGATTGGGACGCCGTACCCGCCGATATCAAATAGGAGAAAAGGCTTTATCGCTTGTTCTCTTTGCCTTCGTTGCTCAAGAACCGTTCTAACGCCAATGAACAAGGAAACTAGCACGCCTGCCGTTGTGGCGACGGTACTTATGATCTGCACCCATTCGCTCGGTGTAAACATGAGGCCCCCAGTTAGTTGTCATCCTGTACGGCGAATTACCCTAGGTCTCTAAACTATAAGCAGCTTCGGGCTCGCGCCCATTTCCTTGGCGAGTTTTTCGAACTCCGCCTTGGCGCGCGGGTTGGAGCGCTGGTGGCGCTCGGCGAAGATCATCTCGTTCTTCTGGGTATGCTCAAAGCCGGTGAACTCGGTCACCCGCACCTTGTAGCCATGGGCTTCCAGATAGAGCCCGCGCAGCACATTGGTCAGGTGTGAACCGAACTCGCGGCGATGGACACCGTGGCGCCAGATCTGGTCCAGCGGGCCTTTCACATCATCCAGTTGCCGCGCCACTTCCGCCTGGCAGCAGGGCACCAGCGCCACGAACTTCGCCTCGTGCTTCAGCGCAAACAGGATCGCCTCGTCGGTGGCGGTATCGCAGGCATGCAGCGCGGTGACGATATCGACCGCGCCCAGCGCGGCTTCCGCGATCTTGCCTTCGACAAAATCCATGCGGTCGAAGCCGCTTTCGCTGGCGATCTTTTTCGCCGTCTCCACCAGTTCCGGGCGCGCTTCCACCGCAATCACCTTGCCGCGTCCCGCGCCTCGGAAATACAGATCGTAGAGAATGAAGCCCAGATAGGACTTGCCCGCGCCCAGATCGGCCAGCACCGGCTGATCCTTCTCGCCCAGCGCGGCGTCGATCGCCGGCTTCACCAGCTGCGCCAGGTGCTGCACCTGCTTGAGCTTGCGGCGCGAATCCGCGTTCAGCCCGCCATTGTGGGTGAGGATGTGCAGCGCCTTGAGCAGCGGCACCGACTGGCCGGCCCACAGGTCGGCAACGGCATTGTCCGTCTTTTTCATCGGTGGAAACCGTTCAGGAAGTAGGAGACGCCGTGATAATAGTTATAGGCGCGGATTTTCCAGTAGTTCATGTCGGCCCATTCCTTCGGCGGCGTCAGGTCGTTCCAGTCCGCCGACAGGCTTTTCTCGATCTCGTTGGCCATATAGATGCGCCGCCGTCCCTGCCAGTAATGCAGGAACGTGTCTTTGACTTCCGCCACCGCCGTCTGGCTGACGCGCAGCACTTCGCTGAGCGCCAGCTGTTCCAGGGTGGGGAATTTCGCCGCCCGGCCGATCAGCGCATCGATATAGGCCAGCGTGTCTTCCATGATCGGTATATGCACCGGCGAGACCCCGATCAGGCCGGAATTGAACATCCAGCTCTGGGTCACGTCGTAATGATAGCGCCCCAGATGCGGCAGATGGGTGCGAAAACCCTTCAGTGGCGGGAACGGGTTCATCAGCTCGAAGCCGTTCATCACCACGGCGCATTTGGTCACCGACCAGACATCCTGCGGCGCCATCCTGGCGCTGACCTCGGCATGGAAGCCGGGGCGGATGATGGAGTCCGAATCCACGAAACAGACCGGGCCGTCGAACCGCTTCAGGGCGTCCAGCACCACCGCCGGCTTGATGCGGTGATGGTAAAGCCCGTCGCCGGACCAGGCCTGGATATGGGCTGAAATGTCGACCACCTCGACCGGCCAGCGGGCATAGACGGTGGGGGCGTCGGTATAGATCACGATCCGGGCCGCCGGTTCCGCCCCCAACTCGGCCTGGAGCGAAATCAGGCTGTAGCGCAGCTCCCGGCGGTATTTCGCCAGCCCGCCATAGTCCAGGTAAAGGTAGTGCAACATGGCCCGCTTATAGCCGGAAAAGGCCCCGGAAAAGACGTTGGAATGGGGGGCCCCAGTCTGCTAGACCCCCCGCAAATGCCCGACCTGTCCAAAATCCGCAATTTTTCCATCGTCGCCCATATCGACCATGGCAAATCGACCCTGGCCGACCGGCTGATCCAGTTCACCGGTACCGTCTCCAGCCGCGAGATGACCAACCAGATCCTGGATTCGATGGATATCGAGCGGGAGCGCGGAATCACCATCAAGGCCCAGACGGTGCGGCTGGATTACAAGGCCGCCGACGGCGAGATGTATGTCCTGAACCTGATGGACACGCCGGGCCATGTCGACTTCGGCTATGAAGTCAGCCGCTGCCTGGCCGCCTGCGAAGGCGCACTGCTGGTGGTGGACGCCAGCCAGGGCGTGGAAGCCCAGACCCTGGCCAATGTCTATCAGGCGATCGATGCCGGCCTGGACATCGTGCCCGTGCTCAACAAGATCGACCTGCCCGCCGCCGAGCCCGAACGGGTCAAGAGCCAGATCGAGGATGTGATCGGCATCGACGCATCCGAGGCCATCCCGATTTCCGCCAAGACCGGCATCGGCATCGAGCTGGTGCTGGAAGCGGTGGTCAAGCGGTTGCCGCCCCCCCGGGGCGAACTCAATGCGCCGCTGAAGGCGCTGCTGATCGATTCCTATTACGACGCCTATCTGGGCGTGGTGGTGCTGGTGCGCATCATCGATGGCGAACTCAAGAAGGGCCAGAAGATCCGCATGATGGCCGCCGACGCGGTCTATCAGGTCGAACAGATCGGCGTCTTCAAGCCAAAGAAGGTCGGCGTCGAGCGCCTGGGCCCGGGCGAAGTCGGTTACATCACCGCCCAGATCAAGCAGGTCGCCGACACCAAGGTGGGCGACACCATCACCGACGAACGCAAGGGCACCGCCACCGCCCTGCCCGGCTTCAAGTCGGCGCAGCAGGTGGTGTTCTGCGGGTTGTTCCCGGTGGACGCGGCGCTGTTCGAGGATCTGCGCGAGGCGCTGGGTAAGCTGCATCTCAACGATGCCAGCTTCACCTATGAAACCGAAAGCAGCGCGGCGCTGGGCTTCGGCTTCCGCTGCGGCTTTCTGGGCCTGCTGCATCTGGAAATCGTGCGCGAACGGCTGGAGCGCGAATTCAATCTCGACCTGATCACCACCGCGCCCTCGGTGATCTATCACATCTACATGAATGACGGCTCGATGAAGGAGCTGCACAATCCGGCCGACATGCCGGATGTGACCTATATCGATCACATCGAAGAACCCTGGATCAAGGCCACCGTGCTGGTGCCCGACGAGTATCTGGGCAGCGTTCTGAAGCTTTGCGAAGACCGCCGCGGCCGCCAGGTCGAGCTCACCTATGCCGGCAACCGCGCCATGGTGATCTACAATCTGCCGCTCAACGAAGTGGTGTTCGACTTCTATGACAGGCTGAAGAGCGTGTCGCGCGGCTATGCCAGCTTCGACTATCACATCGAGAAGTACGAAGAAGGCGATCTGGTCAAAATGTCGATCCTGGTCAATGACGACCCGGTGGATGCGCTGAGCATGATCGTCAACCGCCAGCGCGCCGAGGGCCGTGGCCGGGCGATGTGCGAGAAGTTGAAAGACCTGATCCCGCGCCACATGTTCAAGATTCCGATCCAGGCGGCCATCGGCGGCAAGGTGATCGCGCGCGAAACCCTCAGCGCGTTGCGCAAGGACGTGACGGCGAAATGTTACGGCGGCGACATCAGCCGCAAGCGCAAGCTCCTCGACAAGCAGAAAGAGGGCAAGAAGAAGATGCGCCAGTTCGGCAAGGTGGAGATTCCGCAGGAAGCCTTCATCGCTGCCCTCAAGATGGACGATAACTGACCGTTTCGCCTATGCTCCCGCCCGGCTGACGCACGAGGCGGTTGATGGAAGCAATTTCACAAGGCCAAAAGCTGTTCCTGACGCGGCTGGGTATCGGCCTGGCGCAGGGACTGATCCTGTATCTGCTGTACCGCGCCAGTGACGCCAAACTTTGGCCCGCGACCCATGGCGCGGTTTTCATTCCCCTCCTGCTGGTCAGCTTGTCTGCCCCCATCGGCCTGAACCTGTCGCTGGGCGCCATGCCGTTGCGCAAGGCGCTGACATGGGTCGGCATCGCCAGCGCGGTGGTGGCGCTGCTGGGCTTTTTCGACGCCTGGATGGGCGCATCGCAGCAGCTTCCCGAAGGCGCGATCCCGTCCGCGCAATTGATATTCTTTGGCGCCGGCGGGTTGTTCATCGCCCATACGCTGGTCACAGGTGGCGTCGCCCAGGGCCGCTTCATGGCCAGCTATGCGACGTATTTCGACCTGGCCTGGAAGCTGGGCATCCAGTTGGTCTTGTCGGTTTTCTTCGTCGGCGCCTTCTGGGCGCTGATGTGGCTGGGCGCGGGCCTGTTCGGCCTGATCAAGCTGAGCTTCCTGGAAGGATTGCTGGGCGAAGCGTGGTTTTCCATTCCGGTCCTTGCGGTAGCGGCCGGCGGAGCGCTGCATCTCACGGATGTCCGGCCCACGCTGGTGCAGGGCGCGCGCACCCTGGCCCTGACCTTGCTGTCGTGGCTGCTGCCGCTGATCACCCTGATGGTGGCGGGCTTTGTCGCCAGCCTGCCGTTCACCGGCCTTCAGGCGCTGTGGAGCTTCGGCCACGCCACCGCGCTTTTGTTGGCGGCAACAGCGGCGCTGCTGATCTTGATCAACGCCGCGCATCAGGACGGCGCGCCGGAACGGACCCCGCCCAAGGTTTTGCAGGTCGCAGGCACAGTCGCGGCCCTTCTCACCGTACCCCTCACCCTGATCGCGGCCTATGCCCTGTCGCTGCGTGTGCGCCAGTATGGCTGGACGGTCGACCGCGTCACCGTCGCCGCCATCCTGATCGTGGCGCTGGCCTATGCCGGCGGCTATGCCCATGCCGCCCTGACGCGCGGACGCTGGCTGGCGGGGATCGAAGAATGGAATTTCCGGGTTGCGCTGCTGGCGCTGGGGCTGATGATCGTGATGTTCACGCCGCTCGCCAGCCCGTTGCGCATTTCGGTGAACGACCAGATGGCACGGCTGCAAAGCGGCAAGGTCACACCGCAGAAGTTCGACTACGCCTATCTGCGCTGGGAAGGCGGGCGCTACGGACAGGCGGCGCTGGCCGTGTTGTCCCGCAGCCAGAATGCTTATACCCGGCTGGCGGCGAGCGATGCGCTGAAGCGCAAAGCCCGGTACGAGCCGTATACGCCCGCGCCCGCGCTTCTGGCGCAGCGCGTCACGGTGTACCCACGCGGCACGAAGCTGCCGGAAAGCTTTCTGAAAACCGACTGGAACAGGAAGCAGGCGCGCCGGTCGCCTTCCGAATGCATGGGCGCCATGAACACGCCCTGCGATGCGGTGCTGCTCGACCTGAACGGCGACGGCAGGCAGGAGATCGTGATGTTCGCCGCCGGCAGCAGGACCGTTTCCGTCTTTCACAGCACCGAAGCGGGCTGGTTCCTGGCGGCAACTTTTGAGGCGCCCTGCCCCGGGATGCTGGAAGCCCTGCGGTCGCAAAAGTTCGAAGTGATGCCCCCCGCCGCACGCTGGAATGACCTGATGGTTGCGGGGCGAAGGCTGCGCCTAAACCCCGGCGTACAGGACGGGGCCGACGCCTGCGCGAAAGCCGGCGCGAATTAACCACGCGCGTTAACGCCGCGTGATCGTGGGCTGCTTCCGCGCTACCCAAACGCGATGCGCTTTCCGTTTCGCAAAAAGCAGCCTGAGCCGCGCTGGGTCGATGCCGCCAACCTGGACTGGACGCCCGAAGAGCCGCTGGCGCTTGATCCGGCCGTTTCGGCAAAGGAACGCGTCTTCATCATGCCCGCGCCCGCCAAACCGGCGGCGCACACGCCAGACGAGCCGGTGTTTTTCGGCCCCGGCTTTTCCTCCGACGAAGCCTTTCGTGCCTTCATTCAGCCCGAAGCGCAGCCCGCGCCGCGCGCCGAAATCCCGCCTGCGCCCCAGCCGGATATTCCGGCTCCCGCGCACGCCGCCAACACCAACCGCGCGCCGCGCCTGCTGCTGATCCGCCTGGGCATCGGGCTGGCGCAGGGACTGGGGCTATACCTGCTGCTGCAATTGCGCGCGGCGGGGATGTGGCCCGGCAGCGATCCCTATCTGTTTGCCGCCCTCGCTTTGGCCGGAATCTTCGCGCCGCTGGTGTTCCTGGAAGGGCTGGGCGAAATCCCCGCGCCGCTGCTGTCGCTATGGACCGGCATCGCTGCCGCCCTGCTCGCCTGCCTGGGGCTTTATCATCACTGGCGCATACAGGGGCCGGAACAGGCCTATGCCGGATTGGCGCTGGCAGTGCTGACGGCGCTGATGCTGGTGACGGCGCAGGCGATGCTGCGCGCCGGAGTGCGGGAAGGAAAACTGTTTCCATCCTATCGCGGCAGCTTCGAGACGACCTGGAGCCTGATCGCGCGCCTGCTGATCTGGGGCATCGTGACCGGCACGGCCTGGGCGCTGGTGGGATCGGGCAACAGCCTGTTCAACTGGCTACGCGCCCAGTATCCGATGCTGCGCCTCAGCGTCGAGCCTTCGCTGCTCACCCTGCCGCTGGTGGCGCTGGTCAGCGCCGCGGCCTTCGCCGTCACCGCCGGCGCGCTGCGCCGGTTGGCCAAGCGGGCCGTGCTGGCCTGCTGCACCGTGGCGCTGCCGATGCTGGCGCTGGCTTCGGCCGCGATCATCGGATCGCATTTCTTCCGCGCCCCCGTTTCGCTTGCCGCATGCCTGAGCTTTGCGGGTTTGCTGGTGATCGCCATCAACGCTTCCTATCGCGGCGAGGCGCCGCGGGGCGCGTGGCGCAAGGCCAGCGAGTTCGCCGCCGCCTTCCTGATCGTGGCGCTGGTCGCCATCGCCGCCTTTGCCCTGGGTGAACGCGTGATGGCGCTGGGCTGGACCGCGGCGCGCCTCTATGCGGGCGCTGGGCTGATCGTGCTGGGCCTGTACGGCGCGCTGTACAGCGGCGCGGCGCTGATCGCGGTGGGCGGCGGAAACTGGATGCAGCGGATTGAGCCCGCCAACCGGATCATGGCACTGCTGTTGATCGCAGGCTGCCTGGCGATGGCCTCACCCCTCGCCGACCCGCTGAAGCTGGCGGTCCAGTCCCAGACCGCGCGGCTGCAAAGCGGCAAGGTGGAGTTGGCCGCATTCGATTTCGACTATCTGCGCCAGCGCGGCGTGCGCTTCGGCCAGCGGGCCCTGATCGACATGGCCCAGAACGGTTCGCCCGATGTCGCGCGCGATGCGTCGGTTGCGCTGGCTTCCACGCTGCGCAGCGATGTGCCCACCCCCACCGAAATCGGCGCCAACATCACCTTGCACACGCCGGGCGCGCGGCTGCCCTCATCCCTGTTCACGCAACAATGGGCGAAGACGAGTACCGTACCGCCCTGCCTGACCACGCCGGCCTTGTCCTGCGACGCCTGGATGCTGGATCTGGACCGCGATGGGACGGGCGAGATCCTGCTGGTGTACGGCACGGACGCGCGCTGGTGGGCAGCCGTCATGAAACAGCAGGAGGCGGGCTGGACGTCCGCCGCCAGCTTCGCCTCGCCCGCCTGCCGCGGCACCCTGGAGGCCCTGCGCAGCGGCCGCTTTACGCTGGCCGATCCCCTGCCCGCCTGGCGCGACCTGCTGGTGGCCGGAATGCGGCTTTCCGCCAAGCCCGCGTCCGCCGCAGAACTCCCCTGCCCCGCACTGGCGTTGCGCTAGGCCTTTTTCGCTTCGATTCACGCACCCGCCGCGCTATAGAGCCCGCGATTTCGCAGGTGTTTTATGCCCGTCACCGCCCTGATCGATTATGGCTCCGGCAACCTCGCCAGCGCGGCGAAGGCGCTGGCGCATGCCGCCAAGGGCGCGTCCGAGATCGTCACCACTGCCGATCCCGAAGTCGTGCTGACCGCTGAGCGCGTGGTGCTGCCCGGCGTCGGGGCTTTCGCCGATTGCATGAAGGGCCTGTCCGGCGTGCCCGGCATGATCGAGGCGCTGCGCGAGAAAGTGTTGAAGGAAGGCGCGCCATTCCTGGGCATCTGCGTCGGCATGCAGCTGATGGCCACGGTGGGCGTGGAGTTTGGCCGCCATGCCGGCCTGGGCTGGATCGCCGGCGAAGTGGTCAAGATCACGCCGGATGATCCGTCCTTGAAGATTCCGCACATGGGCTGGAATGAACTCAAGTTCGAACAGGACCATGCGCTGCTGAAGGGCATCGAACCCGGCGCCCACGCCTATTTCGTCCATAGCTACCAGTTCCAGCCGGTGCTGCCGGAAGACCTGATCGCCACCACCGATTATGGCGGGCCGCTGACCGCAATCATCGGCAATGAGAATATGGCAGGCACCCAGTTCCATCCGGAAAAGAGCCAGGCCACCGGCCTCAAGCTGCTGGAAAACTTTTTGACGTGGCGCCCATGATCATCTTCCCGGCCATCGACCTGAAGGACGGTGTCTGCGTCCGCCTGAAAAAGGGCGTGATGGAAGACGCCACCGTGTTCAACACCGATCCCGGCGCCCAGGCGAAGGAATTTGCCGCGCAGGGATTCCAGTGGCTGCACTGCGTCGATCTCAACGGCGCCTTTGCCGGGCACAGCGCCAATACGGATGCGATCAAATCCATCCGCGCCGCCATCGACCTGCCGATTCAACTGGGCGGCGGCATTCGCGACATGGCCGCGGTCGAGGGCTGGCTGGCCGCCGGCATCACCCGCGTGATCCTGGGCACCGCGGCGCTGACCAGCCCCCAATTTGTGAAAGACGCCGCCAAGGCCTTCCCGAACCGCATCGTGGTCGGGGCCGACGCCAAGGGCGGCAAGATCGCCACCCAGGGCTGGGCCGATGTCAGCGACCTCACCCCCATCGACCTGGGCAAGCGCTTCGAGGATGCCGGGGTGGCCGCCATTCTGTTCACCGACATTGACGGCGACGGGCTGCTGAAGGGCGTGAATGTGGGGGCGACCGCCGCCCTCGCCCAGTCCCTGTCCATTCCGGTGATCGCCTCGGGCGGGGTCGGATCGATTGCCGACATCGACGCGCTGATCGCGGCCAATGAGCCGAACATCGAAGGCGTGGTGGTGGGCCGGGCGCTGTATGACGGCCGGATCGATGTCGCGGCGGCGCTGGCCAAGACGGCGGCGGCCTAGCCCTTCAAGCGGCGGGCGATATCGTCCAGCTGTTCCAGCGTTTTGTAGCGGACGCGGATTTCCCCACCTTTATCCCCTTTGTGGATAACCTCGACCTTGAGGCCCAAGCGGTTGGAAATGCTGGCTTCCATGTCGGCGACATTGGGATCTTTGCGGGGTTTTCCACCGGGCTTCTTCGCGGAACGCTGTTCGGAGCTTTTCTGCTCTGCCTGGCGCACGGTCAGATCGCCGGCGATGAAGGCTTCGGCCATGGCCTCCGGATCGGCGACCCCCAACAGTGTTCGGGCATGGCCTGCGGTCAGCTTGCCCTCCCGCACCCAGGTCTTCACCTGCTCGGGCAGTTGCAGCAGCCGGATGGTGTTGGCGACATGGCTGCGGCTCTTGCCGACCTGCTGGGCCACCTGCTCCTGGGTCCGGCCGAACTTGGCGACCAGCTCCTGATAGGCGGCGCCCTCTTCCATCGCGTTGAGATCGGCGCGCTGGACGTTTTCGATGATGGCGATTTCCAGCGCCTGATCGTCGGCCAGTTCGCGCACCACCACCGGCACGTCATGCAGCTTGGCGATCTGGGCGGCGCGCCAGCGGCGCTCACCCGCCACGATCTCGTAGCGGTCGGGACCGATGGGGCGAACCAGAATGGGCGACAGCACACCCTTCTCTTTGACCGAGGCGGCGAGGTCAGCCAGCGGCTGGTCGTCGAAAGTCTTGCGCGGCTGATACTTGCCCGGCTGCAGGAAAGCGACCGGCAGCGTGCGGGTGTCTTTCTTGGCGACGGGCTCGCCTTTCACGGCGGCGGCTTCGTCACCAATCAGCGCCGAGAGTCCGCGCCCCAAACCGCGCGGACGATCCTGTGCGGGAGGTGTCATGCCGCGGCCCTGACTCGTTCGCGCTGGATCAGTTCGCCCGCCAGCTTGATATAGGCCTGGCTGCCGGGACAGCGCAGGTCATAGACCAGCGCCGGCACGCCGTGACTGGGCGCTTCGGAAATGCGCACGTTGCGCGGGATCACGGTGGCATAGACTTTCTCGCCCAGCGTCTCACGCACGTCGGCGGCGACCTGATCGCTCAGCCGATTGCGCTTGTCGAACATGGTCAGGACGATGCCCTGGATTTCCAGCGTGGGGTTAAGTTTGTCCCGCACCAGTTCGATGGTCTTCATCAACTGGCTCAAGCCTTCGAGCGCAAAGAATTCGCATTGCAGCGGCACCATGACCGCATCCGCCGCCGCCATCGCGTTCAGCGTCAGCAAGGTGAGGGACGGGGGGCAGTCGATCAGGATGTAGGAGAATTCATTTCGTCCGTGTGCGGAATAATCGTCCAGCGCGTCCTTCAGGATGAAGTTGCGCCGGGGCATGTCGGCCAGCTCCAGCTCGGCGCCCGACAGGTCCACGGTTGCCGGGACGAGGGACAGGCCGGGGATGCGGGTGGCGACGATGGCTTCGTCCAGCCGGGCCTGGCCGGTCAGGACTTCATAGGTGGTCAGCTTGCGGTCCTGGCGGTGGATGCCCAGCCCGGTCGAGGCGTTGCCCTGGGGGTCGATGTCGATCACCAGGGTGGGTTCGCCCACCGCGGCTAGGGCGGTGCCCAGGTTGATCGCGGTCGTGGTCTTACCGACGCCGCCCTTTTGGTTGGCGACGACCAGGATTCGGGGTTTTTGGGGGATGGACATGACGCGGACCCAGCTCTCTCACGCTCACTATAGCACCCGAAGGATCGGTCTGGCTTGCAACCTGAGAGAACTTCATGTTCCAACATTTAGCGGCTTCGGTCAATTCAGACCCCACATTTTGACCTTTCAGGAAAAGGCAAACACTGTTCGGTCCCATGAAGCTGTGGGCGTATTCGAGCAGCAGGGGCAGGGGGGCGCAGGCCCGGGCCGTGACCACGTCAAAGGCCCGGCGGCGCAAATCCTCCATCCGGGCGTTTTCTATGGTGACGTGCAGGCCCATCCGGTCTGCGGTGACCTGCAGGAATGCGCATTTCTTGGCGGTGGCCTCGTGGAGGGTCACGGCCACATCCGGCAGCATCGCTGCCAACACCAGCCCGGGAAAGCCGGCGCCCGAGCCCAGATCGGCCAGAGACCGGGCGCCTGCCGGGACAAGGGGGGCCAGCTGGGCGCTATCCCACATATGCCGCTCCCAGAGCTCGGCCAAGCTGTTCTTGGAGACCAGGTTGTGCCGGGCATTCCAGTCGGTCAGCAGGTCGGCATAGGCCTTCAGCCGGGCCAATGTTTCACGTGAAACACCGGTCTTTGCCTGAAACTCCTCAGGCCCGAAGAGCATTTTTGCCCTTCTGACTCTTCACGTGGGCCAAAACCAAGGTGAGGGCGGCGGCGGTGACGCCTTCGATACGGGCGGCTTGGCCCAAGGTGGCGGGGCGGATGCGCTCAAGCTTCTGGCGGACCTCGTTGGACAGGCCAACCACCGCGCCATAGTCGAGGCTGGCGGGCAGGGCGCGCTCCTCGTCCCGGCGGAAAGCGATGATGTCGGCGTCCTGCCGGTCGAGATAGCCGGCATACTGGGCGTCGATCTCGAGCTGTTCGGCAATATCGGCGTCCAGCGAGGCCAATTCCGGCCAAATACGGGTCAAAGACGGGAAATCGGTCAGGCTCAGGAGTTCCAGTGCGTTCCGCCGGACCCCGTCCAGCCGGATGGCGATGCCATGTTTGGCGGCCTCGTTGGGCGTGAGGTTCAGGGAACTCATTGTTTCACGTGAAACATCCAGCCGCATCAGCTTGCCGGCAAAGGCGGCGCTGCGCTCGGAACCCACGACCCCGCCTGCCTCGCCCAGTTCGGTCAATCGCTGATCGGCATTGTCGGCGCGCAGGGTCAGGCGATACTCGGCCCGGCTGGTGAACATGCGGTAGGGCTCGGACACGCCCTTGGTCACCAGATCGTCGATCATCACGCCGATATAAGCCTGGGAGCGGTCGAGAATGACCGGCGCGGCATCGCCCGCGGCGCGGGCGGCGTTCCAGCCGGCCATCAGCCCCTGGGCGGCGGCTTCCTCATATCCGGTGGTGCCATTGATCTGACCAGCGAGATAAAGCCCGGGCACAGACTTCACTTCCAGCGCCGGGGAAAGCTCGCGCGGATCGACATAGTCGTACTCGATGGCATAGCCGGGC
>JAZKDV010000142.1:0-4730 GCA_040387395.1 Pseudomonadota bacterium | reverse complement strand
CAGGCCGAGGAAGAAGGCCTGGACAAGGTATTCGTCGAAGCCGGTTTTGAATGGCGCGATCCGGGCTGTTCCATGTGCCTGGCGATGAATGCCGACAAGCTGAAGGAAGGCGAACGCTGCGCCTCCACCTCCAACCGCAATTTCGAAGGCCGTCAGGGCCGCGGCGGCCGTACGCACCTGGTATCGCCGGCGATGGCAGCCGCGGCGGCGGTGACCGGTCATCTCACGGATTGGCGTACGCTGTAATCAGTTGCGGTAGAGCTCGGCGCGGTCGCCCATGACCGCCAGCCAGGCGTCGCGTAATTCCTGTTCAAATCCAGCGCGGGAGAATGCCGCCGCCGTGGCGCGTCCGGCTTCGATTTTCGGATTGGGCTGCTGGCTTTCATAGAGCCTGCAGGCATCGCGCAGCTTTTCGACAAAAGCATCATGGTCGCCCTCGGCAATCCAGTCGCCATTGGCGGGTGTCGCATATTCGCTGCCGCCATGGCCGGTGTAGCCGACCACATGACAGCCGGACGCCATGGCTTCCAGGTTCATCAGCCCCAGGCTTTCCAGCAACGGCAGGCCGGCATAGACCGCGCTTTCGCTTAACACCCGCGCGCAATCGGCGCGGCTGAGATTGATCAGCGGCGCCCAGGGCACATGGGCATACTCGGGAAAACGCGCGCCGAAATAGCCGCGCAGGAAATTGGCTTCGATCGGGCGTTTGTGCGGCGCGTAAGCGATCTGCAGCCGCTTCGCAGCGGGGGCAAAGAAATCGGGTACCGCCGGGCGCACGCGGCTGATCTGCTGCTTCACGCCCAGCGCCTTCAGCCGCGCGGCGCTGAAATCACTGGCCACGATGATCCGCGCGAAGGGATAGGAAGTCAGGTCGGTGATGCTGTCGAAGCCGGCGAAGGTGTAAAAGAACGCCTGGTGATGCAGAACCTTGATGCAGGCGAGGTTCTTCAATTCCTTCAGCAGCGCCTTATGATCCTCGCCCACGACAATGATGTCGTCGGCGGCCAGTGGCGCACCGGCGCGCACCGCGGGCACGGTGAACTTGGCAAAACCCTCTGGCGCGCCGACATAATAAACCTTGGCGTCGAAGCCCATTTGATTGAGGGCGGCGATATGTTCCAGCGCCACGAAATGCCCGCCGCTTACGGGGTGCAGTGTGAAGACGAAATAGATTGAATGTTTCGCCATGGGCCCCAGAAGAAAGATCAGAAGAAACTGACGGGATCGACGTCCACCGAAACCCGCACCGACGCCGGCACTTTTATACCGGCCAGCCAGCTTTTCAGATAGGCCTGCACATCCACGTTCCGGGCCGCCTGCACCAGAAGCCGCTCGCGGGTCTGGCCGCGCAGCAGGGCATAGAAGGCAGGTGTCGGCCCCCAGACTTTTACATCGCGGGCGTTGGGCGCGGCCTTGCCAAGCTGGCGGGCGATCTCGCGCACCGCTTCGCCGTCATAACCACTGATGACCAGGGCGGCGAGGCGGCCATAAGGCGGCGCGGCATAGGCTTCGCGATAACCGCGCTCCTGTTCGTAAAAGCCGTCGCGGTCGCCCCGCGCCAGGGCCTGCATCACCGCGTCTTCGGGATTGCGGGTCTGCAGCAGCACGAGTCCGGGCTTTTCGGCGCGCCCGGCGCGGCCCGACACCTGGTGCAGCAATTGAAAGGTGCGCTCCCGCGCCCGCACGTCACCGTCGCTGCCGCCCAGATCGGCGTCCACCACCCCCACCAATGTCAGTTGGGGAAAATGATGGCCCTTGGCGACGATCTGGGTGCCGATCAGCACGTCGATCTCGCCCCTCGCCATGGCGCGGATCGCTCCTTGCGTTTCGGCGGGGCCGTGCAGGATGTCGGACGAGGCGATGGCAAAGCGCGCAGCGGGGAAGAAGGCGGCGAACTCCTCCGCCACCCGTTCCACGCCAGGCCCACAAGCGATCAGCGTGCCGCTTTCGTTGCATTGCGGACAACTGGATGGCATCGGCAATTCATAGCCGCACTGATGGCAGGCCATGCGTCGCTTGTACTTGTGTTCCACCAGCCAGGCCGAGCAATGCGGGCAGGTGAATTTGTGGCCGCAGGCTTCGCAAAGGGTCAGCGGGGCGTAGCCGCGGCGGTTGAGGAACAGCATCGCCTGTTCGCCCGCCGCCAGCGTTTTCTCCAAGGCCGCGCGCAACGGCGGCGACAGCCATTGGGCTTTCTTTTCGACATCCGGTGCATCGCGCGCATGGCGCAGATCAATCAGCTCGACGCGCGGCATTTCCGCCGCGCCATGGCGCGAGGCGAGCTTCAAATGACTGTAACGGCCCTGGCTCGCATTGACGAAACTTTCCAGCGACGGCGTGGCGCTGGCCAGCACCACCGGGCAATTCTCGATACGGGCCCGCACCACCGCCATGTCGCGGGCGTGATAGATGGCGCCTTCCTGCTGCTTGAAGGCCTGTTCATGTTCTTCATCGACAATGATCAGGCCCAGCTCGGGAAAGGGCAGGAACAGCGAGGAGCGCGCGCCCACGATCACCCGCGCTTCCCCGTTCATCACGGCCCGATAGGTGCGGCGGCGTTCTTTCTGCGACAGGTCGCTGTGCCATTCGGCAGGCCGCACGCCGAAGCGGGCGGCGAATCGTTCCAGGAACTGGATGGTCAGCGCGATTTCCGGTAGCAGGATCATCACCTGCTTGCCACGCTCCAGCGCCGCCGCGATGGCTTCGAAATAGACTTCGGTCTTGCCTGAACCGGTGACGCCGTCCAGCAGATGGGCGGAGAATTTCGCGTCCGTCACCGCGCTCCGCAGCGCGGTGGCTGCGACGGCCTGATCGTCGCCGAGCTTGGGCGCGGCGAACCCGGCTTCGGGTTGCTTGAACGGCGCGAACTCCGGCAGCTCGGTGGGGATCAGCGCGCCCGCCGTGACCAGCCCGCGCACCACGGCGGCGGACACATTGGCATCTTCCGCCAGGCCGGTGACGCTGCGTGCCAGCCCGTCGCCCGCAACTTCCAATGCACGGGTGCGCGCCGCCGACATGCGCGGCGGGGTGACGCCCGCGCTACAATAGGCGATGCGCTTGGTCTCCGGCTCGAAGGCGCCGCGCGACCGGAGCGCCATGGCCAGGATCGCGCCCGGCGGGTTCAAGGTGTAATCGGCCACCCAGTCGATGAAGTCGCAGAGCTTTTCCGGCAAGGCGGGTCCGCCCTCCAGCGGCACCGCTTCTTTCAGCCGGTTGTCGCCCACCGTGCCCTCGCACGCACCCCACACCGCACCCAGCACTTCGCGGTTGCCCAGGGGCGCCGCCACCAGCGTGCCGCGCGGCGCATCCACCCCGGGCGGCAGCTTGTAGTCATAGGCGCCGGCCAGCGGCAGCGGCAGCAGCACGCCGACCACCTTTTTGGGCTGGATTTCCGCATGCGAAGCGGGGTTTAAGCGGGCGCGTATCATGGGTTAGAATGGGGTACGCCCCGCCCCAATCCCAGGTCAATAAATAAGGTCTTTGGTCCATGAAAATCTTCCTCGACACCGCCGATGTGGCGGAAATCCGCGAATATGCCGCCAGTGGCCTGGTGGATGGCGTCACCACGAACCCGTCGCTGGCCGCCAAGACGGGCCGCGACTACGTCGAATCGTTGAAGGAAATCTGCTCAATCGTGCCGGGCGCGGTGAGCGGCGAGGTGCTGGCCACCGACTATGACGGCATGATGAAGGAAGCCGCGATCCTGACCAAGATCGCCAAGAACATCGCGGTGAAAGTGCCGCTGACCTGGGACGGGCTGAAGGCCTGCGCCGCGCTGTCCAAGGACGGCACCATGGTCAATGTCACGCTGTGCTTTTCGCCGGTCCAGGCCTGGATGGCCGCCAAGGCCGGCGCGACCTTCATCTCGCCCTTCATCGGCCGCGTCGATGACGCGGGCGAAGACGGCATGGGCCTGATCCGCGACATCCGCACCGTCTATGACAATTACGGCTTCAAGACGGAAATCCTGGCGGCCTCGATCCGCAGCATCAGCCATGTGCGCGAATCGCTGTTGGCCGGCGCCGATGTCGGCACCATGCCCAGCGACATCTTCAAGAAGCTGATCAGCCATCCCTTGACCGACAAGGGCCTGGCCGCCTTCGTCGCCGACGCCAAAAAGGCCAACGTCACGATTAAGTGATGGAAGAGGGCAAGTGAGCGAAAGCGCCGACGCTCTTCGCAAAAGCTGGCTTTCGATGCTGGCGCATGAGCGTCGCGCTTCGCCCAACACCTTGCGCGCCTACGGCGATGACGTGGCGCGCTTCATCGGTTTCCAGGTCGCCCATGTCGGCGGCGCGGTGACGGCCAGGACACTGGCCAAGCTGAAGCCCGCCGATATCCGCGCCTTCATCTCCAGCCGCCGCAGCGAAGGCCTGGGCGCGGGTGGGGTGCAGCGGGCGCTGGCGGCGGTGCGCAGTTTCTACAAATTTCTCGCCCGCGAAGGCATTCTGGAAAATGCCTCCGCCCGCTCCATCCGCACCCCGCGCGTACGCCGTCCGCTGCCACGGCCGCTGACGGCTGTGGATGCGGTGCGCGCCATCGAGGAAGCCGGCGAGCACAATGTGGAATGGCTGGGGGCGCGCGATGCCGCGCTGCTGACGCTTTTGTACGGGGCGGGCCTGCGCATTTCCGAGGCGCTGGGTCTGAAGCGGGGTGACGTACCCCTGGGCGAAACCCTGACCGTGGTCGGCAAGGGCTCCAAAGTCCGGCTGGCTCCGCTGAATACGGCG
>JAZKDV010000141.1:0-4862 GCA_040387395.1 Pseudomonadota bacterium | reverse complement strand
GCCGGGAAACTTGCGCTTGGCGATTTCGATCGTGTCGATGGCGCGGGCCAGCGGAATGGGGCCCTTGCCCACCCGCTTCAACTCGGCATTGATGAACTTGATGTCGAAGCTGGCATTGTGGATCACCAGCGGCGCATCGCCGAGGAATTCCAGGAATTCGTCGGCCACATGGGCGAACAGCGCCTTGTCGGCGAGAAATTCCGCCGACAGCCCGTGCACCCGCTGGGACTCGATGGGAACGTCGCGCTCGGGATTCAGGTAGAATTGCAGCGTGCGGCCGGTGGGAAAATGGTCCACCAGCTCGACACAACCAATCTCGACGATCCTGTGGCCGTCACTCGGCTCAAAGCCCGTGGTTTCGGTATCGAAAACAATCTCACGCATTGCTGATTTTTGCCCGCACGTCCCGCAGGATCATTTTCACCTGTTCGCGTGCGTCATCCAAGCCCTTGTCGGTGGTGACCAGGTAATCGGCCTGTTGACGCTTTTGGGCGTCGCTCATCTGGCGGGCCAGAAGGGCATTGAACTTGGCTTCGGTCATGCCGGGCCGGGCCAGCACGCGCTGGCGCTGCACCTCGGACGGCGCGGTGGCCACCACCACCGCGTCGGTGGGAGTCCCGGTTTCCAGCAACAGGGGAATATCCAGCAGGACAATCGGCGCGCCCGATGCCGCCAGGAACTGTGCCCGCCGCTCGGCCACCAAGGGATGCATCAGGCCTTCCAGCCGGTCCAGCGCACCCGGCTCGCCAGTCACCAGCCGCGACAGTGCGCTGCGATCCACCACGCCATTCTTGCTGGAACCGGGAAAGGCGGCCTCGATCATCGCCGCCGCTTCGCCGGCATAAAGGTCATGCACGACCTTGTCGGCATCAAATACGGGAATATCTTCGGCAGCGAACAGCTTCGCCGTTTCGCTTTTGCCCATGCCGATCGATCCGGTCAGGCCGATCACGAAAGGTCTATTTCGGGCCAAAGAGTGCACTTTCCAACGCGGCGCGCAGGCCGGCATCGACCCTGGGCCTTTGTCCGAAAAAGGCTTCGAAAGACGGCGCGGCCTGGTGCATCAGCATTCCAAGTCCGTCGATGGTCTTATGGCCCCGGGCCTTTGCGTCTTTCAGCAACTGTGTTTCCAGCGGCTTGTAGACGATGTCGCAAACCGCGGCGTCCGGCTTCAGCGCCGACAGGTCCAGATCAAGCGGCGGGTTGCCGCTCATCCCTGCACTGGTGCTATTGACCAGCAGCGCGGCGTTGGCGGCGACGTTGTTCCATTCTACCAGCGCACCGGGCACCAGACGGGCATTGACGTGCGGCGTCAGATCCCTCGCCAAGTTTTGCGCGCGCGTCGCATCACGGTTGAGAATATGGATGGTGCCGGCGCCGAGATTTTCCAGCGCCAGCACCGCGCCGCGCGCCGCGCCGCCCGCGCCCAGCAGCACCACGGTGGCGCCGCCCAGCGCGCCGATATTTTCCCGCAGGGATTCGGCCAGTCCGTAACTGTCGGTGTTGCGCCCCTCGATGGCGCCGGCATGAAACACCAAGAGGTTGGCTGCGCCCGCCATTTTCGCCGCCGCATCCACCCGGTCAGCCAGCGCGAAGGCGGCTTCCTTGTGCGGCACGGTGACATTGACCCCGGCAAAGCCTTCGCCGCGCAGCCGCGCGATCACGTCACGGAATTCGTCCGGCTGGGCAGGCGTGCGCAGCATCTCGCCATCGATGCCAAGCTGCTTCAGCCAATAGCCGTGCAGAACGGGCGACAGCGATTGCGTCACCGGCCATCCCACGATCCCCGCCTTTACCGTCATGACGCCAGCACGCTTTCTTTCCTGAGCGCCGCCAGGACCGGCAGCAATGGCAGGCCCAGCACCGAAAAATAATCGCCCTCGACTGTATCGAAAAGCTGCGCCCCGCGTCCTTCATAATGATAGCAGCCGACCGAGGACAGGATCGCCGTGCCTTCCGCGGCGAGATAGTTATCGAGGAATTCCGGGCTTAAATCGCGCATCGCCATCCGGCAGGGGCTGGCATGCATCCACAGCAAGGCGCCGTCCCGGGCAAGCGCCGCCGCCGATACCAGCAGATGGGTTCGTCCCGACAGCCGCGCCAGCAGCGCCCGCGCCGCTTCCAAAGTGGCGCATTTGCTCAAATGTTCGCCGTCAAAGCCGATCACGCTGTCGCCGCCCAGGACGAGCGCGCCGGGATGGCGGGCCGAGACATGCAGGGCTTTTTTCTGCGCCAGGGTGGAGGCGATGGTTTGCGCATCACTGCCGCGCAATTCCTGCATCAGCCCGTCTTCATCCAGGTCGGCCGGATCGGTGGTGAAGGCAACGCCCGCGGCTTTCAACAGCGCGCTGCGGCTTTGGCTGGCGGAGGCGAGAACCAGCCTCACCCCTTCGCCTCTTTGCGCTCGGTCAGGAGGTTCATCACCGCGGCGGCGGTTTCCTCGATGGAGCGGCGCGACACGTCGATGGTCGGCCATTCGTTGTTTTCGAACAGCTGGCGGGTGGCGGCGATTTCGGCGCGCACCGCATCGGGCTCGATATAGTCGGTGTCGCGGGTCTCGCCCATGGTGGTGAGGCGGTTGCGGCGCACCTGCACCAGACGGTCGGGCGACACCCACAGACCAACGATCAGGGGTTTCTTCGCCGCCAGCAGTTGCGGCGGCGGCGGCATGCCCGGCACCAGCGGAACGTTGGCGGCCTTGACGCCGCGAATGGCGAGATAGACGCAGGTCGGCGTCTTGGAGGTCCGGCTGGCCCCCGTCAGGATCACTTCGGCGTCGTCGATCGTGTCCAGCGACTGGCCATCGTCATGGGCGATGGTGAAGTTCAGCACCTCGATACGTTCCAGGTAACGCTGGTCCACCTGGTGCTGGCGGCCGACCTTGTGGGTTTCGGTTTGTCCCAGGAACTGGCGCAGCGCCAGCACCGGACCTTCCAAAAGGTCGATGGTGCGCACATCCATGTCGTTGCAGCGCAGGATCAGCTTGTCGCGCAACGCCTGGTTGGCCAAGGTGAAAAAGACAATTCCCGGCATGATGGCGATATGGTCCAGCGCCCGGCTAAGCTGATGCTCGCTGCGCACCAGGGCATAGGGGTGGATGTGGACATCCACATTCTCGAACTGGGCCAGGGCGGCATTGGCCATGGCATGCAGGGTTTCGCCGGTGGAATCCGACACCAGATGGACGTGAAATTTATGATCCACAGAACTGTCCCGAAAATCCCGCCCCGCTGGGTATAAGCCCGCTTCCAGCCACAGGCTCCTAGCCGCAAAGGCCGCAATTGTGCAAACCCGTATGGATTGGGGATGCTATCCTTAACCGCCAACATACCATGGCGGGCCCCAAAGGCGGGGCGGATTTCCCCCAAGTGCTTGAGTCCATGCGGTCTTGGGCTTAAGCCAAAACCGCTTCAACATTTTCGTTCACAACTAACAGCCCTAACATCATCTTCATCATCTTAGATTCCTAGGAGTCTTGTAGTGAGTAGTGCCCGCAAGCTTGTGCGTGTCCTGGAAGGACGCCCGGAAAAGGTGCCGCCGGTCTGGCTGATGCGCCAGGCAGGCCGCTACCTGCCCGAATACCGCAAGGTGCGGGCAGAGGCCGGTGGGTTCTGGGCCATGGCGCTGAACCCCAAATATGCCGCGGAAGTGACCTTGCAGCCGATCCGCCGGTTTGGCTTCGACGCGGCGATCCTGTTTTCCGACATCCTGACGGTGCCTGAGGCGCTCGGACAGAAGGTGACGTTCACGGAGGGCGAGGGCCCCAGCCTGACGCCGGTGACCAGCGCCGAGGGTTTCAACGAGGACCAGGCCCAGTGGGCGGAATATTTCGAGCCGGTCTATGAGGCGCTGCGGCTGACGCGCGCCGGCCTGAGCGACGAGACCACCCTGCTGGGTTTCGCCGGGGCGCCCTGGACGCTGGCGACCTATCTGGCGGCGGGCGCGGGCGGCGACGAACAGAAAGCCGCCAAGCTGTGGGCCTATCGCGACCCGGAGGGCTTTGGATATCTTCTGGATATCCTGGGCGACTGCGTCGCCTTCCACCTGATCCGCCAGCTCGAAGCCGGCGCCGATGCGGTGCAGATCTTTGACAGCTGGGCCAGCGGCCTGCCCGCGGCCCTGTATTCCCAGGTGGTGATCGCCCCGACCAAGCGGATCGTGGACAAGGTGCGGGCCGCAAAGCCCGGCGCCAAGATTATCGGCTTTCCCCGCGCCGCCACTTTGGCCGGCTATGAAGCGTATGTGCGGGCGACCGGGGTGGATGCGGTGTCGCTGGACACCTCGGCCCCCATGCGCTGGGCGGCGAAAAGTCTCCCCTGCACCATCCAGGGCAACCTGGATCCCATCGCCCTGATCGCGGGCGGTGCGGCGCTGGACAGGGCGGTGGATGACATTCGCGAAGCCACGGCGGGCAAGCCGCATATCTTCAATCTCGGCCATGGTATTCTTCCCGAAACCCCCATCGCCCATGTCGAGCAGATGCTGAAGCGTATACGGGGATGAAGATTGCCATCGTGCTGTTCAATCTGGGCGGGCCGGATTCACCGGAAGCCGTGCAGCCATTCTTGCGCAACCTTTTTTCCGATCCGGCCATCATCAGCCTGCCCACCATCTTTCGCCTACCCCTGGCGCGGCTGATCGCGCGGCGGCGCGCCCCCATCGCACGCGAGATTTATCATCAGATCGGTGGCCGCTCGCCGATCTTCGAAGAGACCCGCCGCCAAGCCGACGCGCTCGAGGTCTACCGCTCGGGGCGGCGGCGTCTGAACGAGCAGCTCGGGCTCGAGCCGGACGATGAGCTCCAGCGCCTCGAACGAGCGATCCTCAATCACGACCCGTGGCTCGACCCACCGCCGGCCTCG
>JAZKDV010000140.1:0-4588 GCA_040387395.1 Pseudomonadota bacterium | reverse complement strand
GCCGAACATGTTGGCCAGCGGCACCATGGCGGTGACGACCTGGGCGTTGCCGCGGCTGTCAGTGCCCTGCACCTGGCCACGGCGGCTGTTAAGATCGCCGATCACGCCGCCGAGGAAATCCTCAGGGGTCACGACTTCCACCTTCATCACCGGCTCGAGCAGCTTGACGGCGCCCTTGCTGGCGAGTTCGCGGAACGCCGCGCGGGCGGCGATGTCGAAGGTCAGCGCGTTGGAGTCGACCTCGTGATACTTGCCGTCGACCAAAGTCGCCTTGAAGTCGATCACCGGGAAGCCGGCCAAGAGGCCCGATTCCTTCTGCGTCTTCAGACCCTTTTCGACCGCCGGGATGAACTCCTTCGGCACCGAACCGCCGACCACTTCGTTTTCGAACACGAAGCCCGAACCCGGTTCCAGCGGTTCAAATTCGATGGTCACTTCGGCGAACTGGCCCGAACCGCCGGTCTGCTTCTTGTGGGTGTACTTGATCGAGAGCGGCTTGGAGAGCGTTTCGCGATAGGCCACCTGCGGCGCGCCAACATTGGCGTCGACCTTGTAGGTACGCTTGAGGATGTCGACCTTAATTTCGAGATGCAGTTCGCCCATGCCCTTGAGAATGGTCTGGCCGGATTCCTGATCGGTCGACACGCGGAAGGACGGATCTTCCTGGGCCAGACGCACCAGTGCCATGCCCATCTTTTCCTGGTCGGCCTTGGTCTTGGGCTCGATCGCGACTTCGATGACCGGATCGGGGAATTCCATCTTTTCCAGGATCACCGGATTGTTGGGATCGCAGAGGGTTTCGCCCGTGGTGGTCAGCTTCAGGCCCGCGAACGCAACGATATCGCCGGCATTGGCTTCCTTGACGTCTTCGCGGCTGTTCGCATGCATCAACAGCATGCGGCCGACGCGCTCGGTCTTGTCCTTCACCGAATTCAGCACGCCGGTGCCGGAGGTGACGGTGCCCGAATAGACGCGCACGAAGGTGATCGAGCCGACAAAGGGGTCGTCCATGATCTTGAACGCCAGACCGGCGAACGGCGCCTTGTCATCCGGCGGACGCGGGACTTCCTTGTCGGTGCCGGGAACGAGGCCGGTCAGCGGCGGAATGTCCAGCGGCGACGGCAGATAGGCAACGACGGCGTCAAGCAACGGCTGCACGCCCTTGTTCTTGAAGGCCGAGCCGCACATCACCGGCACGAACTTGAAGGCCATGGTGCCCTTGCGGATCATCTTCTGGAGATCGTCGTAGGACGGCTCCGTGCCTTCCAGATAGGCTTCCATGGCGGCGTCGTCCATTTCGACGGCCATCTCGACCAGCGCGGAACGCAGTTCGGCGCACTTGTCGGCATACTCGGCGGGGATTTCAAGTTCGTCGAACTTCGCGCCCAGCTGTTCGTCATGCCAGACCAGGGCCTTCATCTTCACGATGTCGATGATGCCCTTGAAATCGGCTTCGCCGCCGATCGGCCAGGTGATGATCATCGGGCGGGTGCCCAGACGATCGATCATCATGTCGACGCAGCGCTGAAAGTTGGAGCCGGTGCGGTCCATCTTGTTGACGAAGCAGATGCGCGGCACGTGATACTTGTCGGCCTGGCGCCACACGGTTTCGGACTGGGGCTCCACGCCGGCGACGGCGTCGAACACGGCAACCGCGCCGTCCAGCACGCGCATGGAACGCTCAACTTCAATGGTGAAGTCGACGTGGCCGGGCGTGTCGATAATGTTGATGCGGTGGTCTTTCCAGTAGCAGGTCGTCGCGGCGGACGTGATGGTGATGCCGCGCTCCTGCTCCTGCTCCATGAAATCCATGGTGGCGGCGCCGTCATGGACTTCGCCGATCTTATGGCTCTTGCCCGTGTAATAGAGAATGCGCTCGGTCGTCGTCGTCTTGCCGGCATCAATGTGCGCGGCAATGCCGATGTTCCGGTACATGTCGAGGGGAGTTGTGCGAGCCATGGGGAGTTGTCCGGGTTACCAGCGATAATGCGAGAAGGCGCGGTTGGCGTCGGCCATCTTGTGGGTGTCTTCGCGCTTCTTGACGGCGCTGCCGCGATTGTTGGCGGCGTCCATCAGTTCGCCCGACAGGCGGCCCTGCATGGTGGGCTCGTTGCGGCCGCGCGCGGCGGTGATCAGCCAGCGGATGGCGAGCGCGCGCGAACGGTCGGTGCGCACTTCGACCGGCACCTGGTAGGTGGCGCCGCCGACGCGGCGCGAACGGACTTCAAGCGCGGGCGAAACATTCTTGAGCGCATCGTGGAAGACCTGCAGCGGATCCTGCTTGGTCTTGGCCTGGATGGTGTCGAAGGCGCCATAGATGATGCCTTCGGCGGCGGACTTCTTGCCGTCATACATCAGGGAGTTCATGAACTTGGCGAGAACCAGGTCGCCAAACTTGGCATCCGGGGTGATTTCGCGGCGTTCGGCGCGGTGGCGGCGGGACATCTATATCTCCTTACTTCGGACGCTTGGCGCCATAGAGCGAGCGGCGCTTCTTGCGATCCTTCACGCCCTGCGTGTCGAGCACGCCGCGGATGATGTGATAGCGAACGCCCGGAAGATCCTTCACGCGGCCGCCGCGGATCAGAACAACGCTGTGTTCCTGCAGGTTATGGCCTTCGCCCGGAATGTAGGTCAGCGCTTCGAAGCCATTGGTCAGACGCACCTTGGCGACCTTGCGCAGCGCGGAGTTCGGCTTCTTCGGCGTCGTCGTATAGACGCGGGTGCAGACGGCGCGCTTCTGCGGGCACTGCTGCAGGGCCGGAACCTTGTTGCGCTTGGCCTTGACGCCGCGCGGCTTGCGAATGAGCTGATTGACTGTCGGCATTCCCACTTCCCTTTTGTCGTCCGCGCGGCCGCACGGATGAACGAAAATCAAAAACCGGACGCGAAGCCTTTGCTTCGTTCCGAACTTGCGGAGGACTGAGGGTTTTGGCCCTGAGTCGCGCGTCTAAAGCTCTTTAAACTGGCTTCCCAACAGCGTTTTTGCGGTTTTTACCGCAGACGGCCTGCCCTGGAAGGTGGCGGCTTATACCCATCAGGGTGTGGGGGGTCAAGAAAGGAAAGGCAGGGATTTTTAAGACCTAGGGCCAGCACTATTTGCGAGTCACTCTCATTTACCTGGCAGCCTGAGGCGCATAGGCTTCGGATACGATAATGATACGCATTCTCACAAAAGGCTGCTTATATATGGGCGACGTTCACTTCCTTCATGCCTCCCCGGCCCCGGCCTGGCGGGTCCAAGCGCTGGCGGCGATGGACCCGGCGGAACTGAGCCAGGCCTTTGCCGGCGATGAGGCCGTCGATTGGCTGGAAGCTGCCACCGCCTGCGGAGCGGTCGAAGCCCAGCTCAAGCTGGGGCGCATGCTGCTGACCGGCGATGGCGTGGCCTGCGACCGCCGCGCCGCCTTTGCCTGTTTTATAAGCGCGGCCGGCGGCGGCAATGCCGAAGCCCGCAACCTGCTGGGCCGCTGTTTCGAAAATGGCTGGGGCACCGCGGTTGACCGCGTCGCGGCGCGCAACTGTTACCGGCTGGCGGCGGAAAGCGGTGACTTTCGTGGCGCCCACAATTACGCCTGCGTGCTGGCGGTGGATGGCTGCATCGCCGGCGCGCTGCGCTGGTTCGAACGCGGCGTTACGGGCGCGCCGCTGCCCGCGCGTTCACATGTTGAAGGCACTGTCTCATCATCCGCGCTGCGCCATTCGCGCCTTCGCCTTGCGGGCGCTGGAATCCTGCCCGGTTGCGCGGGCGGATTAATCTGCTTAACGTGATTGCCTTGCCTCACGAAAAAAGGCCATGGCCCGCTCCATCGCAGCCAGTTTTGCACTGAAACAGCCCGCCGCACGGCGGTTCGTCACGCTGTTTGCGCTGCTGGCCTTCTTCCTCCACGGCATTGCGGTTCAGGGCCATCTTCACCAGATAGCTCTGCCGGTATCCACGATCGTTTCGGCGAGTGACCTTCCGGCGCCGCTCAAGAAAACCGATCCCACCGACCAGAACCATTGCCGTCCCTGCCAGGAAATCGCCCAGGCCGGCGCGTTCGTTGCCCCGGCCGCTTCGGCCCTGCCGGCAAACCTGGGCTTCGTCGCCGCGGTGTTTGTCACCGCGCCGCTGCTCGCCGACGCTCTCGCGCCGGCCTTCGCCTGGCAAAGCCGGGCGCCTCCCCGCCACTAACGACATTCCATTTGCGCGCGGCTTTCGGGCCGCCCCAGCACGCCATTTGGCGTGCGCATCCCATTTTTGGAGTTCGTTATGCGTCGTTCCCTTCTCATGGCCGGTATTGCCGCCATTGCCGTCACCGGTCCCGTCCACGCCCAGCCCCATTCGGTCGAAAGCGTGGTGGTCACCGCCTCCCCCATCCACAACAGCGCCGACGACCTGGCCAGCATTCCGGCCAGCGTCAACGCGCAGCAGATCCTGCGAAGCGGCGGCGCGACCTTGGCCGACGCGCTGGCCAATGTCCCCGGCATCAGCGGTTCGGGCTTTTCCGCCGGCTCCAGCCGGCCGGTGATCCGCGGCATGGACGCAACCCGCGTGCGGATTCTCGAAAACGGCACCAGCAGTTCGGATGCGTCCGACATCGGTCCC
>JAZKDV010000139.1:0-4391 GCA_040387395.1 Pseudomonadota bacterium | reverse complement strand
GCCTGGGCGGCGGCCGGGTTGCGTTCCTTGGCGCCGCTGATCACGAACAGGAAGACGTCGCGCTTTTTCTTCGGCGCGGGCGGAGCCACCAGCAGACGCTTCGGCGGGGATTCGCCCTTTGCCCAGTCTTTGGCCCGCCCGGCCCATTTTACCAGCTCGGCTTTGGGGTATCCCAGCTTCTCCTTGGCCTGGGTCCCCATGATACGGGCATAGATGAAATCCGCCGTGGTATCCGCGATCAGCGGAAACTCGCTATCGGCGCCGAACACGATGGCGACGCCATGCTTGCGGCACAGGGCGACGAACGCCTTGTCCTTGAAACTGTCATGGCGCACTTCCACCGCATGGCGGATGGCGTGGCCGTCCACTTTCTTGGGCAGCAGTTTCAGGAAGGCTTCGAAGTCGCCGGCATCGAATTTCTTGGTCGGCATGAACTGCCAGTTGATCGGACCCAGCTTGTCTTTCAGCTCGGTGACGCCGCTGTCGAAGAAGCGATTGATGGAATCCCCCGCCTCGGCCAGCACCCGCCGGTTGGTGGCGAAGCGCGGGCCTTTCAAGGCGAAGACGAAACCCTCCGGCGTTTCGTCATGCCACTTGCGGAAAGACGCCGGCTTCTGCGATCCGTAATAGGTGCCGTTGACCTCGATGCCGGTCAGCTTGCTGCTGGCATATTCCAGCTCGCGCTTCTGGGAGAGGCCCTTGGGATAGAAATTATCCCGCCAGTCCGGATAAACCCAGCCGCCAATGCCGATGTAGATGCTCATGCGCTTATCAACGCATGAGCATTGCGTTTCATCAAGCCCGCTTGGCGTTCACAAAGGCCCAGGTGACGCCGAACGGATCCTTCACCTGCGCGTAACGGTCGCCCCAGAACATGTCGGTGGGCGGCATCAGGCTGGTGCATCCGGTTTTTACAGCGCGGTCATGCCAGGCATCCACATCGGCCACCGGAAACATCAGGCTGAAGCCCTTGGCCGGTTCATAGCCGCAGCCATGCTCGGGATAGGGATCGCTGAGCATCAGCGACGCATCGTTGATGTAGAGATGGACATGCATGGTGCGGCCCTGCTCATCCGGCGGATAGACATGCGCCTGGGTGGCGGCAAAGGCCTTCTGGTAGAAATCGGATGCTTTCTGGGCGCCCTCGACGCACAGATAGGCGACAATGCCGCTCTTCACGGGAATTTTGGGTTGTTCCATGGCAATCTCCTTTGGCTATGGCCCAAGGACGGCGGGCGGGGCCGCCAGCCGACAGGCCTTTTAAACTTTTTCCGCTTCCTTCATCAGCCGGTCGAGATGCTGGCGGATATGGGCCGCTTCCGCGGCGCTGCCCGCCAGGGCGATGGCGCGGTCGAAGGCGGTGCGCGCCTCCTTGTTGCGGCCCAACTGCAACAGGAAGGCGCCCCGCGCCCCGAAATAGTGGAAATAGCCGGACAGCTTGTCTTCCAGCGGCGCGATCATGTCCAAGCCCGCCTGCGGCCCGTGCAGCTTGGCCACCGCCACGGCGCGGTTGAGGGTGATCACCGGCGACGGCTGCATGCGTTCCAGCGCCAGATAGAGGCCGTCGATCCCCGCCCAGTCGGTCTCGGCGGCGGTGGCCGCGCGGGCATGGGTGGCGGCTATGGCGGCCTGCACCTGATAGGGGCCGGGACGGTTGTGACGTATCGCCTTGTCCATCAAAGCCAGGCCTTCGCTAATCAGCTTGGGGTCCCACAGGGCGCGATCCTGGTCGTCCAGCAGCACTGCTTCGCCGTGGACATCGAACCGCGCCGGCAGCCGCGCCTGCTGCAGCAGCATCAGCGCCGTCAGCCCCATGATCTCCGGCTCGGTCTGGAACAGGCGCAGCAGAAGTCGGGCCAGGCGGATGGCCTCGTCGCATAGCGGCGCGCGCGCGGAGTCATTGCCGTGGCTATAGCCTTCGTTGAACAGCAGATAGATCATCGCCGCCACCGCCGCGACGCGCTCGCTGCGCTCCACCGCGCCCGGGGTCTCGAACGGCACATCTGCTTTTGCGACGCGCTGCTTGGCGCGGGTGATGCGCTGCTCCATCGCCGCCTCACTGACCAGGAAGGCGCGGGCGATCTGCGGCACGGTCAGGCCGGACACGATCCGCAGCGCCAGCGCGATCTGCTGTGTCGCCGGCAGGTCGGGATGACAGCAGATGAAGAGAAGCCGCAATACATCATCGCGGTACTGCGAACCGTCCAGCCGCTCGGCCAGCGGCGTTTCGACATCGTCCAGGTCGGAAATCTCGTCATCGGGCGGCAGGGCGGTATTGCGCGCCTGCTTGCGCACCCCGTCCAGCGCCGCATTGCGCCCCACCAAAATCAGCCAGGCCGTGGGATCGCGCGGCGGCCCGTTCTGCGGCCAGTTCTTGAGCGCGCGCAGGCAGGCATCCTGAAAGGCTTCCTCGGCCCGGTCCATGTCGCGGAAATAACGCAACAGCGCCCCGACGGCCTGGGGTCGGGCCGCGGTCAGGGCGCCATGGATCCAGGCCATGTCTGTCATCAGTAGAATTTCACCATCTCGGTGGGCGCATTCTGCCGCCCCTCGGGCACATACAGCGCGATGGGGCGGATCTCATACACGCTGGTGGGATTGGCGGCGGACAGTTCGCGCGCCACGTCCAGCGCGGCTTCGAGATTGTCCACCTCGATCACGTAGAAGCCCAGCAGCTGTTCCTTGGTCTCGGCGAAGGGGCCGTCGATCACCAGGTTGCCGCCGCGCAGCGTGGTAGCCGCCGTGGTGGGCAGAAGACGCAGGGCCGGGCCCAGCTTGCCTTCCTTGACCAGCCTTTCATGGACGACATTCAGGCGGTTCATCACCGCCTCGTCTTCTTCCTTGCTCCAGGACCAGACGACATCTTCCTTGTTGTAGCAAAGCAGGGTGTAAAGCATCGAGGTTCCTTGATTTCCCTAGAGGACGGGCGAGTATGGCCCGGCCCGACATATCTTTGAAAAAATAAATCGCAAATACCCTGTCGGCAGGGCCCTGTTTCCGCCGTCCTTGGGTCAGACTTTGCGATATGGGAGGACATTTTGAGCACGCATGAATTGACCCTGACCCGGCTGATGGACGTTTCCCCCGACAAGCTGTTCCGCTGCTGGACTGAACCCCAGCTGATGAAACAGTGGTTCGCGCCCAAGCCCTACACCACGCCGGTGGCCGAGGTGGACCTGCGCCCCGGCGGCGCCAGCATGATCGTGATGAAAAGCCCGGAGGGACAGGAAATCCCCTGCCCCGGCCAGTATCTGGAAATCGTGCCGAACCGGAAGATCGTCGCCACCGACGCCTTTGTCGGCGACTGGCAGCCCAAGGAGGGCGCCCCCTTCATGACCATGATCCTGACCTTCGAACCGGAAGGCGACAAGACACGGTATACAGCAGTGGTCCGTCACTGGAGCGCGGAGGCCAAGGCGCAGCATGAGCAGATGGGCTTTCACCAAGGCTGGGGCCAATGCGCCGATCAGCTGGAGGCTCTGGCGAAAACCTTATGAGCGATTTCGACGATCTGGCTGCCCCGGCGCGGCGGGCCCTGGCGGGCGCAGGCATCAAGAGCCTTGCCGCGCTGGCTCGTCACAGCGAGGCGAAGATCGCGGCGCTGCATGGCATGGGCCCCAACGCCATCGCCAGGCTGCGCACCAAATTGAAGACCGCGGGAAAGACGTTCCGGAAAGGCTGACATGCGCAAACTGAACGTGTTCGAGAATATCTCGCTGGACGGTTATTTCACCGATGCGCTGGGCGACATGGGCTGGGCCCATGACGGGGCCGACGACGCGGAATATTCCCAATGGACGGCGAGCAACGCCAAGGGCGGCGGCGCCTTGCTGTTCGGCCGCGTCACCTATGAGATGATGTCGAACTTCTGGCCGACCGATGCCGCCGCCCAGATGATGCCCGATGTGGCAAAGCAGATGAATGCCCTGCCCAAATATGTTTTCTCCAACACGCTCAAAAAGGCGGACTGGAACAACACCACGGTCCTGTTTGGCGAACCGGCGGCGGAACTGGCGCGGCTGAAGAAAGAGGATGGCGGCGACATCACCATCCTGGGCAGCGGCACCATCGTCACCCAGCTGGCGCAGGCCAGGCTGGTGGACAGTTACGCCTTTGTGGTGTGTCCGGTGGTGCTGGGCCGCGGCCGCAGCCTGTTCGACGGCGTCAAGGAACGCCAGCCGATGAAGCTGGAAACGTCGCGCAGCTTCAAGAACGGCAAGACGTTCCTGTCGTATACAACCTAGCCGAACAGCTTTTTATACTCATCCGGCTTGAAGCCGACGGTGATCTTGCCCTTTGCCTCCAGCACCGGACGCTTGATCATCGAGGGCTGGGCCAACATCAGGGCAATCGCCCGTGTCTCGGTGACATTTTCCTTGTCGGCGTCCGGC
>JAZKDV010000138.1:4885-10545 GCA_040387395.1 Pseudomonadota bacterium | reverse complement strand
GCTTGATGTCCTGCAGTCTTTCCTTGGGCACGACAGGCGCGTTGAAATTGGCCGATTGGCGCTCGGCGCGGGTGCGGGGGGTGGCGGCGGGGCGCGCAAATTCGGCCCGTTCGGCGCGGTGCAGGCGGCGCTGGGTGATCTCTTTCGCCATCGCCCGCAGCACGGTGTTGATGCCTTCGCCCGAGACGCCGGAAATCACATGCACCTTGTGGCCGCAGGCTTTCTCCAGCGCAGCGCGCTTTTTGGCGAGGTCCTTTTCGGGAATCGCGTCGACCTTGTTCAGCGCGACGATCTCGTTCTTTTCCGCCAGGCCATGGCCATAGGCGATTAGTTCGCCGCGGATGGTCTTGTAGGTCTTGGCGATGGTATCGCCGGTACCGTCGATCAGGTGCAGGATGGAAGCGCAGCGCTCGGCATGACCCAGGAAACGGTCGCCCAGCCCGACGCCTTCATGCGCGCCTTCAATCAGGCCAGGCAGGTCCGCCAGCACGAAATCGGTCTCGTCGATCTTTACCACGCCAAGCTGCGGCTCCAGCGTCGTGAAGGGATAGTCCGCGATCTTGGGCCGCGCCGCAGAGACGCGGCTGAGGAAGGTGGACTTGCCGGCATTGGGCATGCCGATCAATCCGGCGTCGGCGATCAGTTTCAGCTTGAGGATGAAGGTCTTTTCCTCGGCGGGCTGGCCGGGCAGCGCAAAGTCCGGCGCCTGGTTGGTGGCGCTCTTGAAATGGTGATTGCCGAAACCGCCATTGCCGCCGCGCAGCAGCCGGAAGCGCATGCCGGGCGTGGCCATGTCGACGATCAGCGTCTCGCCGTCTTCTTCATAGATCTGGGTTCCGACCGGCACCTTCATGGTGTGCTCGGGACCGTTGGCCCCGGTCATCACCTTGCCCTTGCCGCCTTCGCCGCTCTTGGCCTTCACATGCTGCTGAAAGCGGTAGTCGATCAGGGTGTTGAGATTTTCCACCGCTTCCGCAACCACGTCACCGCCGCGGCCGCCGTCGCCGCCGTAGGGACCGCCATACTCGATGAACTTCTCGCGCCGGAACGCGATGCAGCCATTCCCGCCTGCGCCGGACTGGGCATAGACTTTCGCGACATCGAGAAAACGCATGTTTTAGGCTCCTAAGCGGCCTGTTTTCGCAGGAAATCGGCCCGCGTCAACAGCATGTCATGGCACAGGATATCCATGCCCCGGGCCCGGCATTCGCGCATCCGGCTGCCATTGTGGCGCGCCCCCAGCTTGGCCAGGACATGGCCCGAAGCAGGATTGTCGTAGAACCAGCCGGCATGGACCGTCTCCTGGCCCAGTTCCTGGAAGGCATAGCGCACCAGACGGTACGCAGCTTCGGTGGCGAAGCCCTGGCCCCAGAAGGGCGTGCCCAGCCAGTAGCCGAACTCCACGATGCCGTCATTCTGCTGCAGGCCCGCTCCCCCTAAGAACATGCCGTCCGACTTGCGCAGCACCGAAAAGCAGTGCTGCCAACCTTCGCGCTGTGGCCCCATGCCGGCGACGAACATCTCGGCATCCTCCTCGTGATAGGGATGGGGCACGCGGCTCATACTTCTCGACACGTTGAAATCGCCCAGCCACACCACCATGCCCGCGATATCCGTGGGCCTGGGGGGCCGCAATATCAGTCTCTCACTCTCCAAAATGCACATGACATTCCCCGCTCGTTCCTTTCGATGCGAGGAATAAAAAAGGGAGATGGCGGACCATCTCCCTCGCACATAACGGGCCGCCAATTTCTTGGCGGCCTATGTCTTCAGCCGCCTATTCTGCCGCGATCTTCACCGCCGGGTTCGCGGCCGTAATCACGGATACGAAGGTACGGCGCTTGAAACCGGTCTTGAACGAGACTCGGCCTTCGCGAAGGGCGAACAGGGTATGGTCCTTGCCCATGCCGACGCCTTCGCCGGCATAGAACTTGGTGCCACGCTGGCGAATGATCACGTTGCCGCCCGCGACGGCTTCGCCGCCGAACAGCTTGACGCCGAGCATCTTGGGATTCGAGTCGCGACCGTTGCGCGAAGAACCGCCTGCTTTTTTATGTGCCATACGACTAGTCCTTTAACCGGCGGTGATGCCCAACACCTTCACCTTGGTGAAGTGCTGGCGGTGGCCACGCTTGCGGTGGGTGTTCTTGCGGCGCTTTTTCTTGAAGGCGATGACCTTCTCGCCCTGGCCGTGCTCGAGGATTTCGAGCTGGATCGAGGCGCCCTTGACCAGCGGCGCGCCGATCTTGGGGCTGTCGCCGCCCAGCATCAGGACGTCGCCGAGGGTGAGCTTGGAGCCCACATCGCCGATCAGGCTTTCGACCTTCAGGACCGTGTCCTTGGCCACTTTATACTGTTTTCCGCCTGTGCGGACGACCGCGTACATGGTCTAAATCCTTGAAAGTAAATGGTTTTCTGCAGACCTGAGTCTGCTGAAGAGCGGCGGAATATACGCAAAGGCGCTCAGGGGTCAAGCGCCGGTTTTCAGGGGGTTTTCAGGCGCTTCTTTTGGCGTTCCTGGACCCGGGCCAGCACCGCCCCCACCAGCATGACCACCCCCAGGATGATCGCCATCATCTTGGCGTTGGAAATGGTCAGGGCGATGCGGGCCAGGCCGTCGGTCGCGCCCGACAGCATCATGAAAAGCTGCAGCGCATTCTCGAACACGTCCAGCATGGCGCCCGCCACCGGCACCGCCGCCAGCATGGTGATGATGCGGTACAGCCGGGTTCCGGCCGGGGCGAAAGCCTCACGCGCGATGATGGCCGAATAGAAGAAGGAGGCCGCGTAGAGCGGCATCAGCAGGTAATCCAGCCCCCAGTTGAAACCGGCGCGCACCGCATACATCGACGGCCACACCATGAAGGCGGCATTGTATTGCTGGGCGGTCGAAAAACGCTGCAGGTCGGCGGTGCCGAACCCCGACAGGGCTTCCAGCCTGAGGTCCAGCGCCGCCAGGACGGCGAAAACAGCCAGCGCCAGGATGGTCGAAACGGCCCAGCGCCGCACCAGAAGCTGTTTGGTAATTCGCATCGTGTCCGCCGAAAAATGCTCTAAATTCATTCTATGCGAAGCCTGACCGACATTCTCTACAATTTTCACTGGGTGGTGCCGGGCGAGGCGTCGCGGGCGATGCAGGCCTGGGCCGGCGGTCTTGGCGCATTCCTCGAGGTGCGCGGCATCCGCGCCATCATCAACCTGCGCGGCCGCAATGACGATCTGTCCTGGTGGAAAAAGGAAACCGCGACGGCACAAAGCCGCGGCATCGCCCATCTCGACGCCATGCTGGATTCCCGCAAGCTCCCCAGCCGCGAGATGCTGGTGCGGCTGATCGAAACCTTCAACACCGCGCCCAAACCCTTCATGCTGAAATGCTCGGGGGGACAGGACCGCACCAGCCTGGCGGCGGCGCTGTATATTGTCTTTCGCGACGGCTGGGACGCGCTGCCCACTGCCCGCCGGCAATTCGCGCGCTATCCCTATCTGCATTTTCCCAAGCAGCAGCAGCGCTGGCTGAAGGCCTTCATGGACTTCGCGCTTGAGGATTCTGGCGGGCTGCCGCTGGAGCAATGGATCGCGCAGCGCTACACCCCGGAAAATCTCAAGGCCTGGCTCGATGCACATGGCTTGCAGGATGGCTACGCCGCGATCTTCACCGCGCCGACGCGCTCGCCCAGGCAGTGGTAACGACACTCACCATCGCGCCCGGCGTGACCCTGCTGCGCGAAAGGTTCTCGCCGCGCCAGCAAAAGGCGCTGCTGGACGAAGTGCAGGATCGCCTGAATCTGGCGCCCCTGTACCGCCCCGTGATGCCCGGCACCGGCAAGGCCTTTTCGGTGGAGGAAAGCAGCTTCGGCAGCCAGGGCTGGGTGGCCGATAAGACCGGCTATCGCTATCAGCCGCTGCACCCGGTCACCGGCAAACCCTGGCCCGATATCCCGCCGGCGCTGCTGGAGCTGTGGCGGGAGATCAATGACGGTCCCGCGCCGGAAAGCTGCCTGGTCAATTTCTATGGCGCGGGCGCCAAGATGGGCCTGCATCAGGACCGCGACGAGAAGGACATCAGCGCCGCGGTGATCGGGGTGTCGCTGGGCGACACCGCCCTCTTCCGCATTGGCGGGGCCGCACGCGGCGGCAAGACCAGCAGCGTCAGCCTGGCATCGGGGGATGTGATCGTGTTCGGCGGCCCGGCCCGGGTGGCCTATCACGGCATAGACCGGATCAAGCCGGGGACCTCGCGTTTGCTGTCCGGCGGGGGACGCCTGAGCCTGACGCTGAGACGGGTTGCCAGCTAGCTAGCGCCAAAAAAAAGCCCCCGGCGCGAGGCCGGGGGCTAGATGCGCCTTAATAGCGCGAGAAGCTTCCGGGAGGGGATGACCGGAGCCTCAGCGAAGACGGGAGCTGAAAGCGAGCGGGGGGCAGTGCCAGCAGCTCAAGGCCGTCTTCGAGGAGTAAACTATGCAGGAATGCAACAGGTTTCAAGAAAATTCGGTATTTTGAAGAATTACATCATTTTTAGAGTGACAATAGCAATTTTGCCACATTTGTTTTGCTGAAAAAGGCGGAATCTCGCGGAATCGGCGGACGCCGCCGCCGCAGCGGCCTCAGCCCCAGCTGGCCTGGCGCCGGCCGGCGGGTGCGGCAATTTCCAGAATCGGCGGTCCCAGCCATTTGCCCTGGCCATGATGAAAACCCATCTCGGTCGCCCTGCCCGCCATGTCCTTGCTTTCGATCCATTCGGCGATGGTCGTGACACCGAGATCACGGCAGAGCTTCACCAGCCCGGACAACAGCGCGTCATGGCGCGGGGAACTTCCCATCTTGACGACCATGGCGCCGTCGAACTTGACGAAATCCACCTGGAAGGCGTGCAGGTAATTGATCGACGCGCTCCCGGCCCCAAAGTCATCCAGCCCGACGCGATAGCCCATCTTGCGCAGGGCCGCGATGGCCTTGCCCGCGCTTTCCAGATCGGTGATGCCCACGGTTTCGGTGATCTCGATCAGGGTGCGCGGCGCGAGCTTGCGGCGCCGGGCGAGGATCTCGGCCAGCATGCCGAAGCTGGCCGGCGAGGCAATGGTCGCGCCCGAAATGTTGAAGGCGACATGAACATCGGCCTGCTCGATCATGTCCAGAACCTTGGTCGCGATTGCAAGATCGAAGGCATTCGCGATGCCAAGCGCTTCGATGAACTTGACGGTTTCGCCCGTGCCTTCGGGATTGGTGAAGCGCACCAGCGCCTCGTAATGCGAGACCTTGCGCGTCACCAGATCGCAGATCGGCTGGTAGGCGATATTGAAATCGCCCTTCTCAACCGTGCGCATCATGTCGGCCAGACGCTTCTGGGTTTCCTGCACCATCCTGGAAAAGGTTGCGGCAAGGTCCTGGGCGCCGCGCTCGACCTTGCCGGTCTCGGCGAATTTCTCGACCACGTACCGCAAGGACAGCATGCGCTGCTCCGGCGAGAGGCCCGAACCCTGAAGGCCGATCCGGCTTTCGTCTATCGCCGGCGCCTGCAGGCCATTGGCCGCGATCGCAGCGGCAATCTTGCCGGCCAGGCCCAGATCGCCGCTGGCCATGGGTGCGAGCGCGCCGAAACTGGTTTCCGAAATGCGTCCGGCGGTGCTGGCGCCTGACGCTTCCAGCGATGCGCCGATGCT
>JAZKDV010000138.1:370-4875 GCA_040387395.1 Pseudomonadota bacterium | reverse complement strand
AGACCTGTTACGGGATCGATGCCGGCCAGGACCGCCGCGCCCGTGCCTGGCCGCGCCAGGCTGCAGGAGATGTTCGCGCCGTTCTCCGGCAGGCGGAACATCGCCAGGTTGGCCTGCGCACCGGTGGCGAGAGTCAGCGTGTAGGGGCCAGCCCGTTCGCCGCATTTGAGCAGCTTAATGAAGGCGGCCAGTTTTCTTTCTTCCGACGGCTTGAACAGCCGGGCCGCGGAACGCCCGACCAGGACGTCACCGCTTTCCTGCACCAGATCATTGGCCGCGCCAGCCGTGAACAGGATGGTGCCCTGGGCATCCATCTCGAACAGAAAGTCGGCATTGGTGAAGCAAAAGCCCAGAAGTCGAGCACGATGCGGCATGGCGTCCCCCCGATCCCGCAGCCTGCCACGCGCCCGGTTAGAACGGAGTAAATCGATGCCAGACGGCCGTGGCGGCGCGGAGAACTAGGGATGGCAGGCGGTCCCGAAAGCCTGAAAGATGGCGCGGCTGAGCGGATCTTGCGCCCAGCGCCATTCCGGATGCCATTGCACCCCCAGCAGAAAGCCCGGCGCACCCGGCATGGAGACGGCTTCGATCTGACCGTCGGGCGCCGTCGCCTCCACCTTCAGCCCCGGCGCCAGCCGGTCCACGCCCTGATGATGCAGCGAATTGACCATGGCGTCCGCCTGCCCGGTCAGGCGCGCCAAGACGCCGCCCGGCGCGAACTGCACCGCATGGGCGGGGGCATATTCCACATCGCGCGAGTCGCTTTGCGGCTCGCGGTGATCCAGCCGGCCCGGAACCTCATGGACATGCTGAAACAGGCTGCCGCCCAGGGCGACATTGAGCTCCTGAAAGCCGCGGCAGATGGCCAGCACCGGGACGCCGCGATCGATCGCCGCCATGAGCAAAGGCAGCGTGGTGGCATCGCGCGCCGCGTCCAGTTCTGTGCCGGACCGCGCACCGGCGCCACCATACTGCGACGGTTCGACATTGGACGGCGCGCCGGTGAACAGCAGCCCGTCCACCGCGGCCAGTATGTCGCCGATCGCCAGAGGCGCATCGGTCGAAGGAATCAGAAGCGGCAGCGCGCCCGCGCCATCGCGGATGGCGGTGACATATTCGTCATTGGCCTGATGCGTGGGCATGCCGTCAAAGATGCGACGGTCGGTTATCAGCCCGACGACGGGCATTACCGGCTGCTTTGCTTGACTTTGACGGCCTTGACCGGCACGGCGAACAGCGCCTGGTCCAGGCTGCCGCCGGTTTGCGCGCCCTGCAGCGCCACGGTGGTGGTGCCGCCCTGATTGTCCTTCACCGTCCACTGCCGCAGCTCGATGGCGGGCGCGGAGAAGACCAGCGTGATGTTGGAATTGTTGCGGTTGGTGCTGGTGCGGGCCCGCACGATCAGCGCGCCATCCTGCTCGGTCACGCCCAGCACCGCCTTGTTGCGCGCCAGGTCGACCTTCTCATTGAGCAGCAGGCCCAGGGGCGTATCGTCGAGATCCCAATTGTCCAAAGTGTTGAGGCGGGCATTCTTCACATAGATGCGGCCGCCCGTGGCGACGATGCTCACCGGATTGGGCGGACGGAAGGCGAAGCGGACGCGGCCCGGCTTTTCGATATAGAGCTCGCCCTGCTCGGCGCTGCCCTCCGGCCCGATCTGGACGAACTCGCTGCGCAGGGTGCGGATGCTGTTCAGATAGGCGCTGATCTGGTCGAGGCGTGCTTTGTCCTGGGCGCTGTAGGACTGGAACATGCGCTGCGGGATGGGCTGGCCCGCGCCGGTCAGGCACAGGATGGAAAAAGCGGCAATCAGGATGGGAAAACGGCGCATCTTTCGACACTCACAGGACAATGGGGAGAAAATCGGGCACGTGACGCGGAACCCGGCTTTGCGGCCATACCCGGGCAAGATAGGGTCCAAAGCTGAATAAGCAACCAACGGATCGATGTCTATTTCCCCCTTGTCCCATATCGCAGTCCTGGGCGCGGGCGCCTGGGGCACCGCCCTGGCGCTGGCGGCGCTGGCCGCTGGCCGCAAAACCACGCTTTGGGTGCGCGAGGACGATGTCCTGGCCTCCATCAAGGCGCGCGGCGAAAACCGTTTCCTGCCCGGCGTGACGCTGCCCAAGGAGCTGATCGCGACCGGCGACCTGGCCGAGGCGGCCCAGGCCGATGCGCTGCTGCTGGTGGTTCCGGCACAGGTGCTGCACGGCTTTACCGATCACCTGAAACCGCTTCTGCGTGATGGCCATCCGCTGGTGATCTGCGCCAAGGGCATCGAGCAGGGCAGCGGCAAGCTGGTGACCGAAGTGCTGGCCGCCGCCGCGCCGCAGGCTGCGGCCGCGATCCTGTCGGGACCGTCCTTCGCGCGCGATGTGGCGCGCGGCCTTCCCACCGCCGTCACCATCGCCGCCAAAGGCGATCTGGCCGGGCAGCTGCAGGCCAGCCTGGGTTCGGCAACCTTCCGTCCCTATGCCAGCGACGATCTCACCGGCGTGGCGCTGGGCGGTGCGGCCAAGAATGTCTATGCGATCGCCTGCGGCGTGGTGGAAGGCATGGGGCTGGGCGAAAATGCCCGCGCCGCGCTTCTGGCGCGCAGCTTTGCCGAACTGGCGCGGCTGGGCGAAGCGCTGGGCGCCAAACGCGAAACCCTGATGGGATTGTCGGGCCTGGGCGACCTGGTGCTGACCGCGACCAGCAAATCCTCGCGCAACTTCTCCTTCGGCACCGAACTGGGCGCGGGGAAAACCGTGGCCGATCTCAGCGCGCCCGGCCAGCCCTTGGCGGAAGGCGCCGCCACCGCGCCGGCGCTGGTGGCCCGCGCCAGGATGGCGGGCATCGAGATGCCCATTGCCGAGGCGATGGCGGACCTGCTCAGCGGCGCGCTGCCGCCGGGCGAAGCGGTGCTGCGGCTGATGGCACGGCCCCTCAAAGTCGAAAAATAAGAAGGCGAAAGTAATGGCCTACTGGTTGTTCAAGACCGAAGCGGAAACCTTCTCCTGGGATCAGCAGAAGAAGAAAGGCGCCAAGGGCGAGCCCTGGAGCGGCGTGCGCAACTGGACCGCGGCCGGCAACATGAAGGCGATGAAGAAGGGCGATCTGGGTTTCTTCTATCACACCGGCGATGAGAAGCGGATCGTGGGCATCGTCGAGGTGATCGGCGAATACCGTCCCGATCCCACCGACGAGGCCGGCAAGTTCGGCCTCGTCGTCGTCAAGGCGGTCAAGGACATGCCCAAGCCGGTAACGCTGGCGGAAGTGAAGGCCAATCCCAAGCTGGCCGAGATGAGCCTGGTCAAAAGCTTCCGCCTGTCGGTGCAGCCGGTGCGCGACAAAGAGTGGAAAGAGATCGGTAAAATGGGCGGGCTGAAGTAGCCGCGCTCATGCCGACAGTTTCATCAGCACCAGCCCGCTGACGATCAGTCCTGCCGCCGCCAGACGCATGGCGTTGGCCGGTTCGCCCAACAGCGCGATGCCCAGCACAAACGTGCCAACCGCGCCGATCCCGGTCCAGATCGCGTAGGCGGTGCCCAGCGGCAGCGCGCGCAGCGACAAAGACAGGAACACCAGGCTGGCCACCAGCGATACCAGCGTGATCAGCGTCGGCACAGTGCGGGTGAAGCCCTGCGATTGCTTCAGGTAGTAAGCCCAGACGATTTCGAGGGCGCCCGCGAGCAGAAGATAAAACCAGGCCATGACGGCTCTCCTGAAAAGAGCCGGGCCGTCCCGGTCGGTGTGTGGGAAAATGCAGGGTCGTCCCCGCACCCTTAATCTAAGTGACCCGGACGGGGATTCAAGACAGATAGCGGCGCATCATCACTGTGTAGGGCGCATAGCCCGCGCCTTCATAGGCCCGGATGGCGCGGGCATTCCCGGCCAACACACCGATGGTCAGCAGCTGATGGCCGCGCCCGCGTGCCCAGTCCTCACACCCTGCAATCAACGCCCGGCCCAGCCCCTTGCCGCGCGCCTCGGGCATCACGAAGATTTCCGCCAGGAAACCGTGGCGGCGCTCCGGCTCGGCGATAAAGAGTTCGCCATGTTCCTCGTAGGCGAAGGCCCAGCCAACCGCCCTTCCCGCATCCTCGGCGATCAGCAGGATGCCGTGCTTTTCGGCACAGCGATGCTGGGCGTCGCGCCAATGCTCCACGGCAAAGGCGGGATCGCGGCGGCGATTGGGTTCGAAGGCGGCCTCGTAATCCTGCAGTCCGTTGATGAAGGACAGGATGGCCGGTTCGTCAGCGGGAAGCTTTGCCTCTCGGATCATGCATCGATATTGGCATGCCGGGTCTCGCGGATGAAGAAGAGCCCGATCACGAATGTGAGCCCTGCCACGATCACCGGATACCAGAGGCCGTAGAAGATATCGCCGCTGGCCGCCACCATGGCGAAGGAGGTGGTGGGCAGGAAGCCGCCGAACCAGCCATTGCCGATGTGATAGGGCAAGCTCATCGAGGTGTAGCGGATGGAGGCGGGGAACATCTCCACCAGCATGGCGGCGATCG
>JAZKDV010000138.1:0-360 GCA_040387395.1 Pseudomonadota bacterium | reverse complement strand
GTTCACCCTTTTCCAGCGCATGGCCGTCAAACGATGCCAGCGCCGCATTGCCCACCGTCACCCGCGCCAGCGTGCCGGATGGCGCGGCTTCATTGCGGTAGGGCAAACCGGCGCGCGCCAGATAGGATTTGGCGATGTCGCAGGAGGAATTGAACGCGGCCTTGCCCACCGGATCGAACTGGAAGGCGCAATCTGCCGGATCGGCGATGACGGTGATGGGGGCGCGGCTCGATGCCTCCGCCAGGCCCGGATTGGCGGCCGCGGTCAGGGCGTGGAACAGCGGGAAATAGGTCAGCGCCGCCAGCAGGCAGCCGCCCAGGATGATGGGCTTGCGTCCGATCTTGTCCGACAGCCAGCCGA
>JAZKDV010000137.1:426-2575 GCA_040387395.1 Pseudomonadota bacterium | reverse complement strand
GCTGATGGCGGTGATCACGCCCATGGCGGCGCTGGTCGGCGTGATCACCTTGATCAAGGCGCCGATCTGCACGCGGGCGTCATTGTTGATGGCGTCCTGCGTTCCAGCACGGCGACGGCATGGCTGCCGGATACCGACACGATATGGGCCAGGCGGATCGGCGGCGCGGCGGGGGTGCCGCGGCGTTCGCGGAACGGCGGCGCCGATGGCGTGGCCGTGGGCGGCGTGGAGGCGGAAGATGCCGAAGTGGGGGGCTTTTCGATATGCAGGGTCATGCGACTTTTCCGGTCTGCGACGATGTGGTGGCGGAGACGGCGCGCGGCAAGGTCACCACGGCGGTGGTGCCGGCGCCCGGCTGGCTGTCGAGATAGAGGCTGCCGCCATGCAGCTTGGCGATGCCCATGGCGAGCGGCAGGCCCAGGCCCGTGCCTTCCTGGGTACGGGCGAGATGGCCCTGCACCTGGGCGAAGGGCTTCAGGGCGAGGACGATCTGCTCATGGGTCATGCCGACGCCGGTATCGGCGATGGCGATGGTGACGCCGCCGCCCTTGGCCGCCTTGGCCATCACCAGGATGCGGCCCTTCTCGCCCGTGAACTTGCTGGCATTGGAGAGCAAGTTGTCGAAAAGCTGGCGAAGCCTTTTGGGGTCGCCGCTGATGTCCAGCAGATCGGCTTCCATGCGCAGATCCACCGTTTGCTGCTTGGCGGCGAATAGCGGCCCGGCATTTTCCACCGCGACCTCCAGCACATCGCCGATGTAGAGCGGCAGCATCTCCAGCGTCAGGCTTCCCGATTCCAGCCGCGACATGTCCAGCACGTCCGACACGACATTCAGCAGTCGGCGTCCGGCATTGGCGATATGCTCGGCATAGTCGCTGGCCTGCGCCGGCGTGGTGGCGCCGGGCTGGCGGATGATGTCCGAGAAGCCGATGATGGCGTTGAGCGGCGTGCGCAGCTCGTGGCTCATGGTCGACAGGAAGGCGACTTGGAGCGGGAGTTGAGTTCGGCTTCGGCGCGGGCCGCGCGGATGGCGCGCTCGGTATACTTGCGCAGCTGCATCTCGCCGAAGGTGTCGGAATACCTGGCAAGCAATCCGCTGGCTTTGCGCGCGCGCGCATGTTGGCCCGGCATGGGCTTTGGTCCCGTAAAATCAGCCCCAAATCTAAGGTCCCAGCCCTTTGGAGAGCGTTAACAGGCCGACAATTGGTCAGGTCAGGACGGCGCTGGGCAGGTTCCCAAAAGGGCGCTAAAGCTGGGAAAAGCTTAAAAACTTTGGGGGCCACCGCCATGCAGCTGCCGATCAAGCACAGCCTGGAACGCATTCCGGGAGGCATGGTGATCGTGCCCCTGGCGCTGGGGGCCACCATCGCCACCTTCGCCCCCGGCGCGGGCAGTTTCTTCGGCTCCTTCACCGGGGCGCTGTTCACCGGCGCGCTGCCCATCCTGGCGGTGTTTTACGTCTGCATGGGCGCCACCATTCCGTTTGAATCGCTGCCGCACGTGGCCGGAAAAGGCGGCGTGCTGCTGGCGGCCAAGGTCGGCATGGGCGTGGCCGCCGCCATGGTGCTGGGACATTTCCTGGGCGTGGAGCCGGTCAAGGCGGGATTCTTCGCCGGGCTCTCGACGCTGGCGGTGGTCGCCGCGATCAACGACACCAATGGCGGGCTCTACATGGCGCTGATGGGGCGTTACGGGCGGCCGCAGGATGTCGCCGCCTATTCGGTGATGTCGCTGGAGTCCGGCCCCTTCATCACCATGATGACGCTGGGCGGGCTGTTCATGTTTCCCTGGCAGACGCTGCTGGGCGCGATCCTGCCGCTGCTGGTGGGCGTGGCGCTCGGCAACCTCGACAAGAACATGCGCGATTTCCTGGGCAAGGCCGCGCCGGCGCTGATCCCGTTCTTTGCCTTCGCCATCGGCGCGTCGCTCAACCTGACCATGGTGTGGCGCGCGGGGCTGCTGGGCATTGCGCTGGGTTTTGCGATCCTGACCGTGTCCTGCACGGTGATGTTCCTGGCGGACAAGATCAGCCGCGGCAATGGCGTGGCGGGGCTTGCCGCATCAGCCACCGCCGGCAACGCGGCGGCGGTGCCGGCTTTGGTCGCCAGCGCCAACCCGGCTTATGCCGAGGCCGCGCCGTTTGCCACCG
>JAZKDV010000137.1:0-416 GCA_040387395.1 Pseudomonadota bacterium | reverse complement strand
ACCATGCTGTTCGTGCCGTTGATCACCGCCTGGTGGGCGAAGAAGATCGGCGTAGCAAAAGCCTAGGATAGAATTTCGATCAGGCGGAACCGCTCGCACAGCAGGTCCATGTCCGGCGAAAAGCCGCCATTGCGTTCGAAATAGACGCGATGACTTTCCCGCCATTCGCTAAGGGTCCGCGAACCCTCGCCTTCCTCGAAAGCAAACTTCTCATCGACCTGATCGAAGCGGCAAACCGTCACTTCGACGGTTTCGATCAGCGCCGCCCGCCTGCCCTGACCGTTCAGCACGACATCGCGGCGGCCGACCTGCGGTCGCGCGCCAGCATCGGGAAAATCTCGCAACGCGCCGCAGGTTGCCGTCTTGGTGCCGGCCAGAACCAGCGCAAGCAATTCGTCCGCCATCTGCGGCGAGTC
>JAZKDV010000136.1:3990-5006 GCA_040387395.1 Pseudomonadota bacterium | reverse complement strand
TTTTCCAAAATGGCGGCGGAGTAAGCCATGGCCACGCGCAAGCTGATCGTTGACGGCAAGGAAGTCGAAGCGGAAGAGAACCTGACGCTGCTGCAAGCCTGCGAGCAGGCCGGCGCGGAAATTCCGCGCTTCTGTTTCCATGAACGGCTGTCGGTCGCCGGCAATTGCCGCATGTGCCTGGTGGAATGGGTGGGCGCGCCCAAGCCGCAGGCGTCCTGCGCGCTGCAGGTCAAGGACATCTTCCCCAACAAGGACGGCACGCCGGCCAAGATCAACACGACTTCGCCCTACGCCCGCAAGGCGCGCGAAGGGGTGATGGAATTCCTGCTGATCAACCATCCGCTGGATTGCCCGATCTGCGACCAGGGCGGCGAGTGCGACCTGCAGGACCAGGCGATGGGCTATGGCCGCGCCGCCTTCCACCGCTTCAACGAGAACAAGCGCGCCGTCGAAGACAAGTATATGGGCCCGCTGGTCAAGACCATCATGACCCGCTGCATCCAGTGCACCCGCTGCGTGCGCTTCGCCACCGAAGTGGCGGGCGTGCCGGACCTGGGCGCGACGGGCCGCGGCGAGGACATGGAAATCACCACCTATCTGGAAAAGGCGTTCGCGTCCGAGCTCTCCGGCAATGTGGTGGACCTGTGCCCGGTGGGCGCGCTGACGTCCAAGCCTTACGCCTTCAATGCGCGTCCCTGGGAACTGCGCAAGACCGAAAGCGTCGATGTGATGGACGCGCAGGGCTGCAACATCCGCGTCGACACGCGCGGGCCGCAGGTGATGCGGGTGCTGCCGCGCCTGAACGAAGAGATCAACGAGGAATGGATTTCCGACAAGGCGCGCCATGCCTGTGACGGGCTTTCGCGCCAGCGCCTCGATCGTCCCTATGTGCGCACCGGCGGCAAGCTGAAGCCCACGACTTGGGCCGAAGCCTTTGCTGCCATTGCCGCCAAGGTTAAGGACACCCAGCCCGAGCGCATGGCCGCCATTGTCGGCGACCTCGCGGCCGCCGAAGA
>JAZKDV010000136.1:0-3977 GCA_040387395.1 Pseudomonadota bacterium | reverse complement strand
GCCTTGCGCGTCGCCAACATCGATTGCCGCCAGGATGGCGCGAAGATTTCCGCCAATTCTTCTGGCCAGAAGATCCCCCGCCAGACTTACCTGTTCAATTCGACCATCGCCGGCGTGGAAGCCGCCGACGCGATTTTGCTGGTGGGCGCCAATCCGCGCTGGGATGCGCCGGTGCTGAACGCGCGCATCCGCAAGGCCTGGCTGGCCAGCGGCTTGAAGGTCGCCAATATCGGCCCGGCCGTGGACCTGACCTATCCGGTGGAACAGCTCGGCACCGACATTGCGGTGTTGGAGCAGATCGCCAATGGCGGCCATGCCTTCGCCAAGGTGCTGGGCGATGCCAAGCGCCCGATGATCGTGCTGGGGTCGGGCGTGCTGACCCGCAGGGACGGCGCGGCGATTTTGAAACTGGCAGCGAAGATCGCCGGCGACAGCGGCATGATCGGTCCGGCGGGCACGGCGTCCGAGGGCGGCTGGAACGGTTTCAACATCCTGCACACTGCCGCGTCGCGCGTGGCCGCGCTGGATCTCGGCTTCCTGCCGGGCGCCAATGGCCGCGACGTTGCCGGCATCGTCGATGGCGCGCAGAAGGGCGAGATCGACTTTATATATCTGCTGGGCGCCGACGAATTCGATGTCGCCCATCTGGGCCGCGCCTTCATCGTCTATCAGGGCAGTCACGGCGATGCCGGCGCCCATCATGCCGACGTCATCCTGCCGGGCGCCGCCTATACGGAAAAGGACGGCCTGTATGTGAACTTCGAAGGCCGGGTGCAGCGCGGCCGCCGCGCCACCTTCCCGCCGGGCGAGGCCAAGGAAGACTGGGCCATCCTGCGGGCGCTGTCCGAAGTGCTGGGCGTGAAACTGCCCTATGACGACCGCGCCGCGCTGATCGCTGCGCTTGAAAAGCAGGCGCCGCATTTTGCCGCGCTGAATGAAGCGCCGGTCCATGCCGACACGGCAGCCGCGACCTGGGGCGGAATCGGTGAAAGCGGCGCGCTGGACAATGGCCCGGTGACGCCGGGCATAGGCGATTACTACCTGACCAATCCGGTGGCACGCGCCAGCGAGACCATGGCGCAGTGCAGCCGCGAGTTTGTTTCCGGCTCCAGCAAGATGGCGGCGGAATAATGATCTTCACCGATCTCTTCACCGGTCTTGGGATGAACCACTCCTTCGCGTGGTTCGTCAGCCAGTTCCTGTCGATCCTGATCTTCGACGTGGTGCTGCTGGTGTTGATCGCCTACCTGCTGCTGGCCGACCGCAAGATCTGGGCGGCGGTGCAGATGCGCCGTGGTCCCAACGTGGTGGGTCCTTTCGGGTTGTTGCAGACCTTCGCCGACCTGACCAAGTTCCTGCTGAAGGAAGTTATCATCCCGGCGGGCTCCAACAAGGTCGTCTTCATGCTGGCCCCGCTGGTCACCGTGGTCCTGGCCTTTGCCGGCTGGGCGGTGGTGCCGCTGGACAAGGGCTGGGTGGTGGCCGACATCAATGTGGGCATCCTGTACCTGTTCGCCATGTCGTCGCTGGGCGTCTACGGCATCATCATGGCCGGCTGGGCGTCGAATTCGAAATATCCCTTCCTGTCGGCCCTGCGCGCCGCGGCCCAGATGGTGTCGTACGAAGTCTCGATCGGCTTCGTCATCATCACCGTGCTGCTGTTCGCCGGTTCGCTGAACCTGACCAAGATCGTGGAGGCCCAAGCCGGCTTCTCGCTGCTGAGCTGGAATGTTTTCTCCATCCTGTTCCCCATGCTGCCGATCTTCTTCGTTTCGGCGCTGGCGGAAACCAACCGCCCGCCCTTTGACCTGGTGGAAGCGGAAAGCGAATTGGTGGCGGGTTTCTTCGTGGAATATTCCTCCACCCCCTTCCTGCTGTTCTTCCTGGGCGAGTATCTCGCCATCGTGCTGATGTGCGCGATGTGCTCGATCCTGTTCCTGGGCGGCTGGCTGCCGCCGCTGGACATCTGGCCGCTGAACGCCATTCCGGGAATCTTCTGGTTCCTGATCAAGATCTGCTTCTTCTTCTTCATGTTCGCGATGGTGAAGGCCATGGTGCCGCGCTACCGCTATGACCAGTTGATGCGTCTGGGCTGGAAGGTGTTCCTGCCGACGTCGCTTTTGTGGGTGGTGGTGACGGCGGGCTGGGTGCTCTTCGTTCGCCCGCACCTGTAGGATTGACCATGAATTTCGATCGCACCGCGCGTCAGATTTTCTTCTGGGAGTTCATCCAGAGCTTCATCCTGACCATGCGCTATTTCTTCGCTCCCAAGGCGACGCTGAACTATCCCTTTGAAAAGGGTCCGCTCAGCCCGCGCTTCCGCGGCGAGCATGCGCTGCGCCGCTATGCCAATGGCGAAGAACGCTGCATCGCCTGTAAGCTGTGCGAGGCGATCTGTCCGGCCCAGGCCATCACCATCGAGGCCGAGCCGCGTGAAGACGGTTCGCGCCGCACCACCCGCTACGACATCGACATGGTGAAGTGCATCTATTGCGGTTTCTGCCAGGAAGCCTGCCCGGTGGACGCCATTGTGGAAGGCCCGAACTTCGAGTTCTCCACCGAGACGCGCGAAGAACTCTATTACGACAAGAACCGGCTGCTCGCGAATGGCGATCGCTGGGAGCGGGAAATTGCCCGCAATCTGGAATTGGACGCGCCTTATCGTTAGGCCATTGGGCCGCTAGGGCAGGGAAACGGAATGTTTGAAGCAATAGCCTTCTACTTCTTCTCGGCGATCCTGATCGCCAGCGCGGTCATGGTCATTGCCGGGCGCAATCCCGTGCATTCCGTGCTGTTCCTGATTCTGGCCTTCTTCAACGCCGCCGGCCTGTTTGTTCTGCTGGGAGCCGAGTTCCTGGCGATGATCCTGATCGTGGTCTATGTCGGCGCGGTCGCCGTGCTGTTCCTGTTCGTGGTGATGATGCTGGACATCGACTTCGCCGAACTCAAGCGCGGCAGCCTGCAGTATCTGCCGTTCGGCGCGCTGATCGGCCTGATCCTGGTGGCCGAACTGGTGATGGCGGGCAGCGTCTGGGTGCTGAAGCCTGCGGCGCAATCCGCGCTCGCCAGCGCCACCCCGGCAGGCATCACCAATACCGAGGCGCTGGGGCGCATCCTCTACACGGACTATGTCTATTACTTCCAGATCGCGGGCCTGGTGCTGCTGGTCGCCATGATCGGCGCCATCGTGCTCACCCTGCGTTCGCGCCCCGGCGTGCGCCGCCAGGTGATTTCCGAGCAGAACGCCCGCACCGCCGCCATGGCGGTGGACATGGTCGACATCAAGCCGGGCCAAGGCTCAGAGGAGCGCGCCTGATGATAGGTCTCACCGAATATCTCACCGTCGCCGCGATCCTCTTTACCATCGGGGTGCTGGGCATTTTCCTCAACCGCAAGAACATCATCATCATCCTGATGTCGGTGGAGCTGATCCTGCTGGCGGTGAACATCAATTTCGTCGCCTTCTCCGTCTATCTGGGCGACCTTGTGGGCCAGGTCTTCGCGCTGTTCATCCTGACCGTGGCCGCGGCCGAAGCCGCCATCGGCCTGGCCATCCTGGTCGTCTATTTCCGCAACCGCGGCACCATCGCGGTTGAGGACGTCAACATGATGAAGGGCTGACATGTACGCCGCCATCGTCTTCCTGCCGCTTCTGGGCTCCGCGATCGCGGGCCTGTTCGGCCGCGTGATCGGCGCCCGTGTCAGCGAGCTGGTGACCACCGGCCTGCTGTTCGCCTCGGCGGCGCTATCGGTCCTGGCGTTCGGCCAAGTGGCGATGGGCGGCGGCGAGACCCAGATTCTGCAGGTCCTGCCCTGGATTCATTCCGGCAGCTTCGTGGCCGACTGGACCGTGCGGGTCGACAGCATCACCGCGGTGATGCTGGTGGTGGTGACGGGCGTGTCGTCGCTGGTCCACCTCTATTCCATCGGCTACATGCACGAAGACCCGCATCGGCCGCGCTTCTTCTCGTATTTGT
>JAZKDV010000135.1:41372-49429 GCA_040387395.1 Pseudomonadota bacterium | reverse complement strand
CGCGCGCGACAGGCTGATATGGCGCGTGTTGGTGACCATCATGCTGCTGCCCTTGGCGGGGCCGGCGCCCTTCAGGGCTTGCGCGAAATCCATCGGCTTGAGGTCGCGTGCGACATAGCCGGGCGTGTCGGCATTGGCGACGTTCTGGGACAGCAGGTCCTGGCGCTGGTGCAGCCATGTCATGCGGTCGCGCAGCATGGAAAGCAGCGGTGCATCGGGCAGGTTCATGACGTAAACCTTTTGTTAGCCTTGTTCTTCACGCCCAACATGGGGCCGTCATGCTTAAGCGCGCCTTAACAACGAGCAATTTTTGCCCGGCACTTTTTTCCTCCGTTTAACTCGTGATTAAGGTTGATCGTTATTAATCACGATCATGGAATTCATCGATGTCCTTCGTTATTTCGGCGCCCTGCTGCTGGTGCTGGCCATGGTCGGCGGCGCCGGCCTTCTCGCCCGCCGCTTCGGCGTGCCCGGCGTCACCAGGGCGGCGGCCGACAAGCGCCTGGCCATCGTCGAGACTTTGATGGTGGGGCCGCGCCAGCGGCTTTTCATCGTACGCCGCGACAATGTCGAACATCTGGTGCTGTCCACGCCCGAAGGCGCCAGCGTGATCGAAAGCGGCATCGCCGCCAAAAGCGAAGTTGCCGCGCCGTGACACTTATAAAGCGCGCCCTCCCCTATTTGCTGCTGCTGACCGTGATGCTGTTGGCGATGATGCCTGACGCCGCTTTCGCCCAGGCTGCCGCCGCACCGGCCGCTGCCGCGCCCGGCGGGTTGACCATCGACCTGAACGGCACCGGCATGTTCACCGACCGCATGCTGCAGATCGTGGCGCTGGTCACGGTGCTGTCCGTCGCGCCGTCCATCCTGATCATGATGACCAGCTTTGTGCGCATCGTGGTGGTGCTGTCGCTGCTGCGCACGGCGCTGGGTCTGCAGCAGAGCCCGCCCAACAGCGTCATCATTTCGCTGTCGCTGTTCCTGTCGCTCTTCGTGATGACGCCAACCCTGACAGACGCCTACAATCAGGGCATCAAGCCGATGATGGCCAACACCATGACCACCGAGCAGGGCTTTACCGCAGCCCTGGTGCCGATGAAGAAGTTCATGCTGGCGCATGTGCGCGCCGCCGACCTCAAGCTGTTCGCCGACATGGCCAAGGTCAAGCCGACCAACGATCCGGCCCAGGTCGCCGTGACCACTTTGGCGCCCGCCTTCATGCTGAGCGAGCTCAAGCGCGCCTTCGAGATCGGCTTCCTGATTTTCGTGCCATTCCTGATCATCGACATGGCCGTGGCCTCGATCCTGATGAGTATGGGTATGATGATGCTGCCGCCGGTGATCATCTCCCTGCCCTTCAAGCTGATCTTTTTCGTGCTGGTGGACGGGTGGCGGCTGATCGCCGGCTCGCTGGTGCAGAGTTACATGAACTCGCCGCCACCAACCTGACGGTTCCCGAGTAGCGCCGCCGCCCCCTTCGCGCTAAACTGCTGCCATGGCCTCGCATCATTCCTTAGATGGGCACGCTCTGCATGACCACAAGCATGGGCACGACCATGAGCATGGTAATGCCCATGCTCATGAGACGCCGCACAGCGATCCGCATGGCCATGGCATCTGGACCCGTGATCACATCTTCCTGGGCCAGGGCCACAGCCGGGCCGAAACCCGCGCCCGCCTCGCCGCCCTCGTCACCGCCGTGTTTATGGTGGTGGAGATCGCCTGCGGCATTGCCTATGGCTCGATGGCGCTGCTGGCGGACGGCGTGCATATGGCGACCCATGTCGGGGCGCTTGGCCTCGCCGCCGGCGCCTATTGGCTGGCGCGGCGTCACGCGGCCAATGCCCGCTTCACGTTCGGCTCGGGCAAATTCGGCGACCTGGCGGCCTTCACCAGCGCCATCATCCTGGGCCTGACAGCCCTGGCGGTGGGCTTCGAATCCGTCCAGCGCCTGATCACGCCCGGCGATGTGCGCTATGGCGACGCCCTGCTGATCGCCATCATCGGGCTGGTGGTCAATCTGGTCAGCGCCGTGATCCTGAAGGATTCCCATCACGGCCACGATCACGGAAGCGGTCACAGCCATGGTCACGACAACAATATGCGCGCCGCCTACATGCATGTGCTGGCCGATGCCGTCACCTCGGTGCTGGCCATCGTGGCGCTGGCCGCGGGCTATTATTTTGGCCTGGCGATCCTGGATCCCATCAGCGGTCTGGTGGGCGCGGCGGTGATCGGCGTGTGGTCCTATGGCCTGATCCGCGACAGCGCCATGGTGCTGCTGGATGCGGAGGCCGATCCGGACGAAGCGCAGGAAATCCGCAAGACGCTGGAAGGTGAAGTTGGCGCGCGGGTCGCCGACCTGCATCTGTGGCGGCTGGGGCCGGGACACCACGGCCTGATCGTGTCGCTGATCTCGCCCGGCGTCACCAATGCCGAAGACATCAAGGCGGTGCTGCGCCGCCGCCATCCCGACCTTTCCCACGTCACCGTCGAAGTGGCGGTCTGCGCGGACTGCACATAAAGCGACGGGCAGGCGAGCGATAGCGAGCCGTCGACCGCGCGAAAAGGAAAAGAAGTGTTTTGGCGCCGTAAAAAGAAGCAGGTGGAACAGGCGGTCGATGAAGTGGCGCTGGCCGCCAACGACCTTGTCCAGAAAACCATGGTGATCGGGCCGAGCGGCGTATTGCTGCTGCTGGGCGCGGCGGCGGTGGGCGCGGCGGCGACCTATTACGTCACCCAGAAAAAGAAGGCCAAAAAGGCCGACGACGCCAACAAAAAAGCCGCCCCGTAGGAGCGGCTTTTTTTAATTCCATTCAGACCGGACTAGCGCGGCAGCAGGCCTTCGCGCTGCATGCGCTTGCGCTGCAGCTTGCGATAGCGGCGCACGGCTTCGGCGCGCTCGCGGGCGCGCTTTTCGCTGGGCTTCTCATAGGCGCCGCGCAGCTTCATCTCCCGGAAAATGCCTTCGCGCTGCATCTTCTTCTTCAGCGCCTTGAGCGCCTGGTCGATATTGTTGTCGCGAACGATGATCTGCAAAGTCGGGCTCCGGTCGGGAAATTTGAGGCGCGGGTGATACCAGAAGGGGTATAGGCTGTAAACCTGCGGATTTCGGGCCCTTTGGCTTTGATCCAAGGCCATTTCCCCCCATATTTGGGCCATGGCAATCCTGAAAATCGCCCGCATGGGGCACCCCGTCCTGGCCACCCCGGCTGGGCGCGTGGAGGACCCCAAATCCCCGGAAATACGCCGTCTGGTCAAGGACATGGTGGAAACCATGATCGACGCCAACGGGGCCGGTCTGGCCGCCCCGCAGGTCCATGTTCCCCTGCGGGTGGTGGTGTTCCAGGCCCCCGGCGAGCGGTCCGATCCCGGCCTGTCCGAGGAGGAGCGTTTTGACCACACTGCCCCCCAAACCGTGCTTATCAACCCCGAAATCGAGGTTCTGGGCCCCGAAATCGAGGGCGGGTGGGAGGGGTGCCTCTCGGTTCCGGGCCTGCGCGGCTGGGTCGAGCGGCCCGCCCATATCCGGTATCGCGGGGTCGGGCTGGACGGCGAGATGATCGACCGGGTGGCGCGCGGCTTTCACGCCCGGGTGGTACAGCATGAATGCGACCATCTCGACGGCCGGCTGTACACCTCGCGGATCAGCGACATGAACCGGCTGATTTTTGAATCCGAAATCCGGCACTTTCATTCCAATGAGGGGCAGACGGCCTCATGAGCGACACGCCCAAGAAACCTCGCAAGAAGGCGGCGCCGAAAGACGACGCGCCCCAAGCCGAACAGAAGGACGACCAGGCACTGCGCGAAGCGGTGCTGATGGCAGCCCTGCCCCATGCGGCGTTCGACGGCTTTATCGATTCCGTTCTGGACAAGGCCGGCAAGGATGCGGGCGTCAGCAGGCAGGAGGTGGCGCGCCTGTTCGAGGGCGGACCCGCTGCCCTCGTGGAATTCTATTCGGTCTGGGCCGACGACCAGATGGAAGCAAAGCTGGCGGCCATGGACCTGAAGGCGATGAAGATCCGGATGCGCATCGCCGCCGCCGTCTGGGCGCGGCTGGACTCGCTCAAGCCGCACAAGGAAGCGGCGCGCCGCGCCGCCGCCATGCTGTCGCTGCCGATGAATGCCGCGCTGGGCGCCAAGCTGATGTACCGAACGGTGGATGCGATGTGGCGCGCCGTGGGCGACACCTCCACCGATTTCAATTTCTACACCAAGCGCGGCATCCTGGCTGGCGTCTATGGCGCCACCGCCATGCGCTGGTTCACCGACGACAGCGAGGATCAGAAAGTGACCGAGGCATTCCTCGCCGCCCGCATCGACAATGTGATGCAGTTCGAGAAGTTCAAGGCGAAGGCGGCAGAAACCCTTTCGAACTTCCCCGCCTTCGCCAATTTCCTTAAGCCGTCAAAGTAACTCGGCGATCTGCACCGCGTTGAGCGCCGCGCCCTTCAAGAGCTGGTCGGCGGCCACGAACATGCTGATCGACTTGCCCGACGGATCGGACAGGTCCTTGCGGATGCGGCCCGCCAGCACATCGCCCTGACCGCTCGCATCCTTGGGCATGGGGAAGTAATTGTTAGCCCAGTCGTCCACCAGCTTCACGCCCGGCGCCCTGGCCAGCAGCGCCTTGACCTCTTCGGGCGTGATGGGACGCTCGCATTCAAAGGTCATGGACACCGAATGGGCGCGCAGCACCGGCACGCGGATGCAGGTGGCCGACACCGCGATGCGGTCATCCTCGAAAATCTTCCTGGTCTCCTTGATCACCTTGGACTCTTCGTCGTTATAGCCGCTGTCCATGTCGATCGCGGTGTTGTGGCTGAAGAGATTGAAGGCATAGGGGTACTTCACCACCTTGGGCGCGTACTCCTTGCCGTCCAGATAGGCGCGGGTGGATTCTTCCAGCTCCTCCATCAGCGCCGCGCCGCCGCCCGACGCCGCCTGATAGGTCGAGATGATCAGACGGCGCACCGGGTTCACCTGGTGCACCGGCCACAGCGGCACCAGCGTGGTGATGGCGGCGCAGTTGGGATTGGCGATGATTCCCTTGTGATCCTTCATGCGATGGGCGTTGATCTCCGGAACCACCAGCGGGATGGCCGGATCGGCGCGGAAGGCGGACGAGTTGTCCACGACCACTGCGCCGGCCTTCACCGCGATGGGGGCATATTGCTTGGAGATGCCGCTGCCGGCGGAGAATAGCGCGATGTCGACGCCGTTGAAGGAATCCTCTTTCAACTCCTCGATCACCAGGTCCTGGCCGCGGAAGGTCTGCTTCTGACCCGCCGAACGGGCGCTGGCCAGCAGCTTCAGCGAGGCCAGCGGCACGCCGCGGCTTTCGAGGCAGCCGACAAATTCGCGCCCCACCGCGCCCGTGGCGCCGACAATCGCAACATTCTTGTTCTTCACGTTCATCTCCTTGGTCTTTTAGTTGCGGCGGTGGCTCATCAAGACCGCAACTATCTTCAAATTCCGTTCTTGTTCGCTCACCACCGCGGGGCAATAAAAAAGCCCCGTCCGGTTTGGAGCGGGGCTTGGGTCTTTCGCGTGTCCTTGGCGTTTAAGCGCGCGCGATCCCAGCCCCGTTGGGCTTGGTGGTCGACTTGGTGCGCTTGGTCGTCAGGATCATTACGGCAGGGCTTTCAATTCGGCGTCCATCGCGGCCAGTTTTTCCGGCGTCACGACGTCGGGCAGATACTGCACAACCTCCGGCATGGTCAAGTCCGCCCCTTCGTTGAACTGCGGATGGTTCACCACTTCCGGGAAATGCTTGAGGAAAATGGCCTTGGCGGCCGGGTCCGCCGCCAGCGCGCCCAAGCGGCTGGTCTGGACGGAGAATTTCGGCGCGGGGGCGGCAGCGGTGGGATCAACCGGCGCCTGGGCCGCTGCGGAACCGCAAAGGCCGGCCATGAAAGCAAAGGCGATCAGCGTCCGCGTCATCGTGGCTTCTCCTATTTGCCGCGCGGGCGCACGCGGGTGATATGGCCCATCTTGCGGCCCAGGCGGCTTTCCGCCTTGCCATAGAGATGCAAGGCACCGGTTTTGGCAAGCGACTCCCAGGCGTCGACTTCCGCCCCGATGATATTTTCCATCACCGCATCGGTATGGCGGGCGGGATCACCCAAAGGCCATCCCGCCACGGCGCGGATATGCTGTTCGAACTGGGAACAGGCGCAGGCTTCGATCGTCCAGTGGCCGGTATTGTGGACGCGCGGCGCGATCTCATTGACCAGCAGCGCGCCGTCCTTGCCCACGAACAGTTCGACGGCAAAGACGCCGACATAGTTCAGCGCTTCGCCGATCTGCCGGGCGATCATCTTGGCCTCTTCCACCTTGGCGGCGGAAAGCCGCGACGGCACGGTGGAACGTCGCAGGATGTGATTTTCGTGTTCATTCTCGGGCGGATCGTAAGCGGCGAAACCGCCATCGGCGCCTCGCGCCGCCACCACCGAGGCTTCGTATTCAAAATCGACAAAGCCTTCCAGGATCGCGGGTGCGCCCTTGAAGCTTTCGAACGCCTTGGCGGTTTCGTCCGCCGACGAGACCTTGGCCTGGCCCTTGCCGTCATAGCCGAAGCGCCGGGTCTTCAGGATTCCGCGCGCCCCCAGCTTGCCGAAGGCTTCGCGCGCCTGGCTTGCAGAGGTCACATCGAAAAACGGCGCGGTCTTCAACCCCAGTTTTTCGACAAAGGTCTTTTCGCTCAAGCGGTCCTGGGTGATGGCCAGCGCCTCCGCGCCGGGACGCACGGCCACGTGATCGGCAAGATGGGCAATGGCATGAGCGGGAAGATTTTCGAACTCGAACGTCACCGCATCGCAGGCATCGGCGAAGGCGGCGAGTTTTTCCAGATCGTCATAAGGCGCGGCAATGGACCGGTTGGTGACCTGGAAGGCCGGCGCATCGGGCGCGTCGTTATAGATATAGGACTTGAGGCCCAGACGCGCCGCGGCCAGCGCCAGCATGCGGCCCAATTGCCCGCCGCCAATGATGCCGATGGTGCCGCCCGGTGGCACCGGCTTGCTCAACGTCTTCATTTGGGAGACTTGGCGACAGACTTCGTTTGCCTGGCGCGCCAGCCATCCAGCTTGCGCTTCAGCCCGATGTCCGACAGGCCCAGGATCGCGGCGGCATGCAGCGCCGCATTCTTGGCGCCGGCTTCGCCGATGGCAAAGGTCGCCACCGGCACGCCGCCCGGCATCTGGGCGATCGACAGCAGCGAATCCAGACCCTTCAGCGCACGGCTTTGCACCGGCACGCCCAGCACCGGCAGCGTCGTCATGCTGGCCACCATGCCCGGCAAGTGCGCCGCACCGCCGGCGCCGGCGATGATCACCTTGATGCCGCGCCCCTCGGCTTCCTTGGCATAGGCCGCCATGCGGTCGGGGGTGCGATGGGCCGAAACGATGCGCGTCTCATGGGCGATGCCCAACGCGTCCAGCATATCGGCGCCCGCCTTCATGGTCGGCCAGTCGGACTGGCTGCCCATGATGATGCCGACCTGAACTCTTTTGCCCCCCGCGCGGAGAGCGGACTTTTTTTGAGTGCTTCGAATCGCCATCTGCGGCCCTGCCTTCGCGAAGCGGCGCAGTATAGGGGCGAAAAAACCCAAGGAAAGAGGAGTTTAACCCTCGTTAACCATTCGTTGGGGATCATAAACGCATTCTTAAAGCCGTCCCCGCTAGGGTTTGGGAGCCAGAAGGCCAGCCATGAAAGTCGACCGCAATAGCCCCGCCCGCCCCGCCCGCTCGGTGGCCCAGGCCGCCTATGCCCGCCGCGTCGAGGGGGCGGATGGCGTTGGCCGCGTGGACTCCGTGACGCCCGCCGCCAGCGTGCTGGGCATTCCCGAAGCCGAATTCACCCCGCGCGTGCGCGACGCCATCATGGGATTGATGACGGAAGTGGACAGTTTGCGCCGCGAACTGACCCAGACCCGCGCCCGGCTGGACGAAGTGGAAAAGACCGCTGACCAGGACGGGATGCTGCCGCTGCTCAACCGCCGCGCCTTTGTGCGCGAGCTGACGCGCGATATCGCCTTCACCGGTCGCTACAAC
>JAZKDV010000135.1:40497-41362 GCA_040387395.1 Pseudomonadota bacterium | reverse complement strand
GTGTTCTCGGCCTCGCTGATCTATTTCGACCTCAACCACCTGAAAAAGACCAACGACACCCACGGCCATGCCGCGGGCGATGCGGTGCTGGCGCATTTCGCCAGCGTGCTGCTGGGGCATGTGCGCGACAGCGACTGCGTCGGGCGGCTGGGCGGCGACGAGTTCGGCGTGCTGTTGAGCCATGCCAACCAGGAGCAAGCCTTGAAGAAGGCCGACACGCTGGCCGAGGCGCTGAAAGCCTCGCCCACCATCTGGGACGGCCAGATCATTCCGGTCAGCTTCGCCTATGGCGCCTTCGAATTGAAGTCCGGCGACAATCCCGACCTCGCCATGGCGCGTGCCGACCAGGCGATGTACGCGCAGAAGAAACTGCAGCGAAGCGCGGCGGAGTAGTCAGCCGCCGCGATATTGCGCGAGCGGGCCGGAAACAAGACCAGAACTTCTTATGCGACCGCCACCTGCGGCGCTTTCGCGACCGCGGCGATCTCGGCCTGGGTGGCCTTGAGGCAATCCTGCGCACCGCCCAGCATGTCGCGCGCGGCGGTAAGATCGCCGGATTTCGCGCAGGCTTCCAACGCCCGCGCCAGCACGCTCAGGCGCCGGGCGCCCACATTGCCGGCCGAGGAAACCACGGCATGAACCTGGCGCGCCGCACCCGCCAGGTCGCCGGCGTCCAGGCTGGCGCCGGCGGCATCCAGATTGGCGCGGGCGTCCTGGGTGAACAGATGCAGGAAAAAAACTTTGTGATGGCGGCCCAGGCGGCCGGGCACGCGGGAATGCAGCAAGCAATCAATCTCGGCGAAGACCAAGTGCAAGCCACCGTGAATTCCCAGATGCTGGACCTTCGCTGGACACGCGCGGGTCA
>JAZKDV010000135.1:38043-40487 GCA_040387395.1 Pseudomonadota bacterium | reverse complement strand
GCTGATCGGCTTGGTGACATAGTCATTCATGCCCGCCGCCAGATATTCCTCGCGCGCGCCGGGCTGGGCATTTGCGGTCATGGCAATGATCGGCACATGGCATTTGGGCGCGGGCAGGCCGCGAATCTGGCGGGTCGCGCCGGGGCCGTCCAGTTCGGGCATCTGGATGTCCATCAGCACCACGTCGAAGTCCTGGCTGCGCATCAGCTCGACCGCCTGCACGCCGTTTTCAGCGATGGAGAGATGGAAACGCTTTTCCAGCAGCGCCTGCGCGTATTTCTGGTTGATCTTGTTGTCCTCGGCCAGGAGGATGCGCAGACGCGATCTTTCCTTCGGCACGGGAGGAAGCACCGCGGCGACAGGCTCCGGCGCGCGGCCCTGCGGCGTCATGCGATAGAGACGGTTGAAACAGTCGCGCAGTTCGTGCTGCCGCACCGGCTTGTCCATATGCGCGTCGAGCAACTGGCTTTCTTCGCGCGCCATGCTGCGGGCGCCTGCCGAGGAGACGACCACCAGGCGCACGCCTGCCAGATCGCTGTTGGCGCGAACCCGCCGCGCCAGCTCGCCGCCCGACATGCCGGGCATCATATGGTCGAGGAATATCAGGTCGTAGGGCTTGCCCGCACGCCAGGCGCGTTCCGCTTCGGCCAGCGCGGCAAATCCGTCATGCGCCGTCGAGACATGGCGCAGGCCCATCGCGGCCAGCTGGCGTGACATGATGTCGAGGTTCATGGCGATGTCGTCCACCACCAGGACCTTGAGCTCGGCGATGTGCGCCGCGACGGTATCGGACTCGACCACCGGCTTGTGCGCGGTCGCCAGCGACAGTTCGAACCAGAAGGTCGAACCCACGCCGACCTGGCTTTCCACGCCGATGCGCCCGCCCATCAGCTCGACAAGCTGCTTGCAGATGGCCAGGCCCAGGCCCGTGCCGCCATAGCGGCGGGTCACCGAACTGTCAGCCTGGCTGAATTTCTGGAACAGGCGCTCGCAGGTCGCCTTGGGAATGCCGATGCCGCAATCCTGAACTTCAAAGCGCAGATGCGACAGGCCGGTGGCGGGATCTTCCAGCCGCGCCACCTTCACCAGCAGGCTGACCCCGCCCCGTTCGGTGAACTTGATGGCATTGGAGAGCAGGTTGAGCAGCACCTGGCGCAGGCGCGCCGCATCGCCGTGATAGCCGCCGCGCGCCTCAGGCTCGACAAAACAGCCCAGGTCGATGTTCTTCTCGCGCGCCTTGGCGACCATGACAGCCAGGGCGCTTTCCACCGTGGCGAGCAGGTCGAAGTCCTGCATGTCCAGTTCGAACTTGCCGGCCTCCAGCTTGGAGATGTCGAGAATGTCGTTGACGATGGTCAGCAGCGCCTCGCCGGATTCGCGCACCGTTTCGGCGAAGCCGCGCTGCTCCTCGTCCATCCTGGTTTCCAGCAGCAGGCCGGTCATGCCCAGGATGCCGTTCATGGGGGTGCGGATCTCGTGGCTCATATTGGCCAGGAAGTCGCTCTTGGCGCGGTTGCCGGCGTCGGCGGCATCGCGGGCGATGATCAGTTCGTTGCGGGCTTGTTCCAGCTCCGCGATATGGGCCCGCAGGCGATTGGCTTCTTCCTCGGACTGGCGCGCCAGGCGGGTGTCGAACAGGGCGCAGACCGCGCCCAGCGCGATGACCAGGAACGCCACCACCGCGACCGCGATCGACAGGCCTTCGGGCGCCAGCGCCACGCCGCTGTCCAGAGCCGCCGGCGCGACGGTAAAGGACACCGCCGTCATGGCGGTGAAATGCATGCCGCAGATCGCCAGCACGAAAAGGCCGGTGGCCGCGGCATGGCCGCGCCAGGTTGTGGCGCGATCCAGCATCCAGAGCGCGGCGGCGCCGAACGTCATGCCGGCCACGACCGAGGCCGCAACATAGACGGGGTCCCAGTTCATCATGATGGGGCCGCGCAGGGCCAGCATGCCGGTGAAATGCATCAGGCTGATCGCCAGGCCCAGCACCATGCCGCCGCCCACCGCACCGGCGCGCGTCGCGGTGAGTCCGAAGGCCAGCGTGCACAGCGACATCGCGATCAAGGCCGACGCCGCCGTCTGTTCGATGTCATAGCCCACCGGGAAACCCGGCTGGAACGCCAGCATGGCGATGAAGTGCGTTGCCCAGATGCCGCAAGCCGCGACGAAGCCCGCCGCCAACAGCCAGACCTGGAACATCTGTCCCTGGGCGGCCCGCATGCGGGTCAGCATGTGCGTGAAGGTGGCGCAGGACAGCAGGCAGATGACCGCCGCCACCAGGACAAGGCGCAGGTCATGCTGCGTGACCACACAGCCCAGAATCTTGAACATGGAACGCCAACCGAGAATTTCCCCCGCACAACGTAAGGCGCAGATTTTGAGACTTCGCTAATTCGCGACAGGTGCGCTTTCGCACCCGGAACTTCGCAAAAAAGAGAAGG
>JAZKDV010000135.1:7201-38033 GCA_040387395.1 Pseudomonadota bacterium | reverse complement strand
CCGACGCACGCGCCGGCCTTCTCCCAAAAATCACGGTAAACGAAGCCTTAAGCCATCGCCTTCTTCAGGTTCTCGTCGACCTTGTCGAGGAAACCTTCGGTGGTCAGCCATTTCTGGTCGGGACCGACCAGCAGCGCCAGGTCCTTGGTCATGAAGCCCTGCTCGACGGTGTCGACGCAGACCTTTTCCATGGTGAGGGCGAACTTGGCGAGCTTGTCATTGCCGTCCAGCTTGGCGCGGTGCGACAGACCGCGCGTCCAGGCGAAGATCGAGGCGATGGAATTGGTCGAGGTCGACTTGCCCTTCTGATGTTCGCGATAGTGGCGCGTCACCGTACCGTGGGCGGCTTCGGCTTCCACCGTCTTGCCATCGGGGGTGAACAGCACCGACGTCATCAGGCCCAGTGAGCCAAAGCCCTGCGCCACCGTGTCGGACTGCACGTCGCCGTCATAATTCTTGCAGGCCCAGACATAGCCGCCGCTCCACTTGAGGGCGCTAGCCACCATGTCGTCGATCAGGCGGTGTTCATAGACGATGCCCAAAGCTTCGAACTTGGACTTGAACTCGGCCTCATATATTTCCTGGAACAGGTCCTTGAAGCGGCCGTCATAGGCTTTCAGGATCGTGTTCTTGGTCGACAGATAAACCGGATACTTGCGCATCAGGCCGTAATTCAGCGAGGCGCGGGCGAATTCGCGGATGGACTCGTCGAGATTGTACATCGCCATGGCGACGCCGCTGCCCGGCGCCTTGAACACTTCATGCTCGATGGTCTTGCCGTCTTCGCCGACGAACTTGATGGTCAGCGTGCCCTTGCCCGGGAACAGGAAATCGGTGGCGCGGTACTGGTCGCCGAAGGCGTGACGGCCGACCACGATGGGCTGGGTCCAGCCCGGCACCAGGCGCGGCACGTTCTTGCAGATGATCGGCTCGCGGAAGATCACGCCGCCCAGGATGTTGCGGATGGTGCCGTTGGGCGACTTCCACATCTTCTTGAGCTTGAACTCTTCCACCCGCGCCTCATCCGGGGTGATGGTGGCGCACTTCACGCCCACGCCATGCTTCTTGATCGCCTCGGCGGCCTCGACCGTCACCTTGTCGTCGGTGGCGTCGCGATGTTCCATGCCCAGGTCGTAATAATGCAGGTCGATGTCCAGATAGGGCAGGACCAGCTTCTTCTTGATCAGGTCCCAGATGATGCGGGTCATCTCGTCGCCGTCGAGCTCGACGACCGGATTGGCGACCTTGATCTTTTCCATGATGGTATTCCCTTAGCTGAAGAAAGCCTCGAAAACCGGGGCTGGACCGGATATAGCGGGGCCTCAAATAACCCGCCCCATAAGGCCCGTCAAAGCGCCAAATGACCGCCCCCGCCATCATCCTGTCCCACACCCAGATGGGCGAAAATGTCGGCGCCGCCGCCCGGGCGATGAAGAATTTCGGCCTGTCGGACCTGCGCCTGATCGCCCCCAAGATGGAATGGCCCAATGACCGGGCGCAGATTCTGGCTTCGGGCGCCGGCGACATACTGGAACGGGCGCAAATCCATCCCGACGCCCGGACCGCGCTGGCCGATTGCCAGCTGGTGCTGGCGACCACGGCGCGGGGCCGCGACGTGACGCGCGAAGTGCTGACGCCCCAGGCCGCAATCGCGCGGCTGCGCCAGGCGTCCGAACAGGGCCTGAAGACCGCCCTGCTGTTTGGCGGCGAGCGGGCCGGCCTGGACAATGACGAAATCTCTCTGTGCGACGCGCTGATCACCATTCCCACCGCGCCCCTGCCGCAGATCAAGGACTCCGAGATCAAGGCCGGGTCCCTCAACCTGGGGCAGGCGGTGTTGCTGCTGGGCTATGAATGGCTGAAAAGCGCCGACGCCACCCCCGCCAGCCGCATCCGCGCCACGATTGCAGTGCCTGCTGCCCGCCAGGAACTGGTGGACCTGTTCGAGCATCTGGAGCGCGAGCTGGATGCGGGCGGATTTTTCTTCCCTCCCGCCAAGAAGGGGGCGATGGTGCGCAACATCCGCGCCATGATCCTTCGGTCAGGCCTGACCGATCAGCAGGCTCGCACCATCCGCGGCATGATCGTGGCCTTGGTGCGCAACAAATATAGAGGACAGACGTGATCGTCGTTCCCGTTATCGGTTTCATGGTCGTGGCGCTTCTGGCCATCGCCTTCGCGGCGGTGCCGCTGCTGCGTGCCACCGAAAAGAAGCGCACCGGCCTGATCGCCGCCGGCATCGCCCTGTTCGTGCTGGCCATCGGCAGCACCGCCTACTGGATGGTGGGCCGCCCCTACCTGGCGCAGCGCGAGGCGCAGGGCACCAACGCGATGAGCGTCAACGAACCCACGACGCTGATCCCCCTCCTGATCCAGCGGGTGCGCCAGCATCCCGCCGACACGCGCGCCTGGCGCTTCCTGGGCCAGGCCTATATGGCGGCGCGCGATCCGGTGAATGCCGCCAAGGCGCTGGCCCGCGCCATCACGCTGGAAGGCAAGGGCGATCCGGAACTGACCACCGCTTATGGCGAAGCGCTGGTCATGGCCAATAGCGGCGCGGTGACGGCGGAAGCCGAAGCTGCTTTCACCGCCGCGCTGCAGGTTGACCCTTCGAACGCACCGGCGCGCTTCTATCTGGGCGACGCGCGGCGGGCCAAGGGCGACAATGCCGGCGCGGCGCAGATGTGGCAGAGCCTTTTGGCCGACACTTCACCCGCCACACCGCTCTACCAGATGCTGGTGGACCGGATGGCACTGCTGACCGCCGATGTCACGCGCGGCAATCCCGGCGCGGCGCCCGATCCGCGCAAGATGGTGGAAATGCTGGCGGCGCGGCTGAAGGGCGATCCCAACGACGCGCTGGGCTGGGTGCGGTTGATCCGCGCCTATGCCGTGCTGAAGGAAACCGCCAAGGCGAAGGAAGCATTGGCGACGGCGCGCAAGACCTTTGCCGGCAATCCCGATGCCCAGACCGCGTTCGGTACCGCCGCCAAGGCGCTGAACCTTGAATAAACCAAAACGCCCGGGCTGCTTTCGCGGCCCGGGCGTTCCAGTTCGAATAACGCAGATCTAGTAAGGCATTTTTCGCTTGGTATAGAGCCGGTCTTCGTGGACGCGCTGCTCGTTACCGGCAGGGCCCATGCGCCGGCCCTGATCGATTTCCTGGTTGCGGGTCGCACCGTCCGGACCATCGCCCAGCCATTGCACCTTGTGCCTTTTGGCCGCGAGCCGGATGCGTTCCAGGTTTTCGTTCAGGCGCTTGGAGGCCGGCAAGGCGGCGCGCTGTGCAGGCGTGATATCGCTGCGGACCGCATCCCAGCCCAGATGTGACAGGCCGTTGTCACTGGGGCCGGGTTCAGCGAAGGCCAGACCCTTGGTCGACAGGATGTTGTCGGCCACCTCGACCGAGCGGCGGTTTTCCAGCTTGAAGCCCATGGTGATTTCGCCCCTGGGATTGTGCGGCCAGACGTCAGCGACGCGCGAATATTCGGCGGCGCTGATGCCCCAGATGTGCGCGGCGAAGGACTGGCTGCCTGCCCCGCGGCAGCCTTCGAGGGGAAGCTGTTCCACACCGGGCCAAGTCCACTTGTACCGCGCGCCCGCGATGGCGATCTGGGCCGCTTCGGGCGATTCCATTTCGCAGATCAGGACGCCGTGCACGCCGGCCGCCAGACACTGGGCGATCTGCCACACATTGGCGCGCATCGAGGGACCGTCGAAGCCCCAGGCGGGAATGGTCGCAAACACCATCGGGGTGCGATGGCCGGACGGGGTCGGGCCGCCATCCACCAGGCCCTGCATGAAGTTGCGCAATCCGTCGATACTGAAGGAGTCGTTCTCCATCTCGTAATTGATGGCGTCGCAATAGGTCTGCGACATGCGCTTGCCTTCTTCATACGTGTCCGGCGCGCCGGAGGCGCCGAATTCGGCATAGGCCACGACCTGATTGTCTTCCCACAGCTCGATCGCCTTGTTGATGCGGCGCGGCTTGTAGTTGCGGTCGACCGAGGGCACCAGCGGCAGGGTGCGGGCCCAGTTCGGCTGGAAGCCATAACCCTTGCTGGCATAGCCGATATAATGCGGGCTATCGAGCATGCTGCGGCCGGTTGCCTTGGGAACGCCGGGCGGATAGCCGCCGCCGGGCTGCCGAACGGGCTGGGCCACAACTTCAGCGGCGGCGGCCGCCGCCAAGCCCGCGCCGAACAGAAAATCGCGTTTCTTGATGTCCATATGCTTTCCCCTTGAGAGTTCTTGTTGGGGAAAGCCTCTCATTTCAGGCCAGCGCTGTCAGCTTCGATTTTATGGGTGCGGTGCAGCACGCATCGCATTGCGCGAAGTTGCGCGTGGTCACGCCTGCGTCATGCAGACGCGCGTCAGACCACGGAGACGGAAAGCTCGCCGAGCTTGTCGATGCGCCCCAGCATCTTGTCGCCCTTCTGCAGCGGGCCGACGCCTTCGGGCGTGCCGGTGAAGATCAGGTCGCCCGCCTTCAGTTCCGCCTGCGCCGACAGGTGATGAATGATTTCCGGCACGTTCCAGATCATCTTGTCGAGATCGGAATCCTGCTGGGTCTTGCCATTCACCGCCAGCTGGATGCGGCCCTTGGACAAATGCCCCACCGCGCTGGCGGGATAGATGGTGCCGCAGGGCGCGCTGTCTTCAAACGACTTGCCGATTTCCCAGGGCCATTGTTTCGACTTCATGCGGCTCTGCTGGTCGCGGCGGGTCATGTCGAGGCCCACGGCATAGCCATAGACATGGTCCAGCGCGGCTGCGACCGGGATGTTCATGCCGCCGGACTTCATCGCCACCACCAGCTCGATCTCATACTGGAAGTCCTTGGTCATGCCGGGATAGGCGCAGGTGCCGCCATGCTGCACGATCATGTCGCGATGCTTGGCGAAGAAGAAGGGCAGCTCGCGCTCGTCATTCCCCATTTCGCGTATGTGGGCGAGGTAGTTGCGCCCGACGCAATAGATCCGGCGCACCGGAAAGCGCTGGCTGCTGGCATTGACCGGCAGGAAGACCTGCTGCGGCGGCGGAAATACGGTGGCGGGCTGGGCAGCGGCTTCACCGCTCATCGCCGCACCAGCGCCCAGCACGGCGCCCCGACCAGAAAGTCGCGCTTCTTGATATCCACGTCGTTGCTCCTTCAGGCGCTGGCATGACGCAAGCCTGTCATTTCAGGCGCGCGCTGTCAGCTACGATTTTACCCGCTGGGGCGCAGCGCCAAGCGACGTCACCAGCGTTTCCAGCGCCTGCGCCGCCGCCTCGACCGCAGCCGCATCGCGGCCCCGCACCACCAGCTGCGCGCCAAACGGCGCGGCGGTGCCTTCGCGGTAGAACGGATAGGAGCCGATGGCGACGTCCTTGTGATCCTTCTGCAGGGCGGCCAGGCCGGGCGCGATGGCGCCTTCGGGAATGGCGGCTTCCACCGTGATGCTGGTAACCTGCTCGCCGCGCGGCAGCTCGGGCGCGATCGCTTCCAGCATGGCGCGCATCACCATCGGCACGCCCGCCATCACATAGACATTGCCGATGTGAAATCCCGGCGCGCCTGAGACGCTGTTGGCCACCAGCGCCGCCCCGTGCGGGATGCGGGCCATGCGTTTCCTCATGTCGTTGAACTCGCCCGGCGGGTAGCGCGCTTCCAGCAGCGCATAGGCCTCGGGGTGAAAGCCAATGCCAACATCGAAGGCCCGGGCCACCGCATCGGCGGTGATGTCGTCATGGGTCGGCCCGATGCCGCCGGTGGTAAAGACAAAATCGTACCGGGCGCGCAGGGCGTTGAGGCCGGCGACGATCTCCTCCTCCACGTCGCCCACCACCCGGACCTCTTCCAGGTCGATGCCCAACACGGTGAGGAACCTGGCGATGTAATTGGTGTTGGTGTCCTGGGTGCGGCCCGACAGGATTTCGTCGCCGATCACCAGAATTGCCGCACTTTTCAGCATCTCGAAACCAGTTGGGTTTTGGCTTGGCCGCCATTATATTGGCTCATCATGACCATCGTACCCCAATCCGAGATTTTTGAAGCCGCCCGCAAGGCCCATTTTGCCGTCACCCTGCACGAGGGGGCCGATTTCGACGGCATGCGCCGCGCCGGACGCCTGGCCGCCGAAGTGCTGGACCTGCTGGTGCCGCTGGTCAAGCCGGGCGTCACCACCGAGGCGCTGGACAAGGTGGCCTATGACTATGTCGTCGCCCATGGCGCCATTCCGGCCTGCCTGGGCTATCGCGGCTATCGCCACACCGTCTGCACCTCGATCAATCATGTCGTCTGCCACGGCATTCCCAACGACAAGCCGCTGCGCGATGGCGATATCGTCAATATCGACGTCACCGTGATCCTGGACGGCTGGCATGGCGACACCAGCCGGATGTATCCGGTGGGCGAGGTGAAGCGCAAAGCCGAACGACTGGTCGAGATCACCTATGACGCCATGATGCGCGGCATCGCCGCCGTGAAGCCCGGCAACACCACGGGCGACATCGGCCATGCCATCCAGTCCTTTGCCGAAGGCCAGGAGAATTGTGCCGTGGTGCGCGATTTCTGCGGCCACGGCCTGGGCAAGGTGTTTCATGCGCTTCCCAACATCGTCCATTACGGCAAGCCCGGACATGGCATCGCGCTGAAGCCCGGCATGTTCTTCACCGTCGAGCCGATGATCAATCTGGGCGGCTATGGCGTGAAGGTGCTGAACGACGGCTGGACCGCGGTAACGCGCGACCGTTCGCTGTCGGCGCAGTTCGAACATTCCGTGGGCGTGACCGAGACCGGCGTGGAAATCTTCACCCTGTCGCCCAAGGGCCTGCACAAACCGCCCTATCTCTGATCCGTGACCGGCTCGCACGACAATGGCACGGCGGGTCATCGCGAGAGATTGAGGACACGTTTCCTCAAGGGCGGCGCCGACGCCATGCCCGACTATGAATTGCTGGAATTGACGCTGTTCGCCGCGCTGCCGCGCCGCGACACCAAGCCCTTGGCAAAAGCCCTGCTGGCGCGCTTTGGCAGTTTCGCCGAAGTGATTGCCGCGCCCCGTGCCCGGCTGATGGAAATACAGGGCGTGGGCGAAAGCGTCGCTAATCATCTGAAGATTGTGGAAGCTGCCGCCCAGCGTCTGGGCAAGACCGGTGTGATCGGCCGCGCCGCGCTTTCCTCATGGACGGCGTTGCTGGATTACTGCACGGCGGCGATGGCCCGGTCACCGAATGAAGAATTCCGCGTGCTGTTCCTGGACCGCAAGAATGTGCTGATCGCCGACGAGGTGCAGACCAGAGGCACCGTCGATCACGCCCCGGTCTATCCGCGCGAGATCGTGAAGCGGGCGCTGGAGCTCAGCGCATCCGCCATGATCCTGGTGCACAACCACCCCAGCGGCGATCCGACGCCGTCCAAAGCCGACATCGCCATGACCCGCGAGATCGTGACCGCCGCCAAGACGCTGGGCCTTGCCGTGCACGATCATCTGGTGATCGGCCGGGCCGGCCATTCCAGCTTCAAGTCTTTGGGATTGTTATAGAATAACGACCCTTTCGCACCCTCGTCCGACGCGCTAGAAGCACCCGTAACTTCTCCGGTGCTCCCATGATCCCCCGCTATGCCCGCGAACAGATGGTTTCGATCTGGTCGCCCGAAACCAAATTCCGCATCTGGTTCGAGATCGAGGCGCACGCCACCGACAAGCTGGCCGAGCTGGGCGTGGTGCCGAAAGACGCCGCCAAGAAGATCTGGGAAAAGGGCAAGGACGCCAAGTTCGACGTGGCGCGGATCGACGAGATCGAGCGCGAGGTCAAGCATGACGTCATCGCCTTCCTGACTCACCTGTCGGAAATCGTCGGCCCCGAAGCGCGCTTCGTGCACCAGGGCATGACCTCGTCGGACGTGCTGGACACCTGCCTGAATGTGCAGCTGGCCCGCGCCGCCGACCTGCTGATCGCCGACACAGACGCCCTGCTGGCAGCGCTGAAAAAGCGCGCGCTGGAATACAGGATGACGCCCACCATCGGGCGCAGCCATGGCATCCATGCCGAGCCCACCACCTTTGGCGTCAAGCTGGCGACCTATTATGCCGAGTTCACCCGCGCCCGCGCCCGTCTGGTGACGGCGCGCGCCGAAATCGCCACCTGCGCCATATCGGGCGCGGTCGGCAGCTTCGCCAACATCGATCCGCAGGTCGAAGAGCATGTCGCCCAGCAGATGGGATTGGCGGTGGAGCCGGTTTCCACCCAGGTAATCCCGCGCGACCGTCATGCCGCCTTCTTCGCCACGCTGGGCGTGGTGGCCTCGTCGCTGGAGCGTCTGGCGGTGGAAATCCGCCACCTGCAGCGCACCGAAGTGCTGGAAGCCGAGGAATATTTCTCGCCCGGCCAGAAGGGCTCGTCGGCCATGCCGCACAAGCGCAACCCGGTGCTGACCGAAAACGTCACGGGCCTGGCCCGCATGGTGCGCGCCTACGCCCTTCCGGCGATGGAGAATGTGGCGCTGTGGCATGAGCGCGACATTTCGCACTCCTCGGTCGAGCGCTACATCGGCCCCGACGCCACCATCACGCTCGACTTCGCGCTGGCCCGCATGACCGGCGTGGTCGAAAAGCTGGTCGTGTATCCGGAGCGGATGCAGAAGAACCTGGATGCCACCCACGGCCTGGTGCACAGCCAGCGCGTGCTGCTGGCGCTGACGCAAGCCGGCCTGGCGCGCGAAGACAGCTACCGCCTGGTGCAGAAGAACGCCATGCGCGCCTGGAACGGGGAAGGCAACCTGCTGGACCTGCTGAAAGCCGATCCCGACGTTTCCAAGGCGCTGCCTGCCGACAAGCTCGAGGCCATGTTCGACCTCGGCTATCACCTGAAGGCCGTGGACACGATCTTCAAGCGCGTCTTTGGCTGATTGGCCGGCGGCTTATTTCGGCGCCAGCGCGGCGACGGAGGCGTCCAGCGCTTCCTTCATCTTGTCGCGGATGACGGCGTCGGACACCGACACGTCCAGCTCGGACCTGAGCTTGCGGAACACATCCTCGTCACCGGCTTCCTGGAAATCGGCGGCCACGACGCTGTCGGCGAAGTCCTCGGCGGCTTGGCCGGAAAGGCCCTTTTTGTCGGCCGCCCACAGGCCAAGTGCGCGATTGCGCCGCGCTTCGATCTTAAAGCGCAGTTCCGCGTCATGCGCCCATTTGGATTCGAAGGCCTTGCCGCGGTCGTCCATTCCGTTGGCCATAATCAACTCCCTGTAATCACTCGGTTTTCTGCATGGTGCCACGCCATCATGTCAAGATTGCGCCATGTCCCGATATGGATGTGGGTATGCGCTTTGGCAACATTGCCGCAACCGCGCCCGATCCGGTAAGTTTATTCCCCAAGGGGCCGCAGGCGGAGCCGCCCTATTTTCGAGGATTAGTCCCATGAAACGCCGCCGCGTCATCTACGAAGGCAAGGCCAAGATCCTTTACGAAGGAACCGAGCCCGGCACCGTCATCCAGTATTTCAAGGACGACGCCACCGCCGGCAACGGCGCCAAGAAAGACACGATCGAAGGCAAGGGCGTCCTCAACAACCGCATCAGCGAATATCTGATGACCCAGCTTTCGGGCATCGGCGTGCCGACCCATTTCGTGCGCCGCCTGAACATGCGCGAGCAGCTGATCAAGGAAGTCGAAATCATCCCGCTGGAAGTGGTGGTGCGCAACGTCGCCGCCGGCTCCATGTCCAAGCGGCTGGGGATCGAGGAAGGCACCGCCCTGCCCCGTTCCATCATCGAATATTATTACAAGAATGACGGCCTGAACGATCCTTGGGTCAGCGAAGAGCACATCACCGCTTTCGGCTGGGCCTCGCCGCAGGACCTGGACGACATCGTCAACCTCACCATCCGGGTGAACGACTTCCTGTCGGGCCTGTTCCTGGGCGCCGGCATCAAGCTGGTGGACTTCAAGCTGGAATTCGGCCGCCTCTGGGAAAACGATTACATGCGCATCGTGCTGGCCGACGAGATCAGCCCGGACAATTGCCGGCTGTGGGACGTCACCACCAACGAGAAGCTGGACAAGGACCGTTTCCGCCGCGACATGGGCGGTGTGGTCGAAGCCTATTCCGAAGTCGCAAGACGCTTGGGAATTATGCCCGAATCGGTGCAAGGCGAGAACAAAGGTCCCGTCCTCGTACAGTGAGTTTTGCCGTGAAAGCCCGCGTTTTTATCACTCTCAAGAATGGCGTTCTGGACCCGCAGGGCAAGGCCATCGGCCATGCCCTTAACGGTCTGGGCTTCGACAGCGTTGGCGACGTGCGTCAGGGAAAAGTCATCGACCTGGAACTGTCGGGCAGCGATGCCGGCAAGGCCAAGGAAGAGCTCAAGGCGATGTGCGAAAAGCTTCTCGCCAACACCGTGATCGAGAAATACGAGATCGAGTTGAAGTAATGAAATCCGCCGTCATTGTCTTTCCGGCTTCCAATTGCGACCGCGACGCCAAGGTCGCGCTGGAGGAGATGACGGGCAACACGCCCGCCATGGTCTGGCATCAGGACAGCGAGCTTCCCGACGTCGATCTGGTGGTGCTGCCCGGCGGCTTTTCCTACGGCGATTACCTGCGCTGCGGCGCCATGGCCAGCCAGTCCAACGTGATGCGCGAAGTGAAGCGCCACGCCGACAAGGGCGGCAAGGTGCTGGGCATCTGCAACGGCTTCCAAGTGCTGACCGAAAGCCATCTGCTGCCCGGCGCGCTGATGCGCAATGCGGCGTTGAAATTCGTCTGCAAGCCGGTGGGCCTGGAAGTCAGCGAGACCCAGTCCGCCTTCACCCGCAAGTATGAAAACGGCCAGCGTGTAAGCTTTCCGGTGGCGCACGGCGAAGGCAGCTATTTCGCCGATGACGAGACGCTGGACCGGCTGGAAGGCGAAAACCGCGTCGCCTTCCGCTATGCCAGGGGCGAAAATCCCAATGGCTCGGCCCGCGACATCGCCGGCATCTTAAGCGAAAAGCGCAATGTGCTGGGCCTGATGCCCCATCCCGAGCGGGTGGTGGACAAGGTTCTTGGCGGCACCGATGGCCGCGCCCTGTTTCAAAGCCTGATCGAAAACCTGACATGACCAAAATCACAGCCGAAATGGTCCGCGAGCACGGGCTTTCGGAACCCGAATATGCGCGCATCCTGGAGCTGATGGGCCGCGAGCCTTCGTTCGTGGAACTGGGCATCTTCAGCGTGATGTGGAGCGAACATTGCTCCTACAAGTCCACCCGCGCACATCTCAAGAAGCTGCCGACCAAGGCGCCCTGGGTGATTCAGGGCCCAGGCGAGAATGCCGGCGTGATCGACATCGGCGACGGCGACGCTGCCATTTTCAAGATGGAAAGCCACAACCACCCGTCCTTCATCGAGCCGTATCAGGGCGCGGCGACCGGCGTGGGCGGCATCATGCGCGACGTCTTCACCATGGGCGCGCGCCCCATCGCCATGATGAACGCGCTGCGTTTCGGCGAACCTTCGCATCCCAAGACCCGGCACCTGGTGTCGGGCGTGGTGTCGGGCATCGGCGGCTATGGCAACTGCATGGGCGTGCCCACCGTGGGCGGCGAAGTCAACTTCCACAAAAGCTACAACGGCAACATCCTGGTCAACGCCATGTGCGTGGGCCTGGCCCGCCAGGACAAGATTTTCCTGTCGGCCGCCAAGGGCGCGGGCAATCCTGTCGTCTATGTCGGCTCCAAGACGGGCCGCGACGGCATTCACGGCGCCACCATGGCGTCGGCCGAGTTCGACGATGCGTCGGAAGAAAAGCGCCCCACCGTGCAGGTTGGCGACCCCTTCACCGAAAAGTTGCTGCTGGAAGCCTGCCTGGAACTGATGGCGACCGACGCCATCATCGCCATCCAGGACATGGGCGCGGCGGGCCTCACCTCCTCCTCCGCCGAAATGGGCGACAAGGGCGGCAGCGGCATCGAACTGGACCTGGACAAGGTGCCCCAGCGCGAAGCCAACATGACCGCCTACGAGATGATGCTGTCGGAAAGCCAGGAGCGCATGCTGGCGGTGCTGAAGCCGGGCCGCGAAGCCCAGGCCGAAGCCATCTTCAAGAAGTGGGAACTGGATTTCGCCGTTATCGGCATCACCACCAACACCAGCCGCCTCGTGGTCAAGCACAAGGGCAAGGTCGAAGCCGACATGCCCATCACCGCGCTGTCGGACGAAGCGCCGATCTATGAGCGCCCCTATACCGAGCGCGCGCCCGCCACCGGCGAGCCGACCTTCGACAAGAAGAAGAACGTGCTGTCGTCCCTGACCACCATCCTGGCCTCGCCCGACATGGCCTCGCGCCGCTGGGTGTGGGAGCAGTATGACCATACCGTGATGGCTGACACCGTGCAGGTGCCGGGCGGCGACGCCGCCGTGGTGCGCGTGCATGGCAGCAAGAAGGCGCTGGCGATCACCACCGACGTTTCACCGCGCTATTGCCGCCCCGATCCATTCGAAGGCGGTAAGCAGGCCGTAGCCGAAGCCTGGCGCAACCTGACCGCGGTGGGCGCCACGCCCCTGGCCGTCACCGACAATCTGAACTACGGCAATCCGCAGAAGCCCGAGATCATGTGGGAAATTGTCGCCGGCATCGACGGCATCGGCGCCGCCTGCCGGGCGCTGGATTTTCCGGTGATCGGCGGCAACTGCTCGCTCTACAACGAGACCAACGGCGAAGGCATTCTGCCCACCCCGGCCATCGGCGGCGTCGGCCTGATGCAGGACGTCAGCAAGATGGCCAGCGTGGCCTTCAAGCGCGCGGGTGACGTGATCATCGTGATCGGCGAAACCAAGGGCCATCTGGGCCAGTCGGTCTACCTGCGCGAGATCGAAGGCAAGGAAGAAGGCGCCGTCCCCAGGGTGGATCTCGCCATCGAAAAGAAGAATGGCGATTTCGTGCGGGGGCTGATCGAGGCCGGCCGGGTCGACACCGTGCATGACGTCTCCGATGGCGGCCTGCTGGTGGCGATCGCCGAAATGGCGATGCCGCGCGGCATCGGCGCCAATGTCGGCGTTGCCGGCATGCCCGACGCCATCCCCTTCTGGTTTGGCGAAGACCAGGCGCGTTATTGTCTGGCCGTGCCCTTTGCCGAAGCCGAGAAGATCGTGGAAGAAGCCCGCGCCGCTGGCATCACCGTGGCCGAGCTGGGCAAGACCGGCGGCGACAGGCTGATCCTGGACGACAAGACCAGCGCCGGCATTGCCAGCCTGAAGGACGGTTTCGAAAGCTGGTTCCCCAACTTCATGTCGGGGGAAGAAATCCCCGTGACCAATTAGGTGATCCGATGGGCATGAAGGGTACGGATATCGAGAAGTTCATCCGCGAGGCGTTTCCGGACGCCGAGATCGAGATGAAGGACTTGGCCGGCGATGACAATCACTGGTCGGCCACCGTCACGTCGGCGGCCTTCAAGGGCAAGACCCGCGTCGCCCAGCACCAGATGGTTTATGCCGCGCTCAAGGGCAATATGGGCGGCGTGCTGCATGCCTTGCAGCTGCAGACCATCGCCAAAGACTAAAACAAGTCTCCCCAGGTCTTTTTGCGGACCCGGCGGTATTCTTCCTTGTCGCGCGCGGCGACGAATTGCGCTCGCAAGCCGGTTTCATCGCACAGCTTGAACGTCAGTCCCGGCTTAGTTTCCAGCGGCGGTGCCAGTATGCGCGCGCCCAATGCCACGCTTTCGCGTGTGACCGCGACATAGGCATAGCGCTCATCCTCGAACGGCACCGAGGCATCTTTCAGCAGCATGTGATCGCGGCTGCGCGGCAGGCGCTGGGAGAAGTGGCACCAATCGCCTTGATTTTGGTCGCTCTGGCCTTCGCCAACGCCCCGCGCCATCGGACAAGCCTTGTCATGGGTGCAGGGCGCCGCCACATGGGCGCCCGCCGCGATCAGGGCGGCGCGGGCGGCGCGAATGCGGGCAAAGCCTTGCGGCGTGCCCGGTTCGACCAGCACCAGCGCCTGGCCGGCCCAGCGCCACAGATCGGCGGCGGCCATCGCGGCTTTGTCTTCCGGCAATTCCGCCAGCACATAGCTGGCGACGATCAGATCGGTTTCTGCATCCAGGCTGCCAAGGTCAGCGCTCAGAATCTCGGCGCCTGCCAAGGCGGGCGGGCCGTCTTGCGCCAGCCGCCGCGCCAGGGTCCGCAATGCCGGATTGTGGTCCAGCATGGTCAGGGCCTCGATCTGTGGCCAGGCGGTGACCGCCGCCCAGCTTGCCGCGCCAGTGCCCGCGCCGACATCGATCATCGTGGCTGGCGAAAGGTCCGGCATCGCCTCGCGCAGACGCGCGAACACGGCGGCGCAGGCGGCATAGGTGGCGGGCATCCGCGCCACGGCATAGGCGCTGGCGTCTTCCGGGCTGACGATGGCGCGCGAGGTCTGGCCCTGCCGGTAACCCGCCGACATCTTCTGGGCGCTCACGGCCAGGCCCTTGCGCGGCACACCGGTCAAGGCCGCATCCAGGGCGGCGGCAAGGGCGGGCGGCAGGGCAGGATTCATCAAAAACCATCGCAAAAACCGGCGTTTCCGGGCCGTCTTGACCCTTCACCGCCCCATGCTTAGATCATAGCCGAGATTAGCTGAGAGTTCCCCATGAGCGACGTTCAAGCCCGCATTGCCGAAGATGTGAAGACCAATGATGTGCTGCTGTACATGAAGGGCACCCCCGCCTTTCCGCAGTGCGGTTTTTCGGCCGTGACGGTGCAGATCCTGTCGCACATCGGCGCCAAGTTCAAAGCCGTCAACGTGCTGGAAGACGCCGAAGTGCGCGAAGGCATCAAGGCCTTCTCCAACTGGCCGACCATTCCCCAGCTCTATGTGAAGGGCGAGTTCGTCGGCGGCGCCGACATCGTCAAGGAAATGTTCGAACAGGACGAGCTGGTGCCGTTCCTGGAACAGCACGGCGTCGCGCTCGAGACTGCCTAGTTTGTAATGGTCGCGCCGGACGGGCCCTCGCTCACGCTCGGGTCGCCGGTCGCTCCTAGCTTTCTTTAAAATGCCGCTGCCAGACCGGCGCAATCGCCGGGCGCTGGGCCACCGCGTCCGCCAGCGCCATCAGCTTTGGAATGTGTGCCAGCTTCCAGTCCGGCTCCAGGCTCCAGCGCGTGAACATTGCGGCATAGATATCCAGGATCGAAAACGCCTCGCCCAGCAGGAAAGGGCCGCGGATCATGCGCTCGATGAGCACGATGCGCTCGCGGATGCGGTCCCGCGCGATGGCGCGCAGACCGGCCGCATCACCGCCTTCGGGCGTGAAGCGTTCGGGATAATCCACCATCTCGACGATCGGATAGATTTCGCCCGCCATGAAGGCCAGCCAGCGATAGGCCTGGGCCCGGTCATTGCTGGCCTGGTTGGGCAAGAGGCGGGCCTGCGGAAAATGATCGGCCAAAGTGAGCAGGATGGCCGCGGATTCGGTGACGATCACGCCGGCAGGCAGGCGCAGCGCCGGCATCTTGCCCGACGGGTTGATGGCCAGGAAGGCGGGCTGTTTCTGCTCGCCCTTGTCCAGCGACACCAGTTCGAACGTATAGGGCGCGCCGGCTTCGGCCAGTGCGGCTTCCGCGCTGAACGCGCCCGATCCCAGATCGCCGTATAGCGTGTAGCTCATGGGATAAGCCTAGCGCGCCCACGCAAAAGAAAAAGCCCGCAAGCAACGCTTGCGGGCTTTGCGTTTTTCTCAAATCACGCTTTAGCGCGAGTAGAATTCGACGATGAGATGCGGCTCCATCTGGACGGCGTACGGAACGTCGGCCAGCTTGGGGGTGCGCAGCAGCTTGGTGGACTTGCCTTCGGCCACTTCCAGATAGTCGGGCGTGTCACGCTCGGCGCTCTTGGAGGCTTCCAGCACCAGCGCCATTTCGCGGGCCTTGGCGCCTAGCTCGATCGTGTCGCTTTCCTTGACGTGATAGGAGGCGATGGTGACGCGGCGGCCATTGACCTTCACATGGCCGTGGCTGACCAGCTGGCGGGCAGCGAACGGGGTCGGCACGAACTTGCTGCGATAGACCACGGTGTCGAGACGGGTTTCCAGCAGGCCGATCATGTTTTCGCCGGTGTCGCCGGGACGGCGGGCGGCATCGGTGTAGTATTTGCGGAACTGGCGCTCGGTGATATTGCCGTAATAGCCCTTGAGCTTCTGCTTGGCCTGCAGCTGCGTGCCATAGTCCGACAGCTTCTTGGCGCGGCGCTGGCCGTGCTGGCCCGGACCATAGGAGCGCTTGTTGACCGGGCTCTTGGGGCGGCCCCAGATATTTTCGCCCATGCGGCGGTCGAGCTTGTATTTGGAATTTTGGCGCTTGCTCATAAGTCCTCGAGGCTCGTTGGCACCGGCAGGGCGCCGGAAAGGTCGCGCACTATATTCAGCGAGTTTTCGAAGTCAAACGCCTGCAACCTGTGGTTTAGTATGCGATTCGTAATCTATGTATTTCAATGGGTTATACCATAACCAATGTGCATTTGATGCTGGTGAAGCAGACCCGGCACCTTGCGAAGGCGACATGATACAAGGTCGCCCGGATCGATTCAGTGGCCGGTATTGGGGACGTCGAGGCATGAAAAGCCTGTTGAAGAACGTGTTGCGGGGGTGGGGCTATCAGATCCAGGGAACGCGATTCACGCCGCGCCATCTTCTCGATCCGGCGCAGCTTCGGCTGCTGGAATTCGATGACATCATTTGCCGCCGCATGTTCGACGTCGGCCAAGCCCTGAATTTCATCCAGGTCGGGGTCTATGACGGGGTGCAGAGCGATCCCTTGCACAAATACATCGCCCGCTGTGGCTGGCGCGGCGTGATGGTGGAGCCCCAATCCAAAGCCTGCGCCAAGCTGCGCGCGCTGTACGCCGGAAACGACCGGATCGCCGTGATGAACGCCGCGCTGGATCGCCAGCCGGACACGCGGACGCTTTATACCATCGCGGAGAGCAGCGGCGCGCCGCCATGGGCCGGCGGCTTGGCCTCATTCGACCGGGCTGTGATTGCAAAGCATGGCGATCTGATTCCGGGCCTGGAAAGCATGATCCAGGCGGAGCCGGTGCAATGCGTGCCGTTCGGGTCCGTGCTGGACAGGCTGGCGACCGACCGCCTCGACCTGCTGCAGATCGACACCGAAGGCGCCGACGGATTCATCCTGTCGTTGTTCCCGTTCGAGCGCATCAAGCCCGCGATCGTGCATTGGGAGGTCAAGCATCTCACGACGCAGCAGCGCGAGGACGCCTTCGACCACCTGGCCGCGCACGGCTACCGCTTTGCGCCATCGGGCGGCGAGGACATGCTGGCGGTGCTGTAGCCCGCACTTGACGGTTCGCAAGCGTGGCAGCAGTTTGCCGATCAAGGCCCCGTGGCGGAACTGGTAGACGCACCGGACTTAAAATCCGTTGATCCGAAAGGGTCGTGTCTGTTCGACTCAGACCGGGGCCACCATAAATTATAGGTTGATCTTTCGCAGGGGCTGCTGGGCGCAATCTTCCAATTTCGGAACGCCGCACGACTCCAAATAGCGGAGCAATCTCGTTATACAGACAAGGTGATCGCGTCGGATCAATTTGATCGCCCATGGGTATATAAATCACCATGCCTTGACGCGCTCGCGTGAGCAGCACTCGATACGTATTGGCAAGATAGGCTTTGCGTGCAGCGCTGTTAATATTTTTCCACTTCGTCCCTTGAAAATCGTGATGGGACCATTGCCCGTCGACGCGGCGGAAATCTCCGTCCCAGCACACACCAACCCAATCCAGCTCAAGACCTTGAATATCAAATTCGGTCGCGGGGTCTTCCAGATAAAAAGATGACCGTACGTCTTCCCTCGAATTCAAAAACCAGTAGGGGGCGTCAATTTTCTCATGAACATTTATACCTGCTGGCTTTAGCCGCGAAGCGCGCGAAGACGCCACCAAGCCAAACCGTTCAGAGCCTCGCGCTTGCGTGCGCAGCCAATTTCGCGCTGAATTTAGATCGCGGGTTAATCTGATCGGATAATTATCCGAAATGGTTTCGTATATTTCTCGCGCCTCACCTGTCTCGCCAGCGACAACCGCATTCACAAAATCTGACAGCCGCTCCGCTCGAAACGAGCGCACGGCTACCGAGAGATGCAAGTCGTCTTCCAACCGATAATCAAGTCCCCGGATGATTGCGACAAGATCGCGGCCCCAATGGTAATCCGCATGCGTGAGCTGATTAGAGGCAAAAACTTTCCAATCGCGATATCGCGATGACAACGCGTCAAACCATTCGGTAAGCCCCGCTTCGCCATCATTGATCTCCTGCCCACCGCCAATCAGGCATACGATCGCACACCAATCCACATGGCGATCCATCACGCTAATCAAAAAATCAGGCTCAGATTTATCAAACGCCCGCAGCCCATGTTTTTCTTTCATGAACCTGCTTATTTTATCCAAATTCCACGCTCGCTGCGCTTCGTCGAATACGACCACGTGTTCCGATGGCGGATCGTCGGTGCGAAGATTGTGATCACGAAAATGATGAATATTTTGAATGAAAGAGCTGACCTTGCGTCGGGCGTCTCCCATACTTATGCGATGGCCAGATTCTTTGCCGCGTGAATGCTCGTCCCGCGCCAACGCCTCGCGCAACACAGCTACCAAAGGACCGTTGCCCGACAAAAACACAGCATGCTCATCTACATGCGCCTCGGCCCGCTGCGTTGCGAGATCGAGGCCTGCCAGTGTTTTTCCCGCACCAGGGACGCCAGTTACGAAGCAGATGATTTTTTGGCCACCTGCCTTTGCTTCTTCAATGAGAAGTGAGAGCCGCCGGTTTGTGACGCTCAGGTTCTTTTTACCAGCATCGGATCGCGTGATTTCTTCCACCCGATGCGATTGATAGAGAGCGCGGGCGGCTTCGATTATGGTAGGCGTCGGTTTATAGCCACTTGTAATCCACTGTTCGCCCACAAGGAGCGTCTGCCCGCCAAAACGGCGCACGACAGATAGTAGGAATTTATCCAGATCGGTCCCATTCGAAAAAATGGGCTCTGCAATGTCGTCTGGATACAAAGATAGCTGGACCGGCTTGGGCGGCGCATCCGTAGCAATTACAACTGGAACTATCAGCCGGTCATGGCTGGCTGCGTGAAAATTCTTGAGGTCGGCCGCATAATCCATCGCCTGCTCAATTGCAGCAGTTGTAAATACGTTTGCGTCGATCTTGAATTCGACGACGAATATGATCCCATCCAAAAGTATAATGACGTCTGCACGCTTGCCCATACGTGGGATCGCAAACTCAAAAGCAATCCATGCCTGAGGGACAGATCGCAGACCCTGCTGCAGTATCCGGATTTGCTCAAGCCAAGCGGATCTCTGCGCGAGCTCTTGGGAATGTGCGTGGTGTTTTCCGAGCTGCCCATAAATGGCATCGGGGTCCGCAGCTAAGAACTTTTCGACACTGGAACTGTAATAGGCGGTCTGAAGCCGGGGCGCAGAGCTAGACATTTAGCACCGCTTCGATCAGGCGCGGGCCTTTGCGGGTCATGGCGTCGGCGAACTGGGCGACGAATTGTTCGGTTGTTTCGGCGCGTGACGCTTCCACGCCCATGCCGTGCGCCATCTTCACGAAATCCAGTACCGGATCGTGCAGATCCAGCATCGACAAGGTCTTGGGGCCGGGATTGATCGCGCCGACACGGCCCAGTTCGATGTTGAGGATGTTGTAGCTGCGGTTGGCGCAGACGATGGTCACCACGTCCAGTTTTTCGCGCGCCATGCTCCACAGAGTGGGGAGCGAGTACATCGCCGCGCCGTCGCCCGAGACCGCGATCACCTTGCGATCCGGACAGGCCAGCGCCGCGCCCATCGCCATCGGCTTGGCATCGCCGATGGCGCCGCCGGTCAGGAAGATCGCGTCATGACGCGGAGCATGGACCAGATATTTCTGCAGGCCAGGGCCGGCGGTGAGGGAATCGTCCGACCAGATGGCGTCCTCCGGCATCAGCCGCGCAATAATCGCGCCCATCGCGTCGCTGGTCAGCGCGCCGCTGGCGGGCAGCTCGGGGCGCACAAGCTGCACGAGGTTGCCGGGCATCATTGCGCCCAGCGCATCGGCCAGCGCGATCAGTGCGCCTGTGCCGTCATCGTCCGGCGCGGCCAGGGTCAACAGCTCGCAGCCCTCGGGCGTCACCCAGCTCGGCTTGTCGGGATACGCAAAAAACGTCACTGGCGGCGGCGCGCCGACCAACACGATCTGCTCCAGCCCCTTCAGACATTCGACGATCTGTTCGGAGAAATAGGGCACGCGCTCGATTCCCGGCAGCCCGGCGCCGCGGGTGATGCGCGGGGTGAAATAGTCATGGGCGATGCGCGCGCCGGTGACCGCCGCGATCCGCCCCGCCGCTTCCATCCCGGCGCGTTCCAGGCAACGGCCGCGCAGCAACAGCAAGCTGCGCTTGCCATTCTTCAGGGCGGCGGCGATTTTCTCGATCCTTGCCGAACTGACCACGCCCGGTGGCACGGGTGCCATCGCGGGCGCCGGCATGTGCGCGTCTTCCCAAGCACAATTGGCGGGCAGCACCAGGGTGGCGATCTGCCCCCTGCGCGCCGCCTGCACCGCGCGGGCGCCGTCGCCCGCGACGTCGCCCGGCAGCCTGCTTTGATGCAGCCAGTCGGACACCGAGCCGCAAATCGCCATGATATCGGAGGTCAGCGGCGCCTGGGCATATTGGGAGTGGCTGACGGCGTGATCGCCCACGATATTGACGATGCCCTGGCCGGCCTTGCGGGCATTGTGCAGGAAGGAAATCGCGTTGGCGAAGCCCGGCCCCAGATGCAACAGGGTCGCTGCGGGCTTGCCGGCCATGCGGGCATAGCCGTCGGCCGCGCCCGCCGCCACCGCTTCGAACAGGCAGAGCACGCCGCGCATCCGGGGTTCGCGGTCCAGCGCCGCGACGAAATGCATTTCGGAGGTGCCGGGATTGCCGAAGCAGATCTCGATGCCGCTGTCGGCAAGGGTATGGACCAGGGTTTCAGCGCCGTTCATGCCCCCAGTAAACAAGCCCGCCGCCCAAAAACAAGAGAGGCCGCCTTTCCGAAGAAAGACGGCCCCGCATTGTCTTACTGACGTCCGTCGCTTACGCGGCGCTGTCCTTCGCGAGAAGAATCCAGTTCGCGGGTTTCGACGTCCGCAGATAGTGACAATGAGACACTGGATCACCTCCTTCTGAAAAATTGTTGCACTGCAAATGTAGTACGCGCGCGCCGATTTGCAATAGAGTCGGGGCACTCACGGGGCGGGCATGGAAACCATTTCGACCAGTTGCGTCATTGCCGGGGGCGGCCCCGCCGGCATGATGTGCGGGCTGCTGCTGGCCCGCGCCGGGGTGGACGTGACGGTGCTGGAAAAGCACGCCGACTTCCTGCGCGATTTCCGCGGCGACACGGTGCATCCCTCGACCCAGCAGATTCTGCACGAGCTGGGGCTGCTGGAGCGCTTCCTGCAATTGCCCCATGCCAAGATCCGCCAGGTGACGCTGGACTTCGGCGAAGAGCATTTCACCATCGGCGATTTCACCCGCCTGCCCACCATCAGCAAGTTCATCGCCCTGATGCCGCAATGGGACTTCCTGGATTTCATCGCCGATGAGGCCAAGACATATCCCAACTTCCGCCTGCTGATGCAGACCCAGGCACGGGACCTGATCGCGCAGAAGGACAAGAATGGGGGCGATCGCATCGCAGGTGTTCTCGCCACCGGGCCGAACGGCAACATTCAAATCCGGGCCGGGCTGACCATCGGCGCCGATGGCCGCCATTCCATCCTGCGCGACAAGTCGGGGTTGAAGGTCAAGGACCTGGGCGCGCCGTTCGATGTCCTGTGGCTCAGCCTGCCGCACCGCGCCGGCGATCCGGTGGACCTGGTGGGCCGCATCCAGGGCGGGGTGTTCTTCGTGATGATCTATCGCGGCGACTATTGGTAATGCGCCTATGGCATTCCCAAGGGCGGGCATGACGCCATCAAGGCCGAAGGCATCACCGCTTTCCGGGGTCGCTTGCGCAAGGTCGCTGGTTTTGCCGCCGATCGGGTGGATACCATCACCGGCTTCGACCAGGTCAAGCTGCTGACCGTCGCGGTCAACCGGCTGGAGCAATGGGCGCGGCCCGGCCTGTTGATGATCGGCGATGCCGCCCATGCCATGTCGCCGGCGGGCGGGGTCGGCATCAACCTCGCCATCCAGGACGCGGTGGCGACGGCCAATATCGTCGGCCCCGTACTGCAAAAGGGCGTGCCGAAACTGTCGGACCTCAAGAAAGTGCAGAAGCGGCGGGAATTTCCCACTCGCGTCATCCAGCGTTTCCAGCTGTTCGCGCAGGACATGATGCTGGCCCCGACCCTCAGATCCAGGGAAACGCCCAAGGTGCCGTGGGTGGTCAAGCTGCTGAATGCCTGGCCGTGGCTGCGGCAATGGCCGGCCCGGTTCATCGGGATCGGGCCGCGGCCCGAGCATGTGCGGCTGCAAAAACGCTAAGCGTATTGCTGCGCCGCCGCATCGAATGTCCCTGCGCCGCGCCCACAAAAGGGATTAAGCTTGCGTCAGGGACCAATGCGGGAGCCGACCATGGCTGTGCTGGATCACAATGACCGTCCTGATCGCGAGACAAATCGCTGCGCCGTCATGTTTGTTCTGACATGGGTGGGCTTTTTTGCGGTGATCGGCGTGATGAGCTACCTGTTCAAGCTGCTCTAGAGACGACGCACCTCGTCCGTACGCTGTCGCTACGGACGGGATGATTTCGCGTTTTGGCGCGAAATCACATCTGCATCGTCCAGCCTTCGACGCCCATGGCCGCTTGTCTGACCGCTTCGCTCAGCGTCGGGTGCGAGTGACAGGTGCGGGCGATATCTTCCGACGAGGCGCCGAACTCCATCGCCAGCACCACTTCGGCGATCAGGTTGCCGGCTTCCGGACCGATGATGGCACAGCCCAGAACTTTATCCGTCTTCGCGTCGGCCAGGATTTTCACCAGACCGTCGGTGGCGGCGATGGTCTTGGCGCGGGCATTGGCGGTGAAGGGGAACTTGCCGACCTTGTACTGCACGCCTGCGGCCTTCAGCTCTTCCTCGCTTTTGCCGACGGTGGCGACTTCCGGGAAGGTGTAGACCACCGACGGAATCGCGTCGTAATTCACATGACCCGCCTTGCCGGCGATGGTCTCGGCGCAGGCCACCGCTTCATCTTCGGCCTTGTGCGCCAGCATCGGCCCTTCGCGGCAGTCGCCGATGGCATAGATGCCCGCGACATTGGTCTTGTAATGGGCATCCGTGACGACGCGGCCGCGCTTGTCCAGCGCCACGCCCGCTTCGGCCAGACCCAGATTGGCGGTGTAGGGAATGCGGCCGATGGCGACCAGCATCACATCGCAGTCGATGATGCTCTTGTCGCCGCCCGCCGCCGGTTCGACCGTGACCTTCAAGCCGCCGCCGCCTTTTTTCTCCACGCCCGTCACCTTGGTGGAAAGCTGGAAGGTGAAACCCTGCTTGGTCAGGATGCGCTGGAAGGCCTTGCTGACTTCGCCGTCAATGCCCGGCGTCACGCGGTCGAGGAATTCCACCACCGTCACGTCGGCGCCGAGCCGCTTCCACACCGAGCCCAGCTCCAGCCCGATTACGCCCGCGCCCACCACCAGCAGTTTGCGGGGCACCGAGGTCAGCGCCAGCGCGCCGGTGGAGGAGACGATCTGCTTTTCGTCGATGGTCACGCCGGGCAGCGGCGCGACATCCGAGCCCGTCGCGATGATGATGTGCTTGCAGGTGAGATTGCGGATCTTGCCGTCCGCGCCCTTCACTTCGACCTTGCCGGGCGCGGTGATGCGCGCTTCGCCGACAATGGCTTCGGACTTGGCTTTCTTGAGCAGGAATTCGACGCCCTTGGTCAGCTCGCCAACCACCTTGGTCTTCTGCGCCATCATGGCGGGCAGGTCGAGTTCGACCTTGGTCTTGATGCCCAGCTTGCCGAAATCTTCCTTGGCTTCGTGAAAGCGCTCACTGGCATGCAGCAGCGCCTTGGAGGGAATGCAGCCCACATTCAGACAGGTGCCGCCGAAGCTGCCGCGCTTGTCGATGCAGGCACTGGTCAGGCCGAGCTGGCCGAGCCGGATCGCCGCATTGTAGCCGCCCGGGCCGCCCCCGATCACGATCGCGTCGAAACTGTCCGCCATGGCCCTGCTCACTTAATTTGCGAGCGGGAACATAACCATCCGGCGCTTAACGAAAATAGCCCTGAACGCATGGCTGCGCTGAATTTTTAAACTTGGGGGCCCTCCTGGGCCTTCAAATCGGGATCAGGGAAGACCAGATCCACCACCGTGCCGCGGCCCGGCTCGGACTGAACGGTGGAAACCCCGCCCAGTTGCAGGCCGAAGGTCTTGATCAGGCGGCTGCCGACGCTTTTCTTGCTGCCATCCATCGCAAAGCCCAGGCCGTTGTCGGCAATGGCGAGCTTCAGCTTGCCGCCCTCCAGCGGCTGCATCGTGACCCGGATCACCCCTTCGCGCCCGTCCGGGAAGGCGTGCTTGAAGATGTTGGTCAACACCTCGACCGTGAACAGGGCCAGCGCCACGGCGACGCTGCCCGTCACCACGCGGCTGGGCACGTCGACCTCGACCTTCACCTGGTCGTTGCTCATGCCGCCGGCGATCTGGTGGGCGAGCTGGTCCAGCAGGTCGCGGATGTCGAGCGTGGACTGGTCTTCCAGCTCGTTGAGGATGCGGTGAACCAGCGCCAGCGCATTGATGCGGGTCTGGGCCTGCAGCAGCGCGTCGCGCGCGCCCACATCCTGCACCTGGTTGGCCTGGATCGAGAGCAGGCTCATCACGATCTGCAGGTTGTTCTTCACCCGGTGATGGATTTCCTTGATCAGGGTGGTCTTCATGTCGACCGCCTCGCGCAGGCGGCGGTCGCGGTCCTGGATGCCTTCCGCCATTTCGCTCATGGCGTCGCCCAGCAGCTTGAACTCCACCGGCGCCTCGGCCAGGTCGGGACGGATGACATAATGGCCGCTGCGATAGGCATGGGCGATGCGGCGCAGATAGCTGATCCATTGCGTCACCTGCCGGTCGGTCGCCAACCAGATCGCCACCCAGGCAAAGCCGATCATCAGGATGGGCAGCGCGAAATCCAGCCCGACATGCAGATAGGTGGGGCCGAACAACTGGCTTTCGCCCATTGCAAAAGCGACGAAGAGGGTATTGCCGAGCAGTGCGGCGTTGCCATAGCGCCAGGTATCGCCGCGCGAATCCACCGCGCTGGCGATTTCCTGCGGCGCCCCGGTCTTGGGATCGGTGCGGGCGATCGCCGCCGCCACGTCCTTGTTGTTGGTGGCGATCACCTTGCCGGTCTTGTCGAACACCGCCACCACCGCGCCCTGGGGCAGCTTGCTGGACCGCATCATGTAGTCAATCCAGTGCACGTCGAGAGATATGGCGACCACGCCGTCGAAGCTGCCATCGGGTTTGTGCAGCGCCAGCATGCCGCCGATGATGGGCTGGCCCGTCGCCCGGCTGATGACCTGGTTGGACACGGTCATGGCGTCGCTTTTTTTCGCGGCCTGAAACACCTCGGTATCGGCGACATTCAAGCCGCGGGTCATGGTCATGGCCGAGCAGACCACGCGGCCCTCAGCGTCAATCCGTGTGAGGTTGGAGAAATAGCGCACGCCAATCAGCGTGTCGGCCAGCACGCCGTCGCAATTGCCGCTCATGCTGCGCACTTCGGAAAGACTGCCCACGGCGCGCAGCACCTGTTCGGCGGCGGCCAGCAGGTTCTGGTCGCCCGCCGCCACGGTGCGGGCCGACTGGGTCAGCCGGTCATGGACATTGGCGATGTCCATGCGGGCGCGCGCCACGCCCTGGAAAATGCTGACCATGATCACGGGGATCAGCGCCAGGGTGATGATAACCTGCAGCCGCTGGCGCAAGGTCCAGCCGGGCTCGGGACCCGGATTGATCATCGCGGCATGATGGGAATTACTTGGTGCGCTTTTTTCCGACGAGCTGGTCGGCGCGCCCGGGGCTGAGCTGGTCAAGCTGCGCCATAATCTCACGAGCGGCATCTCCTCCGGCAGGACGCGACACATCGCTCAACGCGTCGCCACCGTCCAGAATCTCTATCAAGGTCTTGCGCGCTCTCGCAACCCGGCTTTTGACCGTACCTACGGCGCATTTGCAGATGGCGGCGGCATCTTCGTACGAAAAACCGCCCGCACCCACCAGGATCAGCGCTTCGCGCTGTTCGTCGGACAGATGCTTCAGCGCGCGTACCGTGTCGGACAGTTCGGCGCTGTGGACCTGATCCTCGCCGCCGCCCGGAATGCGCTCGGCCGCATCCTGGTCCCAGGGCGCCTGACGCCAGGCGCGGCGGCGATCGGAATAGAACTGGTTGCGCAGGATGGTGAACAGCCAGGCTTTCAGGTTTGTGCCGGGGATGAAGCTGGAGCGGCTCTGCCACGCCTTGACCAGCGTTTCCTGCGCCAGGTCGTCGGCGGCTTCCTGGTTGCCGGTCAGCGAGCGGGCGAAGGCGCGCAGGAACGGGACCAGGCCGAGCAATTCGGTCTTGAAGTCCGGATTTTCCGGCTTCTGCGTATGCGCGGACGGGGCGGAGTTGGGCATCACGAGGCCTTGCCCTTTCCTGCTTTGTCGCCGGCTTCGTCGATCTGACGCAGCAGGTCCATGAAGTCGTCCGGCACGGCCTCCTGGGCGACATCGTCATACATGCGCCTCAGCTCGCGGCCGATGGCCCGCTGGCGCGCGCGGATTGCCCGCGCCTTCTCGGTGGGCTTTTCTTCAGACACGGTGGTATCCCATTGCTGCGTCATATCGAGCCGAACCACTTCCTGGTTTGCGCGGGAACCCGATAATCGGGCGGCCCGGCCTGAGTTTTCTTACCGTCAGCCCCATGACCAGTTCCCTTCCCAAGGTTCCAAACGAATGGCCTCCCCGATGGTTCCGAAGGCTAGGGAACTTTTTGGGCTGGCGTAAGTTCCTTATCCGAGCTTTGCTATTTTAGGCCGAAGGAGCCCTTACCCATGTCCATGTCGCAAACCCTTGCGCCGCATCTTCCCTATCTGCGCCGCTATGCCCGGGCCTTGACCGGGTCGCAGTCCAGCGGGGATGCCCATGTCCGTGCCGCCCTGACGGCACTTCTTGCGGGAGATCAAAGCCTTATGGAAGGGGTCCCCCCCCGGGTGGGCCTCTACCGCCTGTTCCATGCCATCTGGCAGTCGGGCGCCGAGCACTTTGACGAGGCCGCCCAGACCTCCGGCGGCAAGACCCCGGAAGCCCGGCTGAAATCCCTGTCCGCCTCCAAGCGGGCGGCCCTGCTTTTGACCGCCGTGGAGGCCTTCAGCCTGGAAGAGGCCGCCTTCATCATCGACGAAAGCCCCGAAGAGGTCGAAGCCGCCATCCTGGGCGCCCAGAAGACCATCGACACCCAGCTGGCCAGCAAGGTCCTGATCATCGAGGACGAGCCGATCATCGCCCTGGACCTGGAAAACCTGGTCACCGAGCTGGGCCACAGGGTCGTGGCCATCGCCGCCACCAAGGACGATGCGGTCGCCAAGGCCAAGTCCGAGCGTCCCGGCCTGGTGCTGGCCGACATCAACCTGGGCGAAGGCGGCAGCGGCATCGACGCGGTCAGCGAGATCCTGGCCTCGTTCGACATTCCGGTGATTTTCATCACCGCCTATCCGGAAAAGCTTTTGACCGGCGAACGTCCCGAACCTACCTATCTGATCGCCAAGCCCTTTCTGCCGGAAACCGTGCAGGCGACCGTGGGCCAGGCGCTGTTTTTCCATCCGGTGGCGAAGGAAGCCGCTTAGAGCCCCATGCGTTGAGTCAGCGCGTTATTCATTTGTTGAACTGGAGATTGAATCATGGCCGCCAAGAAAAAGTCCGTGGCGCACGGCAATATCGAAGCCCGTCTTGCCGCATTGCGCGCCGATTTCGGCGCCCTGCAGAATGACATGAAAGGCCTTTACGGCGATGTGAGCGAAGTCGCGTCGGAACGCGCCGCGCTGGCCATGCGCTCTGCCGAGGAAATCGCCGACCGCGCCGTTGCGCTCGCCGAGGAAGCCGCCAAGGAAGCCAAGGACGTCGCGCTGGAATACAAGGACGAAGCCGAAGAGTGGGCCGAGGAAAATGCCGAAGAACTCAGAGGCTATGTCCGCGCCCAGCCGATCCAGTCCCTGCTGATCGCCGGCGGCATCGGCGCCTTCCTGGGCGCGATTTTCCTCAGCAGGCGCTGAAGCAAGATCATTTCCCTGTTAACCAGCGCTGTCGTATAAAGCGGCGGCAGATAGGGATTTGACATGCTCGCGCGATTGACCGCCAAGGCCATTCTGGCCGTTGTTGCCATCGCCATGGCGTTTTTCGGTGTCGGCCTTCTGGGCATGGCGCTGGCGTCGACGCTGGTGGCTTGGCTGGGCGTCGCCGGCGCGCATGCGGTGGCGGGTGCGATCCTGCTGCTGCCGCCGCTGCTCTGGGCCGTCATCGTCCGCCTGTCGCGTCCCAAGCCCCCGCCGCCGCCGCCCCCTGGCAACGAACTGATCCGCACCCTGCTCGCGGCCGTTGCCGGAAACAGGCCCTGGCTTGCCGTCGTCGGCACCGGGCTTGTCAGCGCCATAAACCTGTTTCTCAACCGCAACACTGGTTCCAGATAGCGGCCGCCGCGGCATCTCAGCCTGTGGATAGGCGGGAACCCAAGCTCTGACCACGACGTTTTTGTGACCTAAACTCTGGTTCAGGGAACGTATCGTCATGCTTGGTTGGGCGCTGGCTTTCCTCATTCTCGCGTTGGTCGCGGGCTATATGGGCTTCTTCGGACTGGCAGGCATGGCGGCGACCATCGCCAAACTTCTGCTGGTGGTTTTTGTGATCCTTCTGATTGTCAGCGCCTTTTCCGGCGCCTTGCGTGGGCGTCCGCCCGTCTGACCATTCGCGTTTGATTTTTCTTTTCGTATCGAAGGGAGAGTGCCTATGCGTATTCCCGCTTTTGTCTACGAACACCCCATCGAGAGCGTGATCGCCGGCGTGCTGCTGGCGGTGCTGCTGTTCGGTTCCGCCGACCGCCGGGCCGCGGAAGCCTCCGATCCGGCCCAGGTGGCGGCGGCCGAAAGAATCTAAAAAACTTTCGGATACCGGGAACGCTTTTTTCCGCCAGCCATTATCTGAGACGAGCGGACGTCCGATCCGGAACGCCCCCAGCCCCTTCGACAGCCCGCTTCGGGTGTCCGCTCTCTTCTCTAAAAAGCCCCGCTCTGCGGGGCTTTTTCTTTGCTTTTTTGGTGGTCGCACCGCGAGGCCCTCGGCTTTGCCTCGGGTTCGCGGCTGCTCCGGGGTCGCGCCGCGCTACGGCATTTTCCCGATCCGGGAACTTCTGGGCTTGCCCACCGGGTACAGCAGATAGACTGCCCCCGGGCCCTGGAGCTGGGTGGGAAAGCCGGAATAGGCGAAGGAGGCCCGCAGTTCCCGCATCCGGTCGCGCCGAAGTTCCACAAGATAGAACAGCCGCCCTTGCAGCAGCTTCGCGTCGGCCGCGGGAGCGTCCGGATAGCGCTGCGGCTCCGTCACCTGGATGACTTTGACGTCAGGCTGGGTGAAGCGCAGCCAGGCAGTGGTCTGGTAATCGGTGGTGACAATCGCATCGGCCAGGCGGGCCTTGCTGATCGCGCTCACCACATCGCTGACCGGCGCGAAATTGCGGCCCAGGATTCGCGCCAGAGGATCGTTCTTCAGCGGCAGCGAATACCAGCGCGCCGCCTGGTTATAGGTGAGCAGCAGCATCAGGGCGGCCAGCGGCGCGGCGGCGAAGGAAAGAAAGCGCGCCTTGCCCTCGGTGCGGAACGCATCCGCTGCCAGGATCGCCAGCACCGGAAAAAGAAAACACGGCCAGTTGCCCTGGATGCGGTCATGCAGGGCGTGCTGCAGGAAATAGCCGATGGCCGTCCAGGCCAGCACCGCCAGCACCAGGCGGTCATCGCCGCGCTTGGTGGCACGCCACAGACCAATGACCATCAGCAGGAATATGAGCGGCGTGGCGAGCCCGACCTGCGCGGCGAGGAATTCGCCGATGAAGCGCAAGGTGAAGCCCCCACCGCCCACCCGCCCGAACTGGAAGGCGAAGGTCATCCACTGATGCTGCGCCTGCCACAGCAGGTGCGGCGCGGCGATGGCCAGTGCGAGGGCCGCACCCAGATAGGGCCAGACCGTCATCAGCCATTTGCGCTGGCGCGCATCCACGATCAGCCAGAACAGGGCGCCCAGCCCCAGGAACAGCGCGGAATATTTCGACAGCAGGCCAAGGCCGCCCGCCACGCCCACCGCCAACCACCACTTGCCATCACCGGTCTGCTGAACCTTGGTGAGGAAGAAGACAAAGGCGGCGGCGAAGACGACCGACGGCATGTCCGGCGTCGCCGCCAGCATTTCCACCGACACCATCAAGGTGAGATTGAACAGCAGCGCCGCCAGCGCCGCGCGGCGCGCGTCTTTCAGGATCAGGCTCGCGGATTGCCACACCAGCCAGCTTGCCGGCAGCGACAGCACGATGCCTGCGAAGCGCACGCCCAGCGGCGTGTCGCCGAACAAAGATGTGCCGGCGCGTATCAGCCAGGCGATCATCGGGGGATGGTCGTAGTAACCCATCGCCAGCCGCTTGGACCAAAGCCAGTAATAGGCCTCGTCCGCCGACAGCGGCAGAATCGCGGCCATGACCGCGCGCAAAAGGATCAGGACCGCGATCAGGACAAGACTGATACGAACCGGTATCAACGCGCCCGCCAGACAAAAAGCGTGGACATGGCGTAAT
>JAZKDV010000135.1:6135-7191 GCA_040387395.1 Pseudomonadota bacterium | reverse complement strand
AATTCCACAAGGCGCTCATGATCGCACCCGCCGCGCCCGCCAGCAGCCAGCGCGAATGATCGATGTACAGCCAGGAGGCCAGGTCGATATTGGTCAGCACACCCACCGAGCCGATCAGGCAGAACAATACAAAGCCCCGCACCATCGCCCAGCCCTTCAACCGGCGATCCTTGTAGGTCAGCTCATTGTTGAGCAGGAAATTGCTGGTCATCGCGATGAAGGTGGCGATGAACTGGGCGGTGCGGAACAGGTCCGGCAGATCGGCCGGCAGCAGCCACAGCGATAGTCTCAATGCCACCAAATGCACCACGAGACCGATGGTGCCGACGATGGCGAAGAAGATGAAGCGCGGGTCCACCAGGTCGCCGGTCGCCTTGGCCAGCAGCAGGCCGAGGAATTCGACGCCGATCTGGGCGTTGAACTTGCTTTCGCCGTCGAACCGCTCGCCGAAACTGTAAGCCTGCTCGGCGATGCGCAGCCGCCCGCCGCCGGTGGCGGCGATATCCAGCAGGATCTTGAATCCCACCGGCGACAGGCGCGGCGCGATCTCGTCGAACCGGTCGCGCCGCATCATGAAGAAGCCCGACATGGGATCGCTGAGATTGGTGCCCACCAGCTTGTGGGTCAGCCTGGTGGCCAGCCGCGAGATCGCCCCGCGCCCTTGCGAGAAGCTGGCGGCGCTGCCGCCCTCGATATAGCGGGTACCGGCCACCAGGTCGGCGGCCCCGCCCTGCAGCCTGGCCAGCATGGCCGGCAGCACCTTTTCATCATGCTGCAGGTCGCCGTCGATCACCGCCACGAAAGGCGCGGCGCTGGCGGACATGCCCTCGATGCAGGCCCCGGCCAGGCCGCGGCGGCCCACCCGGCGCAGGCAGCGCACCCGCGTGTCCATGGCCGCGATGTCCTTGGCGGCCGCCGCCGTACCATCGGGGGAATTGTCGTCGACGAAGATGACTTCCCAGGCGATGCCGGTCAGGGCCAGGTCCAGCCGCCGCACCAGTTCGGCCACGTTGCCGCGTTCTTTGAAGGTCGGAACGATGACGGAGAGTTGAGGGC
>JAZKDV010000135.1:0-6125 GCA_040387395.1 Pseudomonadota bacterium | reverse complement strand
GGCGCAAAGTCCCAAGCGAATTGATCGCCCTTGGTGACCGCAGCGGAAGGAACCGTCAAGTTAGACGCCCCCGGATAAGGAATTGATAACCCTGTCAGCGGGTTAGAGCAGGGTCGGGGCGGCGGCGGGAAACTTCTGCGCCTGCACGCGTTGAAAACTGATGCGCGATCCCTCACCCCCCATGCACCGCACGCCGGGCCTGCCGGCTAATCACACTCCCCTGCGCCTGATGGCGCCCCGGGTTCTGGTGGTCGAGGATGAAATGACGGTAGCGATGCTGATCGAGGATATGGTCAGCGAACTGGCCTATGAGGTCGCCGGCGTAGTGCCGCGGCTGGAAGACGCCATGCGGCTGCTGGATACCGACAGCTTTGATGTGGCGATGCTGGACGTGCACCTTAACGGCAAGACGGTGTTTCCCTTTGCCGCCGAGCTCGAAGCGCGCGAGATTCCATTTCTATTCGCAACGGCCTATGGCGCGCGCGGCTTGCCCGACGAGTTTCGCGACCATGTGGTGTTGCAAAAGCCCTTCGGTCCGGTGGAGCTGCGGCGCGCCCTGATGGACCTGTCAGGGCGCACCGCGCACTAAATCTTCAAGCGAAGAAGATCGCATAGACCACGATGCCGGCGATCACCGACAGCGCCAGGCTGATATGCAGCACATAGCGCATCACGCCCAGTTCCTTGCCCCCGCGGGCTTCCTGCGCACTCAAAACCACATGGCCTTCTTCGGTATGCATCTTCGTCTCCTTTGTTTTACGTCATTCCGCGGCATGATTGCTGGCCGCGTAGAGCCGTGCTTCGACTTCCGCGATCAAGGCGTCGATCTCGGCAAGGTCCACCGGCTCGCCGCTTTCGCGCCAGGCTCTGAGGATTTCCACGCGTTCCGCATCGGCGAACCGGCGGTCGCGCAGCACGTCACCCGGCGCGCGGTAGATCCGCGACGGGTTGTGCTTGATGTCCTCGAACAATTTCTTCTTTGTCATGCATGCCTCCTGGACATGCTGGGGAAGAGTTAGATCCGTCCCATCAGCGCCAGGATGAGGACGATCACCAGGACCAGGCCCAAGGTGCCGGAGGGGTAGTAGCCCCAGGCCTGGCTGTGCGGCCAGGACGGCCAGGCGCCCAGCAGCAGCAGCAGCAGAACCACGATCAGAATTGTTCCAAGCATCTTTGAAATCCTTCCAAGCTATATGAGGAAGGAACACCGCCGGACGGGGGCGGTTCCGCAAAAAAGATCAGCAGGTTCCGCCGGTTCCCCGGCGGCTGCGGAACAAGTGCCATGCCGCGCCGTTTCCCTGTCACGCCTCTGCAGGAGCCCGCATGAATACCCGCATGATCGCCATGACCGGAGCCGCCTTTGCGATGCTGGCTTCGTCCGCCTGGGCCGGCGAATCCACGCCAGCCGAAAAGGAGGCGACCCGCCAGCTGAACCTGGTGGCGGCGCAGGACGCCAAGCCCAGCGCGCCGCAGCAGGTGGCGGTCAATGCCAGCGCCAGTACGGCGCCGGCGCAGGTCGTGACCAGCGGGACGCTGTCGACCATCACCAATCCGCCGGCCAAGATCGCCACCGCCAACGTGCTGGACGCCAACGGCAAGACGGTCGGCGCGGTCCGAAAGGTGGAAGTGTCGCCGGAGGGCAAACCCACCAGAGTGTCCGTCGCGATGGCCGGCGCCAAGGAGCAGATCGTGGTGCTGGACGCGGGCTCGGTGAACTACGACGCCCACAAGAACGAGATCACGGCCCTGAGCGGGCTGCCGTCGAACGGCTGAGCCTCGTCAAAGGACGACCGTGACGGACAAAGCCGCGCCCGGCCATACGGACGCGGCTTTTGACTATGGGCGGCCGCTTGCGCCCTGGCTCATGCGGCGCTGCAAAAAACCAAACCTGACCCGTTTGCGTACACCGCCCGGGTTCCAACGGAATTGTTTTGAGTTCCGTTGCCCCCTAGTCTTGGACAGTCTGTTTTTTGCTGGATGCCGCCATGGCCCTGATACCCGCGTCCTATATTGAGAAATCCTGGCGCAAGTCCATCGGCGCACTGGAATACGGCACCCTGGAATTCATCGCCCCCAATGGCGAAGTGACCATCTGCCGGGGCGCCAATCCCGGCCCGTCAGCGCGATTTCATATTCACGAATGGGACGTGTTGCGCCGGATCATGGCCCGCGGCGATATCGGGCTGGGCGAGGAATATATCGCCGGGACATGGGACACCGACAGCGTCGAGAACCTGGTGAGCCTGTTTTTGCTCAACCTGGACCATTTCGACAAATTCTCCGACGGCAACATGCTGAACCGCATCGCCTTCGTCATTCACAATGCCCTGGTGCGGAGGAATTCCATCAGTGGCTCGGCGCGCAACATCAAGGACCATTACGACGTCGGCAACGACTTCTATTCGCTGTGGCTGGACCAGAGCATGACCTATTCCTCGGCGCTTTATAACGGCACCGCCGATCTGTATCGCGCGCAGCAGAACAAGTATGAGCGCATCCTGTCCAAGTTTGGCGGGCCCAATGCCAACGTGCTGGAGATCGGCTGCGGCTGGGGCGGTTTCGCCGAACGCGCCGCCGCCGACAATCACCATGTCACCGGCCTGACCATTTCCCCGTCCCAGCACAAGTTTGCCACCGCCCGGCTGAACGGCGCCGCCGACATCCGGCTGGAGGATTACCGCCGTTCGACCGGCACCTTCGACAATATCGTCTCGATCGAGATGTTCGAGGCGGTGGGTGAGCATTACTGGCCGGCCTATTTCGCCACAGTGGCGCAGCGGCTGAAGCGCGGTGGGCGCGCCGTCATCCAGACCATCACCATCCAGGACGAACTGTTCGCCGGCTATCGCACCCGCAGCGACTTCATCCGCCACTATGTCTTCCCCGGCGGGATGCTGCCCTCGCTGGGCCGCTTCCGCGAGGAAGCTGAAAAGGCCGGGCTGAAATTCGCGGGGGCCTTCGGCTTCGGCAAGGATTACGCCCGCACCCTGCGCGAATGGCTGGTGCGGATGCAGGGCCAGGAGAGCGCTATCAGGGCCCTGGGCCATGACCAGCAATTCCTGCGGAACTGGGAGTTTTACCTGGGAATCTGCGCCGCGACCTTCGAGGTGGCCCGGACGGATGTGGTCCAGGTCGAGCTGGTCAACGCCTGATCCAGGGCGGGGCTGCTGCCAAAAAAATCGGCTGTTTTCACCGGCAAGATCGGATATGGAGACGCCCGACCGGGACCATAAGAAAAGGCTCATTCTATGCTTGCGAAAAGTTTCGTCGCCATGGCGTTGCTGGCAGCCACCACCATGGCCGCTCAGGCGGCCGGCGACCCGGTCAAGGGCAAGGCTGTCTATAAGCGTTGCGTCATCTGCCACACCGACGACAAGGGCGGCGGCGACGCGCTGGGCCCCAATCTTTGGGGCATTGTCGGCCGCAAGGCCGCGACCCGTTCGGGCTATCCCTATTCGCCGCAGCTCAAGGCCGCGAACATCACCTGGACCGAAGCCAACCTGATCAAATGGTCCGCCGGTCCGGCCAAGATGGTCCCCGGCACCAAGATGTTCTTTGCCGGCATCTCGTCCAAGAACCAGCAGGCCGACCTGGCCGCCTATCTGGCGAGCCTGAAGTAGCTGTGGCGGAATGACGCATAAGCGTCGCTGCGATTAACGATATTTGCTGCAATGCAGCAAAATTGGCCTGTGGCCTGTCCGGTTTCGTTGACAGGCTTGCGGCTGCGGCCATACTTTTTGCACCGCACAACAACCGGACGGCCGCCGTTCTTGGAACGGTCGAATGCCTGTCCCTGGGGATCAAAGAAGCACCATGAAGGTTCTGGTGCCCGTCAAGCGGGTGATCGACTTCAACGTCAAGGTTCGCGTCAAGGCGGACCAGAGCGGCGTGGACTTGGCCAATGTCAAAATGTCCATGAACCCGTTCGATGAGATCGCGGTCGAAGAGGCCGTGCGCCTGAAGGAAAAGGGCAAGGCCACCGAAGTGGTGGTGGTGTCCATCGGCCCGCAGCAGGCGTCCGAAACCATCCGCACCGCGCTGGCGATGGGCGCCGACCGCGGCATCCTGGTCAAACACGACACGGCGGTGGAGCCGCTGGCCGTCGCCAAGATTCTCAAGGCCATTGTCGAGGCCGAACAGCCCGGGCTGGTGATCACCGGCAAGCAGGCGATCGACGATGACGCCAACCAGGTTGGCCAGATGCTGGCCGCGCTGCTGGGCTGGCCGCAGGGCACTTTTGCGCATTCGCTGGAGCTGGGCGATGCGGGCGCCAAGATCACCCGCGAAATCGATGGCGGGTTGCAGACGGTGGAAGTGAAGCTGCCGGCGGTGATGACCACCGACCTGCGCCTTAACGAGCCGCGCTATGCCTCGCTGCCCAACATCATGAAGGCCAAGAAAAAGCCGATCGAGGAAAAGACTCCGGCCGACTTCGGCGTCGACGTCACGCCCCGCTTCAAGATTCTCAAAGTGACCGAGCCGGCCAAGCGCGCCGCCGGCGCCAAGGTCGCCAGCGTGTCCGAACTTCTGGACAAGCTCAAAGCCGATGGAGTCATCTGATGGCTTCGCTGGTGATCGCCGAACACGACAATGCCGTGCTGAAAGACGCCACCCACAAGACGGTGACGGCTGCCGCCGCCGTCTCTTCGCCGGTTCACATCCTGGTAGCGGGCGAGAATTGCGCCGCGGTCGCCGAGGCCGCCGCGAAAATCGCCGGCGTGGAAAAAGTTCTGCTGGCCGAAGGCGCGCCGTATGCGCGGCAGTTGGCCGAGCCGATGGAAAGTCTGCTGCTGTCTCTGGCGGAAAAGTATGACGCCATCCTGGCGCCGGCCACCACCACCGGAAAGAACATCCTGCCGCGCGTCGCCGCCAAACTGGACACGCCGCAGGTGTCGGAAATCCTCAAGGTGATTTCGCCCGATACCTTCGAGCGGCCGATCTATGCCGGCAACGCCATCGAGACCTTGCAGGCCCCGGCGGGCAAGAAAATCATCACCGTGCGCACCACCGCCTTCAAGGCGGCGGACGAAGGTGGCAGCGCCGCGATCGAAAAGATCGCCGCAGCATCCGATCCGGGTCTGTCCACGCTCGCCGGCGAAGTCCTGTCCAAGTCTGAGCGCCCCGAACTGACATCGGCCAAGATCATCGTCTCGGGCGGACGCGGTCTGGGTTCGGGCGAGAACTTCAAACTGCTGGATTCCATTGCCGACAAGCTGCATGCGGCGGTGGGCGCCAGCCGCGCCGCGGTGGATGCGGGCTATGTCCCCAACGACTATCAGGTGGGCCAGACCGGCAAGGTGGTCGCGCCCGATTTGTATATCGCGGTGGGCATTTCCGGGGCCATCCAGCACCTGGCCGGCATGAAAGATTCCCGCGTCATCGTGGCGATAAACAAAGACGAAGAGGCGCCGATCTTCTCGGTCGCCGATTACGGCCTGGTGGCCGATCTGTTCAAAGCGCTGCCCGAGATCGATGAAGAGCTCGGCAAGCGCGGGTACAAGTAAAGGCAAGCGACATGGCGGTTGAGAAAATTGGCGTAATCGGCGCGGGACAGATGGGCACCGGTATTGCCCATGTGCTGGCGCTGGCCGGCTATGACGTGGTGCTGGACGACATCAACAAGGATGCCCTGTCCAAGGCCATCGAGCGTGTTCAAAAGAACATGCAGCGCCAGGCGCAGAAGGGCGTCATCAACGAAGACCAGATTGCGCCGGCGCTGGCGCGCATCCGCGTCACCCAGACGCTGGACGATCTTCGCGACCGCGACCTGGTGATCGAGGCGGCGACCGAAGACGAAGTCATCAAGAAGAAAATCTTCCAGGATCTCTGCACGCGGATTTCCGACAAGACGCTGATCGCAACCAACACCTCATCAATTTCCGTCACGCGGCTGGCCTCGGTCACCGACCGTCCCGAGAATTTCATCGGGCTTCACTTCATGAATCCGGTGCCGCTGATGCAGCTGGTTGAAGTGATCCGCGGCATCGCCACCAACGACTCCACCTTCCAGGCGGCGCTGGAAATCGTCAAACGCGTCGGCAAGACCGCCGCCTATGCCGAAGACTTCCCCGCCTTCATCGTCAACCGCATCCTGCTGCCGATGATCAACGAGGCGGTCTATACGC
>JAZKDV010000134.1:0-3752 GCA_040387395.1 Pseudomonadota bacterium | reverse complement strand
CTCAAGATGTCTTCGGCCTATGTGGTCGATGCCGAAAAGGGCATGGGCGTGCCGAAACTGGTTGCCGAGGAAGACCGCAAGCAGGCCTTTGAGGAAACCCGGCTGGCGATGATCAAGGCCGCGGAAACCCGCATACCTCAGCTTGTGCCGCCCGGCACATCCGAAGCCGCGGTCGGGATCATGGAAATCCTGGTGGTGGACCTGCCCAGCAAGGATTTCTTCCTGAAGAACCTGTATCGCCAGCGCTATGCGGGCGAGGACGAAAACGGCATTCCGCCCTGGATGCCGGAACTGCAAAAAGGAATGAAGGAGGAGGCGGCTCCGAAACCGGCCACACCGGCAAAGCCGCAGCAGGAGGCGCGCGAGACGGGCAGCGCCATCAGGACACCTTGACGATCACTGAGTAACCCTCGACGCCGGCAAGCGGCCTTGAGCAAGAACAAGCAAGCGCGGCAATCGACCGCGACCCCAGGAGGGACAATGGCCCCGTTCAACGTTCGCCATCGCGTCGTGGTCTTCACCATGGCGCTGGCCGCCGTGACCTATCTCGACCGGGTCTGCATCGCGGTCCTCGCGCCCCAGATCAGCGCCGAACTGGACCTGTCGCGTGTCCAGATGGGCTACATCTTCAGCGCCTTCGCCGTCGCCTATGCCGCGTTTGGCGTGCCCGCCGCCTGGTGGTGCGACCGCGACGGGGCGCGGAAGGTGCTGGCCTGGATGGTGCTGATCTGGTCGGCCTTTACCATGGCGACCGCACTGGCGTGGAATTTCGTCTCCATGGTCGTCATCCGCTTCCTGTTCGGCATCGGTGAAGCGGGCGCCTGGCCTTCGGTGGCGCGGGTCTATTCACGCTGGATTCCCCTGACCGAGCGCGGCCGCATCCAGGGCATCTTTTTCGCTGGCGCGCATCTGGCGGGCGGACTGACGCCGCTGGTGGTGGCCGGGATGGCGGGCTGGCTGCAATGGCGCATGATCTTCATCGTCTTCGGGCTGGTCGGCATGGTGTGGGCGGCCTGCTGGTACGCCTGGTTCCGCGACGAGCCGCGCGATCACAAATCGGTATCGGCAGAAGAACGCGACCATATCGAAGCGACGCGCGGGCTCGCCAGCCAGGACAAGCCGTCCGGAAGCTGGACGGCGGTTTTCAAAACACCAACCGTCGCGCCACTGTGTGTGCAGGCCTTCGCCAACAGTTACGGATTCTATTTCTTCATCACCTGGCTGCCCACCTATCTGGGACAGGCGCGCGGCATGACGGGGGCGGAACTGGCGATCTTTTCCGGGTTGCCGCTGATGCTGAGCTTCGTCGCCGACCTGACCGGCGGCGAGGGCTCGGACCGGCTGGCGCGCAAGATCGGGCTGCGAGCTGCGCGGCGTGCCTTCGGCGTGGGCGGCTATATCCTGGCCGCGCTCGGCATCTTCCTGGCGACGCAGGTCGGCAGCGGCTTTGCGGCGGGCCTGTTCATCGCCATCGGCGGCGCCTGTTCGATGCTGACCCTGGCGCCGGCCTGGGCAACGGCGGTCGATGTCGGCGGACGCCACGCCGGTGTTACCGCGGGGACCATGAACACGGTGGGGCAGGTGGGCGGCATTCTCAGCCCGCTGGTGCTGGCCTATCTGGTGGACGCCACCAACAACTGGAACTTGCCGCTGCTGGTGCTGGCCGGAATCTATGCCATGGCGGCGATTGCCTGGCTGCTGGTCGATCCGCGGCAGCGGGTGGAGCTCGCCGGCTGAATACCGGCATCTATTTTACATAGCAGGTGGGATTGTCTGCCTGCGCCATGCTGACGATGCATTCGGTGTTGGCGGACTGAAAGCCGAAGCCCTTGGACGCCATGCAGATCAGCATCTGGCGATGCTCCGCCACCTCGATGATGTCGCCGACCTTGTGGGGTGCTTCGCCGCTTAGAATCTGGCTGTGACAGGCAACAACATGCTCCTGCGCCGGATGGGGCGGCTCGCAGGCGGTCAGTAGCGGCAGCAGGATCACCGGCAGCGTCACATATGTCGACTTTTTCACGCGCTGCCTTTTTCAAACTGGCGGATGGGGTGAGATTCGAACTCACGGGACCCTTGCAGGCCCGGCGGTTTTCAAGACCGCTGCCTTAAACCACTCGGCCACCCATCCGTGCAGGTTTCTCTAGCTTTGGCAGGGGTTTGAGGCAACCTCGTTGAGCCTGCCGCTTGGGTCCAGTAGCCTTGGCCGGTAATTCCGGGCGTGATTCGGACCATGCGGCTTGTTGCAAGATTATCCGGTGTTTCGGCTGCTGCCTTGCTGGCGGCCTGCGCCACCGAGCCGCCGCCGCCACCCCCGCCGCCCCCGACCGTCCAGGTTCCCGCCAGCGCCGGGGTCTACAAGGTCGGCCAGCCCTACCAGATCGAGAATGTCTGGTACTATCCGCGCGAGCAGCCCGATTACGACGAAACCGGCATCGCCTCCTGGTACGGGCCGACCTTCTACGGCAAGAAAACCGCCAACGGCGAAATCTATACCGGCGACATGCTGACCGCCGCCCACAAGACGCTGCCCATGCCGGTCAATGTCCGCGTCACCAATCTGGACAATGGCAAGTCGCTGGTGGTGCGGGTGAATGACCGCGGGCCGTTCTCGCGCGGCCGCATCATTGATCTGTCGAAGCGCGCCGCCGAGCTGCTGGATATCGTCCAGAGCGGAACGGCGCGTGTGCGGGTGACCTATATCAGCCGGTCCAACCTGGAAGGCGGCGCGCCGCCGCCCTCCGACACGCCGCCCGCCATCGCCAATGCCGTGCCGGCTGCTCCCAGCGGCAAGGTGGACAGCGCCGCGCTGGGCATTTTGCCCGGCGCCGCCGTGGCGCCGCCCGCGAAGATTCAGGGTATGCCGGCGCCTGCGCCGATCCCGGCCGAGATGTTCGCCAATGCCCAGCCGACCGGGCAGGTGACCCAGGTCCCCGTGCCGCCGGCCACGCGGCTGTATGTTCAGGTCGGGGCCTTCACCAAGCGGGAAAATGCCCAGGCGATGTTGAACAAGCTGGGCGGAAACCTGCAGATATCGCCGCTTCAACGCGGCGGACAGACCCTCTATAGAGTCCGAACCGGCCCCTTAAGCTCCGTCAAGGATGCCGACACGGCCCTGTCGCGGATCAGCGGCGCCGGCGCCAACGACGCCCGTATCGTCGTAGACCAGTAACCCGTCGGGAGACGCCATGCTTCGCCGCCTCTGTCTGTATCTGTGTGTCTCTCTGGGTTTTGCCGTGCCGGCGCAGGCCCAGATTCAAAGCAACGCCAAGCATGCGCTGCTGATGGATGCGGCGACGGGGCAGGTGCTTTGGGAAAAAGACGGCCGGGTGGCGAACCCGCCCGCGTCCATGTCCAAGCTGATGACGCTCGATCTTCTGTTCGGGCGGCTCAAGGATGGGCGCGTCAAGCTGACCGACACATTCCCGGTGTCCGAGCGCGCCTGGCGCACCGGCGGTTCACGCATGTTCCTGGATGTGGGCACCCGCGTCTCGGTGGAAAACCTGATCCGGGGCATCATCATCCAGTCCGGCAATGATGCCTGTGTCGTGGTCGCCGAAGCTCTGGGCGGCACGGTGGAAGGCTTTGCCGATATGATGAATGCCCGCGCCAAGCAGCTCGGCCTGGACCAGTCGCACTTCGTCAATCCCGATGGCCTGCCGGAGCCTCCGGGCCAGATGATGAGCGCTTTGGATCTGGCCAAGCTGTCGCGCCATCTCATCACCGAATATGCGCAATATTATCCCTATTTC
>JAZKDV010000133.1:0-6259 GCA_040387395.1 Pseudomonadota bacterium | reverse complement strand
GCCTTCCGGATCGACCGCGGTCTTGCGGGCCGCCAGCTCATTCTCGGTCGGCGGCATCAGCATCTGTGCGGCGAAGGCAGGGTCTTCCTCCGCCTTGCTCAGCACGATGCCGAGGGCGGCGATATAGTCATGGTCGGTATCGGAACGCGCCTTGCCGGCCACTTCCAGCATGATCTCGGCGGCCAGGATCTGCCCGGCTTCCCAGCGGTTGAAATCGTCATGATCGCAGCCCATCAGGATGGCGCGTTCCGCGCGCCCGTAAGGCGTGCGGAAGACGGCGGGGGCGGAAAAGCCGCGGCCCAGCGATAGCAGGGGCTCTTCGGCGACGTCGACGAAGACGAAGCGGTGGAAATTCTCGGTCAGTTCCAGCACGCGGCTGTCCGGGCCGGCGCGGTTCTCGCCTTCCAGGGTGGCGGGCAGGCCCGCGCCCTTGCGGCTGACAAGGCCAATGCGCACCGGAATATGCATCGGCTTTTTCTCGGGCTGGCCGGGCGTGGGGTTGAGGGATTGCGTCAGGTCCAGCGTGAAGGTGTGCGCAGCCGCATCGTAGGAGGTGCGCGCCTCGATCACCGGGGTGCCGGACTGGCGGTACCACAGCCGGAACTGGGAAAGATCGCGCCCCGAGGAATCTTCAAAGGACTTGACCCAGTCTTCCACCGTCGCGGCATGGCCGTCATGGCGCTCGAAATACAGGTCGGTGGCCTTGCGGTAACCCTCATCGCCCACCAGCGTCTGGAGCATGCCGATCACCTCGGAGCCCTTCTCATAGATGGTCGAGGTGTAGAAGTTGTTGATCTCGATATAGCTTTGCGGCTGCACCGGATGGGCCAGGGGTCCCGCATCTTCCGGAAACTGCCGCGCCCTGAGCGCGCGCACATCCTGGATGCGCTGCACGCCATGGCTGCGCATGTCGCCGGAGAATTTCTGGTCGCGGAAAACCGTCAGGCCTTCTTTCAGGGACAGCTGGAACCAGTCGCGGCAGGTGACGCGGTTGCCCGTCCAATTGTGAAAATACTCATGCGCCACCACGCTTTCGATGCGGGCGTAATCGTCGTCGGTGGCGGTTTCCGGTGAGGCCAGCAGCACCTTGTCGTTGAAGATGTTGAGGCCCTTGTTCTCCATCGCCCCCATGTTGAAGGCGCTGACCGCCACGATCATGAAGATGTCCAGGTCGTATTCCCGGCCGTAAGCCTCTTCATCCCATGTCATTGAACGCTTCAGCGCCCCCATGGCATAGGTGGCGCGCAGCTCATTGCCATGCTCGACATACAGCGCCAGTTCGATGCGCCGCCCGGTCATGGTGGTGAAGCTGTCATGGATGCTGCCCAGGTCGCCCGCGACCAGCGCAAACAGATAGGACGGCTTGGGGAATGGGTCGTGCCACAGCGCGAAGTGCCGCCCGCCAGCAAGGTCGCCGCTTTCCATGCGGTTGCCGTTCGACAGCAGCACCGGATACTGCTCCTTGGCCGCTTCCATCCGCACCGTGAAGGCCGACAGGTTGTCGGGGCGGTCGAGGAAATAGGTGATGCGGCGGAAGCCTTCCGGCTCGCACTGGGTGCAGAACATGCCGCTGGAGAGGAACACGCCTTCCAGCGCGGTGTTTTCGGCCGGATTGATTTCGGAAACGATTTCCAGCGTGAACGTCGCCGGGACCTTGCCGATGGTCAGGCTCTTGTCATCCAGCAGGTAGTCGCCGGGCGCCAGCGCGCGTCCATCCAGCGCCACCGACAGCAGCTTTTGATTTTCGCCCTGCAACACCAGCGGCCCGTTGCCGCCCTGGCGTTCGATCGCCAGCCTGGCGGTGACGCGGGTGGCCTCGGGCTCCAGCGCGAAATCCAGATGCACGGTGGGAATGCGGAATTCCGGCGCCCGGTAATCGACAAGGTGAATGGCGCGGGGTTCGTCGGTACGCATGGCGGACTCGGGTAAGGGAGGTGCGCTTTATAGCCCGCCGCCCCGTCCGCAACACCCTCAAATCGGGCTATTACGCCGGCCGCTTGACCTCGGTCAGCAGGTCCTGCGCCTGGTGCGCCAGTTCCGCCAGCGCATTGGGCATGTCCTCGCCCGACTTGCGCGCCCAATCCACCAGGTTGTTGGCGAATTCGGCCAGCTTCGGTGCGCTGGCGATCAGCCTCGCCTGTTCCTCGACCTTGGACGGGTCCAGGTCATATTCCGCGCCCGGCACGCGCCAGCCGCCCCATTCCGCTTCGCCGGTGATGACGACGGGATAGGTGCCCGGCACCGGATGGCGGGCGCAATCTTCCTCGGGCTGCCACTTGTTGCGGGCCCTGACCACGCGCCAGGTCTGGGACACGGCGGACAATTTCTCGCCCAGCGGTTCTTCGCTCAGCAATTCGTCGGCGGCGAATTCACGGCCCAGGCCCACATCGTAATGCACGCGGATCGGCTCATCGATGCCCTTGGCCCAATGCGGCACGACGTGCTCGATCAGCGCCCAGGTGCCGACCGGTTTCACATAGACCCGCTGGTTCTTGTGGAACTGCGCTTTTGCCATGACTCAAGGCTTTCGAAACTGCCGGGCAAGCCTAGGGAAGTGCTGTTAAACCCCGGTTAAGGTCATTGCTGCGTTTCGATCAAAAGCGGTAGTTTCCGGGCGAAAATGGAAAGTCCCTGCATCAAAATCTGCACTTATGATCCTGCAAGCGGGCTTTGTTCCGGCTGCGGCCGTACCCTGACGGAAATCGGGAACTGGTTTTCTATGAGCGACGATCAGCGCCGCGCGGTGATGGAACAATTGCCCGAGCGGCTCAGGGCCTTGTCCGCGCCAGCCAGTTGAGTTCCCCGGCGAGGCGGACATTCTCGCCGATCACGATGATCGACAGTGACGGCGCATTCTCCGCCGCCTGCGCCATGCCGGCCAAAGTGGTGACGATCACCTGCTGATCGCTTCGCGCCGCATTGGACACGATGGCCACCGGCTCATCAGCCTTGCGGCCCGCCGCCAGCAGGGCTTGCGCAATCTCAGCGGCGAACCTGCGCGCCATGTAGAGGACCAGTGTCGGCGCGCCGCGCGACACCGCCGCCCAGTCCATCTGGGTCAGCTTGCCGTCGATGCCATGGCCGGTGATGAAGGTGACGGCATGGTTGGTGTCACGGTGGGTGACGGGAATGCCGGCATAGGCGAGGCCCCCCACGCCCGCCGTGACCCCCGGCACAATACGAAACGGCACGCCGGCGCGCGCCAGCGCCTGGGCTTCCTCGCCGCCGCGCCCGAACACGAACGGATCGCCGCCCTTCAGCCGCAGCACGCGCTTGCCTTCCCTGGCCAGCGCGACCAGCGTTTCGGAAATCTCGTCCTGCTTGCAGGAGCGCACGCCCGCGCGCTTGCCCGCATAGATCTTCTCGGCCGTGGACAGTGTCAGCAGGTGCTCGTCCACCAGCGCGTCAAAAAGAATGACGTCGGCCTGGGCGAGCGCCTGCAATCCCAGCGCCGTGATCAGGCCCGGATCGCCCGGACCCGCGCCCACCAGCCATACCCAGCCTTTTTCCAGCGACGGCAGGTTGAGCCCCGCCACGATCTCTTGGTGCATAAAGCAACTATACCGGCCCCATGGCGCAAAAAACAGCACGACACAGGAACGCAGCCCTCTATTGCCGCGTTGGCTCTGGGCAAATGGAGGTCCTGATGAGCGAGAAGATCGGTGAAATCGCGCGCGAATCGTCCGATTACCGCTGCGAGCAGTGCCACAAGGTGACGCGCTTTGCGCAGGGCGACCTGATCCCGGCCTGTCCCCATTGCGGATTCGGCACCTACGACATTTCCAACCCGCGCTTTGAGCGCAAGGATGGCACTTTGGGGCCGCACGAGCCCGGTTGAGATACCCGGGAGGGACCGCTAAAACCCTCCGGCATTTCAGCTCCGGACATTTATGATCAAGCCCCGCGCCGACCTGGTCCCCAACACGGCTGACTACGAGAATCTGCCGCTGGTCACCGCCAACGGCTTTCGCGAATATGACGCGCGCTGGCTGTTCGGCAAGGAGATCAACCTGCTGGGCATCCAGGCGCTGGGCCTGGGGCTGGGCACCTATCTGCACGACATCGGCGTCACGCCCAAAGTGGTCACAGGCCACGACTATCGCTCCTATTCCCAGTCCATCAAGCAGTCGCTGATCCTGGGCCTGCTGCAGGCGGGCTGCGAGGTGCATGACATCGGCCTGGCGCTGTCGCCCGTCGCCTATTTCGCGCAATTCCACCTCGACTGCCCCGCCGTCGCGATGGTCACCGCCAGCCATAACGAGAATGGCTGGACCGGCGTGAAGATGGGCGCGGCGCGGCCGCTGACCTTTGGGCCGGACGAGATCAACGCCATCAAGGACATCGTCCTGAACGGCAAGGGCAAGGAGCGCAGCGGCGGCAAGTACATCGCCGTCGCCGACATGCGCGAGACCTATCTGCAGGCGGTGACCAAGGGCCACAAGCTGTCGCGCCCGATCAAGGTGATTGCGGCCTGCGGCAACGGCACGGCGGGCGCCTTTGCCCCCGAAGCGTTGCGCCGCATCGGCGCCGAGGTGATCGGCATGGACACCGAGCTGGATTACAATTTCCCCAAATACAATCCCAATCCCGAAGACATGGAAATGCTGCACGCCATGGGCCATGCGGTGAAGGAGCAGGGCGCCGACCTCTGCCTGGGCTTTGACGGCGACGGCGACCGCTGCGGCGTGGTCGATGACAAGGGCCGCGAAATCTTTGCCGACAAGATCGGCGTGATGCTGGCGCGCGGTCTGTCGGCCAGCCACAAGAACGCGCAGTTCGTGGTCGATGTGAAATCCACCGGGCTTTACCTGACCGATCCCGTCTTGAAGGCCAATGGCGTCAAGACCGATTACTGGAAGACCGGCCACAGCTATATCAAGCGCCGCACCTCGGAACTGAAGGCGCTGGCGGGCTTTGAAAAGTCCGGCCACTTCTTCTTCAATCCGCCCATCGGTCTTGGCTATGACGATGGCATCGTCGCCGGCATCCAGGTACTGGAGATGCTGGACAAGGCGGGCCCGGGCGCCAAGCTGTCGTCGCTCTATGACGGCCTGCCGCAAAGCTGGGGCTCGCCCACCATGGCGCCCTTCTGCCCCGACGAGAAAAAATATGCCGTGGTCGAGGCGATGGTGAAGGAATATTCGCAGCTCGCCGAAAAGGGCGAGAAGCTGCTGGGCCAGAAGATCATGTCGGTGGTGACGGTGAACGGCGTGCGCGTCACGCTGGAAGACGGCACCTGGGGCCTGGTGCGTGCGTCCTCCAACAAGCCGTCGCTGGTGGTGGTGGTGGAAAGCCCCGCCTCGGAAGCCAATATGCGGGCCATGTTCAAGGACATCGATACCCGTCTGGGCAAGCACCCCGAAGTCGGCGAGTACGATCAGAAAATCTGATCTTGTCTTGATCGCGGCTCCGGGCGAGCATCCCGCAGAATAACGGGGAGTGAGCCATGGACCGCCGCCATGCCATCGGGTTGGGCGTGATGACCGCGCTTTTGTCGCGCACCGCGCTAGCCCAGACCATGCGGGCCGACGGTTACTTGCCCGGCGATTCCACCGAATTCGTGACGCTGTGGCCCGGGACGCCGCCGGGCGGTGAGGGCGTCAATCTCACGCTGAAGGTCACCGACACGGTGCAGCCGGACGGCTTTCACGTCCGCGCTATCAGCCAGATCCAGACGCCGGGCTTTTTCGTTTATCGCCCGGCGAAACCCAATGGCCTGGGCCTGCTGATCATTCCGGGCGGCGGCTATGCCGCGCAGGGCGGCGACCGCGGCGGGCGGGAGATCGCGCAGCATTTCTCTGGCCTCGGCATCACCTGTTTCGTGCTGCGCTATCGTTTGCCGGGCGAAGGCTGGGCCAACCGCAGCGAGGTGCCGCTGCAGGACGCCCAGCGCGCCATGCGCCTGATCCGTCAGAGCGCGGCGTCTTATGGCGTCGATCCTGCCAGGCTGGCGGCGATCGGCTTTTCCGCCGGCGGCCATCTGTCGGCCATGCTGGCCATACGCCACGCCGACAAGACCTATCCTGCGCTGGACGGCGCCGATGCGCTGGACGCCAAACCGCAAGTCGCGGTTCACATGTATCCTGTCATCACTATGGGCGACGGCGCCCATCCTGGTTCGCGCGACAAGCTGCTGGGCGAGAGCCCGTCCGCCGAAGCAGTTGCGCGCTATTCGCTGGACAAGCATGTGACAGCTGCTACCGCGCCGTCCTTCATCGCGCTGCCCGCCGATGACGAGATCGTGCCGCCTTTCGACAAC
>JAZKDV010000132.1:3399-21272 GCA_040387395.1 Pseudomonadota bacterium | reverse complement strand
TGAAGGACGGCAAGATCATCGAACATCAGAACTTTTTCGACACCGCGTCCCTCGTCACCCAGATGGGCGGAACAGTGACGGCTCCGGAGGCCGATAGAGGCTAAAAAACCCGATGGATTAAGCCTTTAAGCCCCCTACTCCCGGCCCGCCAGACAGGCTAGAAAGGCGCCCACACTGGGGTCCTCATAACGACAATGCCGCCGACCGGACGCCTCACCGCCCGCGAATGGACCTTTCTGGGGATCACCCTGCTGTTCTGGGCGGGCTTCGTGATCCTGCTGGGAAAAGACACCAGCTGGGACTTCCGCAACTACCACTGGTACGGCCCCTATGCGCTGCTGAACGGGCGCATGGGCATCGACATCGCCGCCGCCCACCAGGGCAGCTGGTACAATCCCTATCTCGACGTGCCGTTCTATTGGCTGGCCACCCACACGCGCGCCTGGATCGCACTGGGCGTGCTGGGCGCGTTCCAGGGCGCGACGGTCATTCCGCTCTATCTGATGGGCCGCAGCGTCTTGCGCGTCGTTACCAAGCCCGGCGATGCGCAACTGCTGGCCGGTGCGCTGGCGCTGCTCGGCCAGTTCGGCGCGCTGACCATCACCGAGTTCGGCACCACCTATTACGACAACATCATGGCCTGCTTCGCCCTGACGGGCCTGGCCATCATCGTCTGCAACCGCGAGGCCCTGCGCACCGGTCCGCTGAAGAACGCCGCGCTGCTGTCGGCGCTGGCCGGGTTGATCACCGGCATGGCGATGGGCCTGAAACTTCCCGCCATGCCTTGGTGCATCGGTTTCGCCGCCGCACTGCTGGCGGTGGGCGGAAGCTGGCAGCATATCGGCGTGCGGCTGGTGGCGGGCGGCATCGCCGGCGTCATCGGCTGCGCCATCTTCGCGGCGCCGTGGATGTTGTACGTCTATGATCTGACGGGCAATCCGCTGTTTCCCTATTTCAACGCCTATTGGAAATCGCCGCTGGCGCTGGAAGCCCATTACCGCGACCTGCGCTTTGTCCCCACCAGCTTCTGGCGGCAGCTTTTCTTCCCCTTCCTCTTCACCATGGACTGGCACGTGGCGGGCGACCTGCCGCTGCAGGACATCCGCCTGCTGCTCACCTATATCCTGGTGATCCCGGCCGGCATCCTGCTGCTGCTGAAGAAGGGCAATGCCGACACGCTGGTCGAGCGCCGCGCCGCCATCATCCTGTTCGCCTTTGCGGCGGGCGCGTATTTCGCCTGGCTGAAATTCTTCGCCATCTACCGCTATGCCATCCTGTTCGAGATGCTGGCCGTGCTGCTGATCGTGACGGCGGTGGGCCTGCTGCCTTTTCCCCGCCGCACGCGGCTGCTGGCGCTGGTGGGAATTGCCGCGCTGGTGCTGGTCACCACCCGCAGCGAATTCCTCGAACGCGCGCCGGTCGAAGACCCTTACGTCCAGGCTGCGCTGCCGCCCATTCCGCGCCCCGATAACACCATGGTGGTGATGACCGGCGATGCGCCGCTGGGCTTCATCGCCACCACCCTGCCGCCCGCCATTCCGGTCTTGCGGATCGACGGCTGGTTCCTGCAGCCGCGCGACGGCACCAAGCTGACGCGCGAAATGAAGCGCCGGGTCGGCGCGCATCTGGGCAAGGGCGGCGATGTGTACCTGATCGCCGATGCCACCGACATGACCCGCGCGAAAGATGCCCTTAAGGATTACCGCCTCGCCATTCGCTGGCCCGAATGCCAGCAATTCGATACTAATATCACCGGGCTCTATCAGTGGTGCCCGCTAGCGAGAATGCCATGAAGGTCGCGGTGCTGGTGCCCTGCTATAACGAGGAAGCCGCCATCGCCAAGGTGGTGACGGACTTCCGCGCCGCCCTGCCCAAGGCGACCGTCTATGTCTATGACAATAACAGCCACGACCAGACCATGGCGCGCGCCGCCCATGCCGGCGCGGTGGTGCGCTGCGAGCGCCGCCAGGGCAAGGGCAACGTGGTGCGCCGCATGTTCGCCGACATCGATGCCGACATCTATGTGCTGGTGGACGGCGACGACACCTATGACGCCAGCGCCGCCGACGACATGGTGGACCGGCTGGTGGAAGACGGCGTCGATCTGTTGACCGCCCGCCGCGTCCACACCCAGGCATCCGCCTACCGACCGGGCCATGTCTTCGGCAACAAGCTGCTGACCGGGCTCACCGCAATGCTGTTCAACGTCCATATGCCCGACATGCTCAGCGGCTATCGCGTCTTTTCCCGCCGCTTCGTCAAGAGCTTCCCCTTCACCGCGGAAGGCTTCGCGATCGAGACCGAGCTGACCATCCATGCGGTGCGGCTGCTGATGCCGATGGCGGAGATGGACACCGCCTACAAGGAACGCCCGGTGGGTTCGGTCTCCAAGCTTTCCACCTTCCGCGACGGCTTCCGCATCCTGGGCATGATCTTCTACCTGGTGCGCGAAGAGCGCCCGCTGCTGTTCTTCTCGGTCCAGGCGTTCCTGTTCGCCGCGGTATCGCTGCTGATCGGCATTCCGGTGGTGGCCGAGTTCCTGGAAACCGGCCAGGTGCCGCGCCTGCCCACCGCCGTTCTTTCAATGGGCCTGATGCTGGTCGCCTTCCTGGCGGGCACCGCCGGCCTGATCCTCGATACCGTCACGCGCGGGCGCTGGGAGGCCAAGCGCATGGCCTACCTCGCCATCCCCGGCCCGCAAAACCTCAAATGACGGGGCTTCTCGCACGGCTGTCGCGGATCTCGATCCTGCGCTTTGCCGTGATCGGCGCCCTGGGCATGCCGGTGGACTGGTGCGCCCTGCAGCTTTTTCTGCACTGGGGCGCCGGACCCTATTTCGGCCGCGTCCTGGCCTGGCTGGTCGCCGCCACTTTTACCTGGCTGGGCAACCGCTATTTCACCTTCGCCGACAGCCGTTCGCACACGTTCACGGGCACCATCTGCGAATGGGCGCGCTTCCTGGGCGCCAATGCCGTCGGCGGGCTGGTCAATGTCGGGCTCTACAGCGTGATGCTGCGCTTCGCCCCGCCGCCCTTCAACGACATCAACCTGGCCTTTGTCAGCGGCGTGCTGCTGGGGCTGGCGTTCAACTTCCTGCTGTCCAAGCGCATGGTGTTCCGCCGCGACATCGCCGCCGATACCTTCAAGGGGCCGATATGAATGTCATCGCGATCACCGGCGGCGGCGCAGGCATCGGCCGCGGCATTGCCTGGCACTTCGCGCGCGCAGGCTATGGCGTCTCGATCATGGATGCCGACCGCCAGGCCGGGAAAGAATGCCTGCAGGTGATGGTGGCGGCGGGCGCCAGGGCGATCTTCACCCCCGGCGATGTCTCAAAACCCGCCGACGTCACGCGCTGGCTGAACGCCACCAAGGCCAAGCTGGGTGTGCCCGATGCGCTGGTCAACAATGCCGGCATCGAAATCCGCAAGGACGTGCTGAAGCTTTCCATCGCCGAATTTGACAAGGTGATCGCCGTCAACCTGCGCGGCACCTTCATCGCCTCGCAGGCCGTCGCCAAAATGATGGCGGCGCGAAAGCGCGGCGGCGCCATCATCAACCTCGCCTCCACCCGCGCCTTCATGTCCGAGGAAGGCACCGAGGGCTATACCGCCTCCAAGGGCGGCATCGTGGCGCTGACCCACGGCATGGCCATCAGCCTGGCCAAGCACCGCATCCGGGTGAACTGCATTTCGCCGGGCTGGATCGAAACCAGCGACTGGCAAAAGGCCAGCAAGGCCAAGGCTCCCAAGCATTCCAAGGCGGATAAAGAGCAGCATCCGGTGGGCCGGGTGGGAATTCCCGCCGACATCGCCCAGGCCTGCCAATTTTTGACAGAATCTGCCGCTTTCATGACCGGCCAGAACATCATTCTGGACGGGGGCATGACGGTGAAGATGATCTATGCATAAGGACTGGCTGGCAGCCGCGTGGCTGTTGTTGCTGCCAACTGCCGCCAAAGCCGATCCGGTGATGCGCGTCATGAGCGAAAGCTGGAGCGCCGCCGACGAACGCGGTTATGGCGAGTTCATCACCGCCATCGGCGACTCCGGCTGCCGCACCGTGGCCCAGTGCATCGCCAGCCCGGCCAACCCCTTCCGCGCCAGTGATCCGCCCGGCTTTTCCTTCCGCGCCGACTGCGCCGACCTGCCTTACTTCCTGCGCTTCTATTATGCCTGGAAGCGCGGCCTGCCCTTTTCCTATGTCCAGCATGTCAGCCCACGCGGCCGCACCCGCGACATCCGCTATTCGCCGCGCGGCAACCAGGTCGCCCGCCGCCGCGATGTGCTGACCGGCGACAATGCCCTGCGCCTGATCAACAATCTGCGCGACCAGATTTCCTCGGCCACCTACCGCATTCATCCCGATCTGGGAGGCGATGATCTCTATTCGCCGGCGCTGGATGCCCGCTCCATCCGCCCCGGCACCACCATCTATGATCCCAACGGCCATCTGGCGGTGATCTATAAAGTCGAGCGCGACGGGCGCATCCGCTATATCGACGCCCATCCCGACAATTCGCTGACCCGCGGCACCTATGACCTGCGCTTCGTGCGCTCCTCGCCCGGCATGGGGTCGGGCTTCAAGAACTGGCGGCCCGCCCGGCTGGTGGGCGCATCGCGCGCCCCCGACGGTGCGCTGGTGGGCGGGCGTGTGGCGCTGGCCGCCAATGCGCAGATCACGGATTTTTCGCTGACTCAATACTTTGGCAATGGCCCGCGCCCGGCTGACGCCCAATGGAAAAGCGGCGGCTTCGTGCTGAACGGCCAGCGCATGGATTATTACGATTTCGTCCGCGCCTCGCTCAGCGGCGGCCGGCTGCGCTTCAATCCCGTGCGGGAGATTGCCGACCTGGTCCTGTCCAACTGCGCCGATCTTTCCTACCGCGCCGAAGCCGTCACCATTTCGCTGGCTGCGGGCATCCAGAACAGGCCCCAACCAACCCGCCTGCCCCTCAACATCTATGGCACCGAGGGCGACTGGGAAACCTATTCCACCCCGTCGCGCGACGCGCGGCTGAAGACCGCCTTCAAGGAAGTGCGCGACTATGCCGAGCGCTTCCTCACCCAGTGGCGGGCCAGGGACCCGCAGATCGTCTATAACGGCTTTGATCTCGCCAACGACCTGCTGGACACCTACGACCGCGCCGCCGCCCAATGCACCGTCAGCTATCGCCGCAGCGACGGCTCGGAAGTGCGGTTCGGTTACGAGGAAGCGCGGCGGCGGCTGTTCGCCATGTCCTTCGATCCCCATCACTGCGTCGAACGCCGCTGGGCCGCGCAAGGACAGGAACTCGCCACCTGCCGCGACAACATGCTGAAGCTGCGCTGGTACGAAGCCCAGCAAAGGCTGCGCAACCAGCTCGACCGCTCCTATGAAGCGCGTATGGATTTCAACCTGAATGAGCTGGAAGAGGGACGCGGCGGGGTGGCACAGCCACCCGACACCGATGCCCGCGCCTTCCTGATGCGCGAGCGCGGCCGCTGAACGCGCCTAGCGCAGGATATTGCGGTGAAGCCAGGCCGCGCCGTCATCGCGGACCTTCTGGGTGGCCCAGACCGAACCGGGCTTCAACTCCACCACGGCGGCCGAGTCCTTGGGATCCATCACCGTCTTCAGGTCATCGCGCACCTGGGTTGCGGAAAAATAGCCGCTGACGACCCACACCGATTCCAGCAGGCGCGCACCGCCAAGCTTTTCCAGATACTCCCACACCGGCTGGCAATTGCCCTGGTTGTGCAAATCGTAGCTGACAACGAAATGCTTCTCGACCGTCATCATGAATGCTCCGTCTGACGAGGTTCTCTCGCCTTTGGGAAAGGAGCCGAGGCTGATCAAAAAATTTCGCGCGTGAATATCGTGTTGGAAAGATAACTTCGCATCCGCATCCCGGCCCAGAATGTTTGCGGAGGCTCAAGAGAAATACGGCGACTCGTTGCACGGTACGATGCCGAGTCTGGACCCATTTGACGCGCGCGAATACAGCGGGCGTCGGCATACGAATTGTATGCTTTTTCCATGGCTGCAATATGCGTAAGGAAGTCTGCTTTTTGTCCAACCGCTTATCGCGGCACAAGGCTAGCCGCTTTTTTGTGCATCCAGCGTGTCGCGGATTTTTTCCACCACCGCGTCGAAGTCGAACGGCTTGCGAAAAAACTGAGCCCCGTTCAGCTCGGCGGCCATGTTGGTCTTGCCGCCATAGCCGCTGGCCAGGATCACCGGCAAGGCAGGCTTGTGTTCGTGCACCCATTTGGCGACGTCAAAGCCGTCCATCGGCGCCATCTTGATGTCGGAGAACACCAGATCGATACGCTCGCCACCGGAAAGGATATGGATCGCCTCGGCGCCGCTCTCGGCGCACACCACGGCAAAACCGGCTTCTTTGAGGATTTCGCGTAGCACGCCGCGCACCAGATACTCGTCATCCACCAGCAGCACGGTCGGACTGTGCGGCGGCGGTTGCGGAAATTGCAGTATGTCGGCCATGACGCTCTCGCCCCCCTAAGGCCTTCCAACAACCACCCCGGCTTAGTTCGGTTCCGTACCCAGCGAGATTTTGGCATTAAAATCAGCTTACTAATGCGTGAAGGGGCGCGACCGGCCCGGCGTTTGCGAGAATGTCGCAAATTTTCAAACACTTAAGGGCGCGTCCACCCCTGCCGCGATCCGGGAACTTCGGCTAGAGTTGGGGCGGGGAAGGAAGGGTTTTCAGGATATGAGCAAGCTGCAAAGCTTTGCGATGGCGATGGTGCTGGCGGCCCTGGGTGTGGCCGCCCTGCTCCAGATCATCGAGGTCGACCACGTGCTCCGGATGGTCAGCATCGGGGCGCTGGGCACCGTCTCCATCCTGGCGGCGATGGTCTTCTTCATGTTCGCCTTCCGCGGCCGCGACTAGGCTCCTGGCCGCGGATGCGGCGAGTTCCACGTTGCGGGGCATTTTCCTTCCAGCGTAAACACGGGTGATGAAGGACGATTTCCAGCGTGCCCAGGACGCCATCGCGTCGCTGCGGTTGACCGGCCACAACCGCGACCTGGCGGGCCAGTGGCTGTCCTTCTGGAAGAACGGCAAGCCGCCGCCGCTGGAGACCTATCGCCGCCTCACCTGGCTGCATACAGAAGCGACCATGATCTCCCGCATTGTCAGGGGCAAAAGCCTGGAATGCGTCAGCGCCGGTCCCTATCTGAACCTCGCGATGAATTTCGATCTGGCGGGAAAAGACATCCTCACCCTGGTGCCGCCGGACCAGCGGGACGTCCTGCTGTCGCACTGGTGGGAGGTTGCCGAGGGCGCCGTTTCGCTGACCTATCGCGAGTTCAAGCCGAAAGAGAGCGCGCCCGGCATCGCGCAGAATCTGGGACTGCCCTTTTCGGGCGAAGAGGCCGATGGCGCGCGCCATGTCCTGATGCACAGCAACTGGCGGCCGTCGGGCTCCAGCTGGATCGCGGGCAATGTCGAGACCGGCATGCTCGCCTCGACACGGCAGCTGGCGCGCTTTCGCGGGCCCTAGCAAACAAAAAAGGCGCCGGATGACCGGCGCCTTTTTCGTGTTGATGAGCCGTCGCCTTAGCGAGCGGCCAGCGACCAGAGATGGGCGACCATTGCGTCCTTCGGCGGCGTCTTGACGCCGGCAAAGGTCCTCTGGGCGTCGGCCTTCTGACCGGCGGCCAGATAGGCATGGCCCAGGCGGATCTGGCCGTTGGCCACGTCCTTCAAGGGCTTCTTCAGGGCTTCCTGCACCAGCGGCAGGCCTTCCTTGCCCTTGCCCTGGCTGACCAGATCACCGCCGACACGCAGCAGCGCTTCGCCCGTGGGCTGGGCGCGGCCGGCAGCGATGTTCTTCTGCAGGTTGGCGGCATTGGCGGCGGCCTGGGTCTTGGCCAGGTTGAGCAGGCGGGTGCTGCGTTCGTCGTTCAGCACCTTGGCGGCGATGCCCTTCTCGGTCACGGCCTGGGCTTCGGCGGCATTGCCCAGCTGCAGCGCGAGCTGCGCCAGCAGCAGATACTCGTCCTTGGTGGAGATGTTGCCGGTCATCATGCGGATGCGGTTGACGTCCAGCGTGTTGTGATCGGACAGGCCGCGCGAACGCTCGGCCAGGCGCAGCAGGCTTTTCCAGTGCTCGGTCTTGCCGCCGCGGGCGACCAGGGTTTCGAGCGCCTGGCGCTGGGTGACTTCGTCGCCATTCTCATAGGCGCAGCGGGCCGCCAGTTCGAGCGCGGTGTCGCCGTTGCCCAGGCTCTTGACGTAGCGCGAGCAGCCGGCGAAGTCGCCCGACCGGTAATAGGCCTGGGCGATGATCAGCTGTTCCTGGGCGCCCAGGGCGTTGTACTTGCGCAGCATGTCGGCGGCGCCGATCACGTCGCGCCACTTGCCGGCGTTATAGTCGTTGGCGAACTTGGCGCGGGCGCCGGCGGGGGTCGAGGTATCGCCCGACTTCACCGCAACGAAGTTGCGCATCTGGTTGATGACGGTGCTGTCCGAAGGCGTCTTGCCCGGGGCGTTGTCGGCCTCGTTGATCTTGGACATGGCGGCCTTGTAGTTGCCGGCCGCGGCCAGGGCCTGGGCTTCCTTCAGGGCGGCGCCGACGCGGGCGCTGACCGTGGCTTGGGCGTACGCGGGCATTGCCGCAATGGTCATGGTGGCGGTGCCCAGAAAAATCGCGGTCAGGGCGGCACGCAGGTTACTCGCAGGCATAACAGACCACTTTCGCATTCTCTAAAAAAGGGAAAAGCGCGCGGGGTTGCCGCGCGCTTTACCGACGGCCGTGTCCCTCACGACCTAATTATACTGATCAATCCCCGTGAAGCCAATACTGGTGGCACCCAGGCGCTGGGCGTCCGCCAGAACGCGGGCAACCGCGTCATACTTGGCCAAACGGTTGGGACTGACATGGATTTCCGGCTGCGGGACCTTCAGCGCGGCGTCGCGCATATAGGCCTGCATGGTGCCGCGGTCCACCGCGGATCCATTCCAGAGCACAGTTCCATCAAAGTCCACCACCAGTTCCACTGTCTCCGGGATGACCGTCGGCGGGGTGGGATTGGGGGCGGGCATGTCCAGCTTCACCGCGTGAGTCTGGATAGGCAGGGTAATGATGAGGAGAGTAAGGAGAACGAGCATCACGTCGATCAACGGCGTGGTGTTCATTTCGACCATTACTTCGCCTTCAGCGGTACTAGCACTCATTGCCATGACGAATTACCTCAATAGCTGCTTGCGTCCAGAGAACGGGGTTCGGTGATGAAGCCCACTTTCTGGATGCCGGCCTGCTGACAGGCCAGGATGACGCGGCCGATCGCCTCGAAACGCACATTCTTGTCGCCGCGAATATGCACTTCGGGGAAGTCCATGCCCTTCGCCTGGGCATCTCGCAATGCCTGGACGAAGTTACGGCGCATGGTCTGCTGGTCGATCGGCTCGTTGTTGTAGAAAACGTCTTCGCCTTCCGTCACCGCGATCACGATATTCTCAGGCTTCGTGGTCGTCGCAATGTTGCGATAGGTCGGCAACTCAAGCTCAACGGTCTTGTTGATCACCGGGATGGTGACAAGGAAGATGATGAGCATCACGAGCATCACGTCCACCAGGGGCGTCGTGTTGATCGTAACGTTCAACTCTGCCTCGTCGTCTTCGACGGCATGTTGGACGTCAACGGCCATAAGCGTTACTCCGATTCAGCGTGTGTGCGCTTACTTGCTCTTGCTGATCAGGTAGGCCTGCAGGTCGCCCGCGAAGGCGCGCAGCTTTTCGGTGATCATCTTGTTGCGGCGGATCAGGTAGTTGTAGAGCAACACGGCCGGAACCGCGACGCCCAGACCGAGAGCGGTCATGATCAGCGCTTCACCGACCGGGCCGGCAACGCGGTCGATCGAGGCCTGGCCCGACACGCCGATGGCGATAAGGGCGTTCAAGATGCCCATGACGGTTCCGAGCAGACCGACGAACGGCGAGACCGAGCCGACCGAACCCAGGAACGCGATGCCGCCCTGCAGACGCGCATTGGCGTCTTCGAGCTGGCGGGTCAGGGTCATGCCGATCCAGTCGCTCATGCCCACCAGGGTGGTGCCGCCGGTGGAGGCCTTCATGCCGGCTTCGGCAATGCCGCGGAACACGGAGTCCTTGGGCAGCTTGTCGACGCCTTCATTCAGGGTGGCGGAGGTCCAGAACTTCTTCTCCACGGCCTGGGCCTGGGAGAGGATGCGCTGCTGGTCGATCCACTTGGTGAAGAAGATGTACCAGGTGCCGGCCGACATGACGGCCAGGCAGATCAGGATCGCCTTGGAGATCCAGTCGCCTTCTTCCCAAAGGTGGCCCAGCGAATACTGGTTCGGAACCGGACCGTCCGTGGGGGCGGCAGCCGGAGCAGCCGGCGCGGCGGCCGGGGCTTCAGCGGCCGGGGCCGGGGCGGCGGCGTCAGCAGCCGGAGCGGCGGGCGCTTCGGCGGCCGGGGCAGCCGGGGCAGCCTGCAGCGCGTAAACCGGAGCAACGGCGCTCAGGCTGGTCATGGCGACGATGGCAGCAGCGACCGTCAGTTTCTTGAAGTTCATTTTTCCTACTCCGTGAAAATTCAAAAGAATTGAGAAGATTTCTGATTAGCGAGCGTCTTTAAGGTCCCATTTGACCGAGACGCGGGTCGATACGGCCACAGGCACGCCTGCATTCGTCGGGGGCTGCCAGCGCCACACGCGCTTGACGTGATCGCAAGCGGCCTGGTCGAGGCGTTCCGAGCTGGAAGAGGTGACGACCTTGCAGTCATCCACATTACCTTCGGTGGTGATGTGCACTTCCATCAGGGTGGTGCCCGATTCATTCAGGCGCACCGAGATCGGCGGATAGGGCGGCAGGGTCCGGGTGCGCGCGATGGGGCGCAGCGGATCGCTGGCGGCCACGCGGGCCGGCGCCGGCGGCGGCGGCGGCGGCTTCGGCTGGGTGGTGACCGACGGCGGCGGCGCCGCGGTGGCGACCGAGAAGTCCGGCACGATGGCGATCGGCGGCGGCGGCTTGATGAGATCCGGCGGCGGCGGCGGCGGCGCCTTGGGCGGAGTCTTTTCCGCTTCGACGGTGGCCTGAATATCCTTCATCGCCTCGATGATCTCGCCCTGGTTCAGGGCGGCGACCAGGCCAAGAATGGCGACGACGTGAATGGCGATCACGATACCGATGCTGGTGGCGCGGCTGGCGGCAGTTTTCTTGCCAAGGTCTAAATGGTTTGGACGTTCCATGCTCTCTCACTCAAGACAGGACAAGAACCCGGCGCTGGCTGCCCCCGGGTTCAACAAATTTCTTCGAGATCGATTTAAAGTCTATGCCCGAAGTTTACCCAACCTGACGTCTATGTCTGACGTCTTGCCGGCCGCTTTTAAAGCAATCGGTTATCCTCTTTGCAAGAGGCATAACCGGTCCTTCAACTACGGCCCTCTCATCATCCCACTATCCTTGTGGGAGACAAAGCTTTTCCGCGAAATGGTTGATGCGTGCTGCATTTGCTCACTTCGCAACTGCAACATGAAATGTTTTTTGCCTTAGGCCTTGGAAGCAATGATGAATCCCTGATTTTCGGGGTTCGAATGCATCATCCGTAGCCGGACCATTGTGCGGTGGCGTCCGGCGCGGCAGCACTTTTTCACGCCGCCTCACAAGTTCCCTTGCGACATTGTTGCCTGCGCCCTGCCTATCGCGATGGAAGGCGGTGCGATGCTTGCGAAAAAGCGCGATAAGGATTCTTGCGACAATTGCGAAGGACGAATTTGAATGCGCTATCTGCACACCATGGTGCGTGTCTCCGATCTGGACGCATCGCTGGACTTCTACATCGGCAAGCTGGGGCTGGTGGAAGTGCGGCGCATGGAGAACGAGAAAGGCCGATTTACATTGGTTTTCCTCGCCACGCCCGACGATGCGGCCCGCATCAAAGCCGAAGGCAAGACCGAGCTGGCCGCCGAAAGCCCGGTGATAGAGCTCACGCATAACTGGGACGAGAAAGGTTATGCCGGGGGACGCAACTTCGGGCACCTGGCCTACCGGGTGAAGGACATCTATGCGCTGTGCCAGAAGCTGATGGATGGCGGCGTCACCATCAATCGTCCGCCGCGCGACGGCCACATGGCCTTTATCCGCTCGCCGGATGGAATTTCCATCGAGCTGCTGCAGGAAGGCACGCTGCCGCCCCAGGAACCGTGGGCCTCGATGCCGAACACCGGCAGCTGGTGATTCAAAACCCCGTCTGTGATCAATGCCGCCCGCCATGGGCGGCATATGATCTGTTCTGTGAAGGCGCAGACATGGGTAAAATTGCGTAGGCCCAAACAAAAACCCCGGTGTCGCCACCGGGGTTTTTGCTGCGCATTCGCCACCGGACTTATTCGCCCGGGCCTGCGCGGTAATGTTCGTCCGAAACCTTCTCCAGCCACTCCACCGCCGGGCCGTCGGCGGGCGATAAAGCAGCGTGCGTCATGCCGGAGGTGGATGTCGCGCCATGCCAGTGCTTTTCCCCGGGCGCGCTCACCGCGACATCCCCGGCGCATATCCGCTCGATGGGGCCATTCTCCCGCTGGGTCCAGCCGCATCCCGCCGTCACCACCAGAAGCTGCCCGCCGGGATGGCGATGCCAGGCCGTGCGGGCGCCCGGTTCGAAAACCACGCTGGCGCCGCGAACATTGGACAGCCCCTGGAACGGAGCTTCGACCTTGGCGACGCCGGTGAAATTGCTTTGCGGTGCCACGCTGGGCGCGGCAGCGCCGCGCCGCTGCACGCCGGACTGGAACGCCGCCTCGGCAATGGCCAGCGAGGCCGTGGCCTTTGGCCAGCCCGCATAAAAAGCCAGGTGCGTCAGCGCCTCTGTGATTTCCAGACGGGTCAGGCCATTGTCCAGCCCGCGCCGCACATGCTCGCCAAGCTGCCCGGTATCGCCGCCCGCGGCCAGCGCCGCGATGGTGACCAGGCTGCGGTCGCGAAGGCTTAAATCACTGCGCTTCCACAGATCGCCGAAGATCACGTCCGTCGTCAGGGCTGAAAACTTCGATCTCGTGTCGGCCGCGCCCGATGCAGCAGGCGAAGGCGCAAGGGAGGCGCGCAAAGCCGTCAGGTCGATCTTGCGTTCGGTGAAGACCTGCTCGATCACGCCCAGCGCCGACACCGCATTGGGCCAGCCGGTATAGAAAGCCAGATGCGTCACCAGGCCGGAGACTTCCACCGGCTTGAGGCCGTTGGTCAGCCCGCGGTTCAGATGCCCGGCCATCTGAGCCGTCTTGCCGGTGCCGATCAGCGCTGACAGCACCACCAGGCTGCGGTCGCGCGGCGCCAGTTCGGGGCGCAGCCAGACATCGCCGAACAACACGCGGTCGGTGTAATCGGCAAGCTGGGGCGCGACTTCCTGCATCGCCTTGGGCGCGACCGACGGGCGCGGCTGCGCCATCGCGGGTGCCGCCAGCATCAGGACCGAAAGGGCGGTGGCGGCAAGCTTCATGTCCGCCCCCGCAAACCATCGATCCATTTCAGGATGATGTCGCCGATTTCCAGATTGTTCCGGTCCTGCATCAGCATATGGCTGTTACCGCGGATGCCCAGCGCGGGCGTGTGCACGATATCCACCTGCCCGCCCGCCGCCTTGATCCGCGCGGCATAGGCGCGGCAGCCTTCCAGCCGGGTTTGCCAGGTGATGCCGCCCAGCCCCGTTTCCACTGGCAGGTTGTCGCCGAACATCACCATGGTCGGCACCTTGGCAAGCTGCGCGATCTGCGCGTCGGTGTAGGTGGTGCGGCAGGCGCCAGGCTCCAGCGACACGATCCCGCGAATGCCCGCCGCGTCGATCAGCGCCGCATCCATCGGAAAGGGTCCAGACTGGGAATGACTGATCAGCACCGCGCCGCCCAGTTCGTTGCCCAGGTCGGCCAAAGCCTTGTAGGTCGGATTGGGCTGGGGCACCTGCGAGGCCAGGTCCGGTATCCCCTGTTTCGACAGTTCTGCGGCAGCTTCGACCGGGAATTTCTGGTCGGGAAAGGTTTCCCCGGCGCGCGGACCGAAACGGAAATTCTTCCAAACCCCGATCCGGTCGCCCAAGCGGAAAGCCCCCGATCCCATCGCCGCCGGTGCGCCCGGCGCGGTGGGCGCGACGCCCTGCGCAGGCGTGGCGGTACCCGCCAGCCGCCGGTTCAGCGCGGCCTGGTTGAAGCCGGACCGCGCGCGCCCAACCTGGTCGATGACATAAGTGGGATGCGACTTGCGGACGAAGTATTCGTACCAGCCGATGCGCCCATCCGGGGTGGTGTCATAGCTCTTGCCGCTGAGCGTGGCGCCATGGATCAGCACGATGGGCGTCTTCGTCCGCCCAGCCGGGACCATGTATTCGACATACATCTGGTCGACGGTCACGCTGTCATCCGGGCCGAGCAGGATTTCCGCCGCGCTCTGTTCGACGACACGCCCGCCCACATAGAAGCTGCCCCGCGCCTTCAGCGTCAGCGGCCTGTCCGGTGTCTGCAGCGACCGGAAGCTTTGCGCGACTGCCGGACCGTTTGCAGCCAGGCCGCCCAGCACGGTGGCCAGCGCAAGAACGCAAACAATCTTGGGCCGCTTCATGCTGTATCTCCGGAATGGGTGATGACACCTGAAAAGTATAACGGCGCGCCGGTGGGCGCGCCGTTATTTATGCCAATAGTTCCGCAGACCCTTAAGGGATCGGAACAGCCGTCACGCGATGCGACGGGCGCTCCACCACCCACAGTGTCTTGCCGTGGGGTTCCAGGGCGCAGGGGCCATCCAGCCCGCTCTTGATCGTGGTCAGGGTGGCGACATCGCCCTTGATGGAAACGCTGCTGACCGTGCCGTTGCCGGCTTCGGCCAGGTACATCACGCCATTCAGCGCCCGCATGCCGTCCGGTCCCTTGAGCACGCGCGGGGTGTGGATCTGCACCGGGGCGCCTGGCTTGGCGCTGGTGGCGTCCGGGATGCGGTAGAGGCCGCCGGCCCAGACCGTGTTGATGTAGAGCTGGCCATCCAGGAAGGCCAAACCATCGGCGCCATACAGCGCCGAATTGTGGGCCACGATCTCAAAGCTGCTGGCGCCGGGACGCAGGCGCAGGACCTTGGCGTTGGAGGTGTCGGCGACATACAGCGCCTTGTCCGGGCCCACGACGAAATCGTTGCAGATGTTGGTTTCCTCGGGCAGCGGAATATTGACCTTGGGCGCGCCGCTCTTCAGATCGAAGCCGCGCAGAATGCCCTTGCCCTTCAGCAGCGGCGAGCCGCGGTTCATGTTGACCATCTCGCAGGCCCACAGCGTGTTGCTGGGACCATCGGCCAGGACGCCCAGCACAAAGGCCGAGGGGCGCATGTCGATGAACTGCTGGGCGACCGCCTGGCCGGGCGCGGCGCGGTAGATGCGGGCGTCCTTTTGCGAGCCGATGTAAAGCGTGCCATCCGGCCCCACCGCCATGCTTTCGGGCCGGGACTCGGCCTCGCTGGGCGACACGCTGGTCTGGGCAATGGCGGCTGTGGACGCGGCAAGCAACGCGGCGATGGCGATGGCGAGTTTTTTCATGGGGTCCCCCGATAGCTGAGCGGCGATCTTCGCCCGCCATCTTTGGCCGTTTTGTGACCACCGGCAAGCAGCCGGGCCCCGCGGGCAAACAAAAAGCCCGCCAGTCTTGCGACGGCGGGCCCCTGTTTGACGTGTTTGTCCTAGATGCGGCCCAGCACACTGATGGTGCCGACCTGGGTGGTCGAGCCGTTGTTACCGCGCACCCAGTCATAGTTGACGCCGACGTGCCAGGTGTCGGTGCCCGCGCCCAGGCTGAAGCCCAGCAGCGCGCTGCCCTTGTCCGGATCGGGGCCGACGAAGGTCAGCACATTGCCCGCGGTGGCCAGGCCGCCGGTGGATTCAAAGCCGGCCTTCACCTTGGTGGGCTGCTGCAGCAGTTCGTAGCGATAGCCAACGCGGCCGCCCGGCGTCAGTTCGAAGCCCCAGATCGGCAGCACCTTCTTCAGGTCCAGGCCGACGGCGGTGCGCAGCGAGGTGGCGAAGAAGGAGTCGACCTGCAGGTTCATGCCGGTGCCGCCGCCGCGTTCGGTATAGCCGTCTTCGCGCATGGTCATGCCGTCCAGCGCCAGATAGGGGTCCATGTCGATGCCGAAATACTTCAGCATCAGGCCGCCCTTGGCGCCGATCGCGCCCATCGCGCCGGCATGCTTGCTGGCGGCAATGCGGGTGCCGCCGCCCAGGGTGAGCGGACGCTCGGTGCTGAACTGGCCATAGCCGGCGCTGAGCTGGGTGTCGAAGAACACCTTGCGGCCCTGCCAGTGGGTATAGCCGGTCAGCATGAACCACTGGGTGTTGGTCTTGCTGGTGCGCGGCAGCTGCTGCTGCACGTCGCCGGTATAGAAAGTGAAGGCGCCGCCATACCAGCCGTTGCGCGGTCCGCCGCCATCCACGCCGACCGCGAAGCCGAAGCCGTGGTCCTTGAAGGACGAGACGGTGCCGGCGCCGCCGACGCGGCCCTTGCTGGTGATCTGGCCGGTGAATTCCTCGCCCCACAGGGTCATCTCGCCCGGCACCTTGCCGTACTGGCGCAGCAGGCGCTGGCGCGCCGCCACCGGGCCGGTGGCCTGGTCGGTGATCAGGATGGCGATGTCGCGGGTGCCGCCCGAAACGTCCGGCGCGAATTGCCCGAAGACCTGCTGGGCCTGCTGCTGGCTGGCGGCGATGTTGATGCCGCTCGAAGCCACGCCGGGCGTGTTGTAGACGGTCATCGACGTCGCGACCGCCGAACCCAGGTCGTTGTCGGTGGCCAGCGCCGCGGCGATGAAGGGGAACTGGTTCTTGGCGTCGCCCTGCAGGTTGAGGCCCGGCGTGCCATTGGCATTGAGCGCATTGACCGAGCGCGGCCGCAGGTTCAGCAGCAGGGTCTGCTGGCCGCCCGAGCTGCCCAGCGACAGCGGCTGGATGCCGCTTTCCGCCGGGGTTTCGAACAGGAAGGGCGTGTTCTGGCCCAGCTTGGCGTTCTGGTCGGCCAGGGAGTTGTCGACGATGGTGGGCGCGCGGATCAGCGTCACGGTCTGCACCGTGGGATTGGCGACGCTGGCGGCGGTGAAGCCCGACGAGATGAAGGTGCCGAACTGCAGCGCCAGGTTGGCGCCCGTCAGGGTGGCATTGTTGGCCTGCACCACCGGGGTCAGGCTGTTGAGGTTGGCCTGGGCAATGGACAGGCCCAGCACGCCGTTGGTTTCGACGGTGAAGTTGCGCGCCTGCAGCGAGGTGGCGGTGTTGGCGACGAACAACAGGCCGTTGTTCTGCACCGTCACGTCCAGCGCGCCCACGCCCGAGCGGATGTCGGCATTGAGGTAGCCGAAGCCGCCGACATTGAGCTGGTGGCCGGTGCCCGAACCGAAATCCAGCAGCGTCGGGGCCGCGGTGGGCACGCCCGTGGTCGGGCGGCTGATCAGCGAGGCGCCAACGATGGCGTAATTGCTGGGGGTGTTGACCACGGTGGTGGCGTTGGCGGTGCCCAGCGCGCCGGTGTTGCCGACATTGACGATATTGTTGTTGCCGGCCGAGCTCAGCAGCACGTCGCCCAGGATCACGCCGCTATTGTTGAGCGTGGTGCCGCCAGAGGTGGAGGCCGTCAGGTCGATGGCGCGCTGGATGCTGACCACCACGGTGCCGGCCGACGGCGTCATCTCGGTGTTCACGGCGGTGATCGAGCCGGCATTGTTGATCAGCTTCAGGCTGCCGGACTGGTCGGTGATGGCCTGCGAGATCAGCGCGAAGGGCGAGGAAGAATTGGCCACGTCGACGGTGGGCGTGACGGTGTTGGTTTCGACCTGGGCGATGACCGAAGCGCCGCGGCCGATATTGATGAAGGGCACGGTGGCGTTCTGG
>JAZKDV010000132.1:0-3389 GCA_040387395.1 Pseudomonadota bacterium | reverse complement strand
CGGTGCCCTGGCCGATGCCGGACACCAGCGCCTTGACGGTGCCCTGGGTCAGGGTGGTGCCGCCGACGGTCTGCTGCTGGATGTCCAGGCGCGGCACGGTCGAATAGGCGCCGACATAGATGGCGGCGGCCGAGATGGTGCCGGCGGTGCGGCTGGTGATGCTGGTGAGCGCCGTGGCCGAGATGTCGCCGGTCGACAGGAAGCCGCCGGTGTTGAGCTGCGGGTTGGCGTTGGTGCCGGTGCAGGTGCCAACGGTGGCGCTGAGGCAGGTGAAATAGGTGCTGGAGCTGCCCTGGATGATCAGCGCCGCGGCCGAAAGCTGCGGATCCATCGGCTGGGCCTGGATGGCGCCGCGGTTGATGAAGGAATAGCCGGGATTGACCGGATCGATGTCGGCGGTGACCGGGCCCAGAATGGCCGGGCCGCGCGGCGCGGGCGACAGCGCCGTCACCGACTTGGACGGATCGATCAGCACGGTGGGCTGCACCACGCCGCTGGTGACCAGGCCGTTGGACGAGATCAGCGCGACGGGAATGTTGCTGCCGGTGCCCGGGCCCGCATTGACGAAGCCGCCGGAGATCGAGCTGGCGATGACCACCGCCGAGCCGCTTTCCGGATTGCCGCCGCGCGCGCTGGGCGTGCCGGTGCCGGTGAGCGAGATCACGCCGGCATTGATGAAGCTGCCGCCCGAGACGGTAGGACAGGTGAAGCCCGCGGGCGCGCCGGTGTCGCTGGCGCAGGAATTGATGCCGCCATTGACCTGGATGCCGATCATGCCGGGACCGGCGGCCGAGATCGAACCGCCATTGATGAAGTTGCCGTTCACCGTGCCGTCCAGAAGGGCTACGACCGAGTTGGACTGCTGCGAATTCTGGCTGGCGTTCTGGATGACGCCGCCGCCGCCGAGCAGGATGTTGCTGGTGACCTTGGCGTTCTGCTGCAGCCAGAAGGCGACCGAACTGTCGCCCTGGATCAGTATGGACGAGGTCTGGGTGGTGAGGCCGGTGGTGGTGCCGGTCAGGGCGGTCAGCGTGATCGGGCCGTAATAGGTGCCGCCGCCGGTGATGAAGATGCCGCGCTTGCCGGTGCCGTTGCCGGCCAGGTCGATGGTGCCGGTCGAGGAGAAGCCCGATGCCGGCGGAAACAGCTTGCCGCCATTGACGCTGGTATCGATCTGGACGCCGGTGGCGTTGGCCGTGCCGGTGTTGGCGATGAAGCCGTTGTTGCTGACGAAATTGTTGGAGTTGATCGTGATCGTCGGCGTGGCGGCGGTGATGCCGACGCCGCCATTGGTGCCGATGGTGATGTTGCCCGAACTCGCGGTCGTGAGCGCGGTGTTGGTCGAGGTGGTGATTTCGACATCGGCATGCGCATTGGCGACGGCCGCCAGCAGGGCAGCCGCAGCGGCGGAAAGCATCAAACGGTGCTTGGTCAACACAACCTCTTTAAAATCTCGCGCAGGGACTACGGTCGGTCCGCGGGCCCCATTGCTGAAAAGGGAAGGTCCGTATCCGAACCCGCCACCTGGCCAATCCGCCGGCGGCCCACCCGTTTGTCCTCTCGCCGGTCCACCCCTCCGCCCCAAGGGGTCCGGTAAGGGGGTCCTGCCAGCGCCTTTGTACCCGGCTATGGTCCCGGTTCAACAGCAATTTTCGCATTTGCACCCGCCCGCGCCCGGTGCGTCCGGGGGCCCCGAACGCCCGGATTCCCGCTATTGGCGGGCTTATTAAGGGGGCATTAGCGCCCCGTGACGCAAAATCCCGCGTGAAAAAGCCTTAACCCGCGATCCGTCCATGACCCAGGCCCGTCATACCGGCTTTGCCAAGCTGTCCCAGAAGGACGTGAGCGCGGCAATCGCCCGCCACGAGATGCTCTATTCCGGGCGGATGGGCGGCGCGCGTGCGGTCTTCGCCTTTTGCGACATTTCCGGCCTGGACCTGTCGGGCCGCAACCTGGCCGATGCCGACTTCACCGGCGCGGTGATGGAAGAAACCAATTTCCAGGGCGCCAAGCTCGACAGCGCCAGCTTCTTCGGCGCCGACCTGCGCCGCTGCAATCTCGAAGGCGCTTCGATGCGCCGGGCCGACATGCGGGGCGCCTCCTTGCGCGGCGCCAACCTGATCGGCACCGATCTCTACGAAGCGGACCTGCGCGAAGGCACCATCGCCGAGAAGGACAAGTACGGAAACCTGCGCGTGCTGCAGCATGACATCGGCGCCTCGGAAATGCCGGCGGCGATGATGAACAGCGCCAACCTGTCCGGCGCCAAGATGACCGGCGCCATGGCGGTGCAGGCCGACTTCACCGACGCCATCATGAAAGGCTGCCGCCTCACCCGCGCCAACCTGCGCCAGGCGCGCCTGACCGGCGCCAACCTGGAGAATGCCGACCTGTCGGGCTGCAACCTGACCGGCGCCGACATGGCGGGCTGCATCCTGATCGGCGCGACGATGGATTTCGCCACCACCCACGGCGCGGACATGAGCAAGATCCTCACCGAAGCGGTGGTGCCCGACATCGCCCAGGTGTTGCTGGTCGACAGGCTGCTGGAAGACCATACCCGCTGGGCCGAAAGCGACGGCCGCGAAGGCAAGCCGGCCGATCTCACCGACATGGACCTGCGCCATGTCACCTCGCTGTCGCACCGGATGCTCACCGCGCTGATCGCGCCGGGCGCGCTGTTCTATGGCGTCAATCTCGAAGGCGCGTCGCTGCAGGGCTCCAACCTTGCCGGCTGCGACCTGCGCTCGGCCAAGCTGGGCGGCGCGGACCTGCGCGGCTGCAATCTGTCCGGCGCCCTGCTCAACCATGCCGACCTGCGCGACACCAAGCTGGGGCCGCTGATGATTGCGGGCGGCCGCCTGCTGCCGGCGCGGCTGGACAATGCCCAGGCGCGCTATGTCGACCTGCGCGGCGCCGACCTGCGCCGGGCGCGGCTGTCGGGCTGCGACCTGTCCTATGCCAACATGTCGGACACCGACATGCGCGACACCGAAACCCACGGCGCCGATTTCACCGGCGCGAAGCTTTCGTCGCATTTTGCGGAAGCCCTGGCGGCTTCGGCTTAACGCAACTTCTCCATGGGCGGGCTTGACCCGCCCATCCAGTTTTTCAAACTGGTGCGATGCCCGCCGGAACGGTTTATATTCTCGCAAGCAGACGCAATGGCACGCTGTATATCGGCGTGACCTCGAACTTGCTGTTGCGGATGGAACAGCATCACAAAGGCACAGGATCGGCTTTCGTCAAGCGGTATGGCGTGAACCGTCTTGTCTGGTTTGAAGAATTTCCACTTTATGCTGATGCTATCCGCCGTGAGACCTGTCTCAAGCGATGGAAGCGCGCTTGGAAACTGGCGCTGATTGAGAAGGCCAATCCGGACTGGCGCG
>JAZKDV010000131.1:0-11996 GCA_040387395.1 Pseudomonadota bacterium | reverse complement strand
GCAAGTATGACCTCTCCTACATCAAGCTCGATGGCGAGATCGGCTGCATGGTCAATGGCGCGGGCCTGGCCATGGCGACCATGGACATCATCAAGCTGTTCGGCAGCGAGCCCGCCAACTTCCTGGATGTCGGCGGCGGCGCAACGAAAGAGAAGGTGACGCAGGCCTTCAAGATCATCGTCAGCGATCCCAATGTGAAGGGCATCCTGGTCAATATCTTCGGCGGCATCATGAAATGCGACATCATCGCGGAAGGCATCGTCGCCGCCGCGAAGGAAATCTCGCTCTCGGTTCCGCTGGTGGTGCGCCTGGAAGGCACCAATGTCGAATTGGGCAAGGAAATACTGGCCAAATCGGGCCTGGCGATCACCAGTGCCGACAATCTGGCCGACGCCGCGCAAAAGGTCGTCGCCGCCGTGAAGGGTTCGAAATAATGGCTATTCTGGTCGACAAGAACACCAAGGTCATCTGCCAGGGCTTCACCGGCAACCAGGGCACCTTCCATTCCGAACAGGCCATCGCCTACGGCACCAAGATGGTCGGCGGCACCACGCCGGGCAAAGGCGGCAGCGTCCATCTGGGCCTGCCGGTGTTCGACACCGTGCGCGAAGCCAAGGAAAAGGTCGGCGCCGATGCCAGCGCCATCTATGTCCCGCCGCCGTTCGCGGCCGACGCCATCCTGGAAGCGATCGATGCGGAAATCCCGCTGATCGTCTGTATCACCGAAGGCATCCCGGTGCTGGACATGGTCAAGGTCAAGCGCGCGCTGTCGGGCAGCAAGTCGCGCCTGATCGGACCCAACTGCCCCGGCGTGATCATGCCCGGCCATATCCATCGCCGCGGCAAGGTCGGCATCGTCTCGCGTTCCGGCACCCTCACCTATGAAGCAGTCTGGCAGACCACCGCGGTCGGCCTGGGCCAGACCACCTGCGTCGGCATCGGCGGCGATCCGGTCAAGGGCACCGAGCATATCGACGTGCTGGAAATGCTGCTGGCCGATCCGGAGACCGAAAGCATCATCATGATCGGCGAAATCGGCGGCACCGCCGAGGAAGACGCCGCGGAATTCATCAAGCGCTCCAAGGTGAAGAAGCCGATGGTCGGCTTCATCGCCGGCGTCACCGCGCCGCCGGGCCGCCGCATGGGCCATGCCGGCGCCATCATCTCGGGCGGCAAGGGCGGCGCCGACAGCAAGATCGAGGCGATGAAGAGCGCTGGCATCCGCGTGTCGCCCAACCCCGCTGCGCTGGGCACCACGCTGGTCGAGCTGCTCTCCGGTAAATAACTGCCGTCAAACTGTCGCCGTACTGGTCCCATAGGACCATTGCCATGCATGCGCGGCGGGGCTCTACCCCCGCTTTTGCCGTGCAAATACGGGCTATTGAGCCCATATTAACCGCAATCAGCGTTGAATCGGCTGGCAGAAGCAGTTACCACGCACCGCCATAAGCGACGCGGCACCAGGAAGGGCCAGAGCCCAACAAGCTCAGCCACAAGCGTTTGAAATGACTGAACAATCCCCCTCAGACCGGTTGAACCGCGCTTCGAACGAAATCTTCGAAGCGACCTCCTTTCTCAACGGCACCAACGCCGCCTATGTCGAACAGATGTATGCCGCCTGGCTGGCGAGTCCCACTTCGGTGGATGAAGGCTGGCAGGCCTATTTCGCCCAGGCCGGCGAACAGAATCTCTCCCCCACCCAGCTCGGCCGCGGTCCGGCCTGGAAGCGCGATCAAAAAGTCCAACATGCCAGCGGCGACCTGATCGCCGCGCTTACCGGCCAGGAGCCGCCCTCTTCCAATAAAGATGCGGCACCCGGCAAGCCGGGTAAAGGCAAGCCGGCCGCCGCGCCGTCTGCTGCGTCTGGCGCCATCGACACCACGGAAGCCGCCAAGGCTTCCATCCACGCCGTCCAGATGATCCGCGCCTATCGCATGATCGGCCATCTCGAGGCCGACCTCGATCCGCTGGGCATCACGCCCAAGACCCCGCAGGCGACGCTGGACCCCAAGCATTACGGTTTTGAAGGCGCCGCGCTGGACGCCCCGGTGTTCGTGGACGGCATTCTGGGCTTCGATACCACCACGCCCCGCACCTTGCTCGAAACGCTGCGCGGCCTGTATTGCGGCCGCATCGGCTACGAGTTCATGCACATCAACGATGCGGAGCAGAAGACCTGGCTGCAGCGCCGCATCGAAGGCGCCGAACATGAAATCGGCTTCACGCCGGAAGGCAAGAAGGCGATCCTTAACAAGCTGATCGAGGCCGAGGGCTTCGAGAAGTTCGCCTCCACCCGTTTCGTCGGCACCAAGCGTTTCGGCCTGGACGGCGGCGAAGCCACCATCCCCGCGCTGGAACAGATCATCAAGCGCGGCGGTCAATTGGGCGTCAGCGAAGTGGTCATGGGCATGGCCCATCGCGGCCGCTTGAACGTGCTGGTCAATGTGATGGGCAAGCCCTATCGCCAGCTATTCCACGAATTCCAGGGCGGCGCGGCCAACCCGTCCGACGTCGAAGGCTCTGGCGACGTCAAATACCATCTGGGCGCGTCCAGCGACCGCGAGTTCGACGGCCACAAGGTGCATCTGTCGCTCACCCCGAACCCCTCGCATCTGGAAATCGTCAATCCGGTGGTGCTGGGCAAGGCGCGCGCCAAGCAGTGGCAGCTGCGCGATATCGACGCCCGCACCAGCGTGCTGCCGATCCTGATCCATGGCGACGCGGCGTTCGCGGGCCAGGGCGTGGTGGCCGAATGTTTCGCCATGTCGGGCATCAAGGGCTTCCGCACCGGCGGCACGATGCATTTCGTGATCAACAACCAGATCGGCTTCACCACCGCGCCGATGTTCTCGCGCTCTTCGCCCTATTGCACCGACATCGCGTTGATGGTGCAAGCGCCAATCTTCCATGTGAATGGCGACGATCCCGAAGCCGTGGTCCATGCCACCCGCATCGCCATCGAATTCCGCCAGAAGTTCAAGAAAGACGTCGTGCTCGACATGATCTGCTACCGCAGGTTCGGGCATAACGAGAGCGACGAGCCGGCATTCACCCAGCCCCTGATGTACCGGGTGATCAAGGATCATCCCTCCACCCTGCAGCTCTACACCAGCAAGCTGGTGAAGGAAGGCACGCTGACGCAGGGCGAGGCCGACGCCATGGGCGCCACCTTCATCGAAAAGCTGGATCAGGAATTCGAAGCCTCCAAGTCGCACCTGCCGAACCGCGCCGACTGGCTGGATGGCCGCTGGCAAGGGCTGGAAACCGCGCCCAAGAACAGCGACCGCCGCGGCGAAACCGGCGTGGCCGAAGATGTCCTGCGCAAGGTTGGCAAAGCGCTGACCACCGCGCCCGAAGGGCTTAACCTGCACAAGACCATCGCCCGCCAGCTGGAAGCCAAGGCAAAGATGTTCGAGACCGGCGAAGGTTTCGACTGGGCGACCAGCGAAGCGCTGGCCCTGGGCAGCCTGCTGGACGAAGGCTCCTATGTCCGCTTTTCGGGCCAGGATTCCACGCGCGGCACCTTCAGCCAGCGCCATGCCGCTTTGGTCGATCAGCAGACCGAGGAACGCTATTACCCGCTGCAGCACATCGACAAGGACCAGGGCTGCTTCGAGATCATCGACACCCTGCTGTCGGAAGAAGCGGTGCTGGGCTTCGAATATGGCTATTCCACCGCCGAGCCCAAGGCGCTGGTGTTGTGGGAAGCGCAGTTCGGCGACTTCGCCAACGGCGCGCAAGTTGTGATGGACCAGTTCATCGCCTCGGGCGAAATGAAGTGGCTGCGCATGTCGGGCATCACCTTGCTGCTGCCGCACGGCTATGAAGGCCAGGGCCCGGAGCACTCCAGCGCCCGTCTCGAGCGGTATCTGCAGCTTTGCGCCCAGGACAATATGCAGGTCTGCGTGCCGACCACGCCGGCCAACTATTTCCACATCCTGCGCCGCCAGATGCACCGCAGTTTCAGGAAGCCGCTGGTCGTGCTGACGCCCAAGTCGCTGCTGCGCCACAAGAAATGCACCAGCTTCCTGTCGGACATGGTGCCTGGCACCTCGTTCCACCGCGTGCTGCGCGACCAGGCCGAAGTCGTGCCCGGGGCCACCACGGTCAAGCTGGTGGAAGATTCCAAGATCCAGCGCGTCATCCTGTGTACCGGCAAGGTCTATTTCGACCTGATGGAAGAGCGCGAAAAACGCAACGAGGGCCGCATCCAGATTCTGCGCCTGGAACAGCTGTATCCGTTCCCGGAAAATGTGCTTGCCCAGGAATTGGCGCGCTTTCCCAAGGCCGAGATTGTCTGGTGCCAGGAAGAACCCCAGAACCAGGGCGCCTGGCATTTCGTGCGCTCGCGGATCGAAGACACGGTCGCCAAGCTGGGCGGCAAGGGCAGCCCGCGCTATACCGGCCGTCCCGAATATGCCTCCACCGCGGCGGGCCTGATGAAGCAGCACCTGGCCGAACTGGCCAAGTTCCTCGATGATGCCCTGAGCCTGTAATTTTCGCCCTCTAAATCAGAGTCGCTTATGACCATTGAAATCAAAGTCCCCGCAATGGGCGAGTCCGTCACCGAAGCCACCATTTCCAAGTGGTTCAAGAAGGAAGGCGACGCGGTCAAGCGCGATGAGCCCCTGCTGGAACTGGAAACCGACAAGGTGACGGTGGAAGTGCCCTCGCCCGCCGACGGCGCCATTGAATCCATTTCTGTCCAGGCCGGCGCCACCGTGCAGGTCGGCGCATTGCTCGGCGCCATCGCCGAAGGCAAAGCCGGTGCGGCCGCCGCCAAGCCTGCTGCCAAGGCGGAAGCGCCGAAGGCTGCACCGGCTCCGGCTGCAGCCCCCGCTGCGGCCAAGACCGACGCCCCGGCCATGCCGTCCGCCAAGCGCATCGCCGCCGAATCCGGCGTTGCGGTCTCGTCCGTTGCCGGCACCGGCAAGGATGGACGCGTCACCAAGGGCGACATGCTGGGCGCCCTGGCCGCCCGCTCTTCCTCGCCGCAGCCTGCCGCCGCCGCTCCGTCCGGCCCGCGCCACAATGAAGCGCGCGAGGAAAAGGTGCCGATGACGCGCCTGCGCAAGACCATCGCGCTGCGCCTGAAGGAATCGCAGAACACCGCCGCCCAGCTCACCACCTTCAACGAGGTCGACATGACCGCGGTGATGGGCCTGCGCGCCTCTTACAAGGATGCCTTCGAAAAGAAGCATGGCGTGAAGCTGGGCTTCATGGGCTTCTTCGCCAGGGCCTTGGTCGCGGCGCTGAAGGACATCCCCAGCGTCAATGCCGAGATCGAAGGCGACAACATCATCTACAAGAATTACTACGACCTGGGCGTGGCGGTTTCGACCGAGCGCGGGTTGGTGGTGCCGGTAGTGCGCGATGCCCAGAACCTGTCGCTGGCCGATATCGAAAAGGCGATCGTGGATTTCGGCACCCGCGCCCGCGACAACAAGCTGAAGCTGGATGAGCTGCAGGGCGGAACCTTCTCGATCACCAATGGCGGCGTGTTCGGTTCGCTGATGTCCACCCCGATCCTGAATTCGCCCCAGTCGGGCATCCTGGGCATGCACAAGATCCAGCCCCGCCCGATGGCGATCGGCGACAAGATCGAGATCCGCCCGATGATGTACCTGGCCCTGTCCTACGATCACCGCATCGTGGACGGCCGCGAGGCCGTGACCTTCCTGGTCAAGGTCAAGGAGAACCTGGAAGACCCGCAAAGGCTTCTGCTCGACATCTGACAAAAAAGGCGGCCTTGGCCGCCTTTTTTATTGCCCATTTTTTTGCTCAGCTGGTGTCGGATCGAAGCGGCTTCACGCGTCCTTGGGACGAAACCACGGGAGAACGGCCATGGCCTATATTGACGGTTTTATAATCGCGGTTCCGAAGAACAAGCTGGATGCCTACAAGGAGATGTCCCGCAAATGCGAACCGATCTGGCGGGAGTATGGCGCCACCGACTATGTCGAATGCATGGGCGACGACGTGCCCTATGGCGAACTGACCTCCTTTCCCCGCGCCGTGCAGGCCAAGGAAGATGAAGTCGTGATCTTTTCCTGGATCGTCTATCCCTCGAAAGAGGTGCGCGATGCCTGCAACAAGGCGGTCATGAAGGATCCGCGCCTGGAGGGCATGGACAAGGATATGCCGTTCGACGGCAAGCGCATGATCTATGGCGGGTTCGCGCCGTTCCTGGGGCTTTAAGCCAGGCGCTTGTCGAGGGCTTCCAGCTTCGCCAGCTCGACATGGGCGCGAAGTTCGATCTGGTCCAGCACGTCCTGGAGCTGGGGATCGGCAAAGGCTTCGTGGCGGCGGGTGACCGCCGCCGCAAGCTTGTTCAGGGTGGCGCGGGGAATGCCGCCGGCCAGAAGGCCGTCGCGCAACGAATCCAGCAAGTCCAGAAGCTGCTCGCCATGGGCCTGGGCCTTGGACTTTCCCTGCATGGAATCGTCCAGACCCTGCAGCATCAGGATGGAATCCAGCGCCGCGATGGGGCCGGGACCGGCCACGATCTGGGGCTGGGCCTCCGCCGCGCTGCCCACGCTGAAGCCGCCACTGGCCGCGCCGGCGGGTGCCTTGCGCTTTATGGCGGCTGTTTCAACGCGACCGGGGCCTTTGATTTCCAAGCGGAGTGTCCCACTGCGACACACCAGCATCCCTCTTTATGGTTAAGGAAGGGTTAGGCCGTCCCTAAGTCGAACGGAAAGGGCGGTAAAGGGCTGGCACAGGGCTTGAAAGGACCCTGCTGTCATTAGAAGGAGAAGGTTGCCCATGCACGGCGATCGTTTTGAAGAACAGAAGAAGCCGTATGGCCTTTTGGGCCTGCTGCTGGTGTCACTGCTGGTTCTGGCCGTCGTGGCCTATTGGAAATTGAGCAAGCCCGAAATGGGGCCCTATGGCGCCATCGCGCTGTCGGACTCCTCGCTGACCTATGGCGGCGCCTGGGGCTATGCCGATCCGATCGACGCCTACAAGCGCTCCATCGCCGAATGTAACAAGGCGGCCGGCGGCAAGGACTGCGTGGTCAAGGTTTCACTGAAGGACAATTGCGGCGCGCTGGCGATCAGCGTCGAACGCAACGCCTCCTTCCTGGTGCAGGGCCGCGATCAGGTCACCGCCACCCAGACGGCCATGGCCCAGTGCCAGGAGACCGGCGCCAGCGACTGCGCCATTCACGAGAATATCTGTTCCAGCGCTTCTTAAGTTTTTGAAATTGGAAAGCCGCCGCGCGCAAGCGTGGCGGCTTTTCGCGTTTACGCCCGGTGATAGGGGTGACCGGCCAGGATGGTGAGGGCGCGATAGACCTGCTCGCACAGCAGCGCGCGGGCCAGGAGATGCGGCCAGGTCTGGGGACCGAAAGCCAGGCTGCGGCCCGACTTCTTCCCCGGCAGCGGCGCCAGCCCGTCGGGCCCGCCGATCACAAAGGCGATATCCTTGGTGCCGACATCGCGCAGACTGCCCAGCATTTCCGAGAAGTCTTCGCTGGTCATGCCCTTGCCGCGCGCATCCAAGAGCACGATATGGGCGCCTTCGGGAATGCGGGCCGACAGCCGTTCGGCTTCGTCTTTCATGCGGGTGGCGGCATCGCGCTGCTTGCCGACATTGAGTTCCTCCAGCGCCACGGCGGAGAAACCCATGTTGCGCCCCAGCTTCCGGGCCCGGTCGCAGAAGTCCTCGCACAGCTGGCCTTCGGGTGTGCCGCGCATGTGACCGATGGCATAGATCCAGAGGCGCATTACTTACGGCTGCCGACCGACCACATGCCTTCCAGGTCGTAATAGTCGCGCACTTCGGGGCGGAAGAGATGGACGATAACATCGCCGGCATCCACCAGCACCCAGTCGCCCTGCCCCTGGCCGCTGATCGGGCGCGTGCCGTAGCCGCCCTCTTTCAGCTTGCGGGCCAGATGGTCGGCCATGGCGGCGACATGACGGGATGAACGACCCGAAGCGATCACCGCCGCATCGCACAGCGAGGAACGGCCCTGCAGGTCGATGGTCACGATATTCTCAGCCTTGTTGTCGTCCAGCGAAACCAGGATGCGATTCAGCAGGTCGCTTTGCGCCGCAGCCTTGGGCGGCGCCGCTTTCGGTGCGGCGGCCTTCTTGGCGGCGGCCTTGACGGGCTTCTTCGCCGGCTTCTTTGCGGGCTTGGGGGCTGGCTTGGGCGCGGGCTTTGGAACGGACTTTTTTGCCGGGGCCTTCTTCACCGCTTTCTTCGCAGGTTTTGCGGCGGTCTTTTTGGCGGCAGGCTTTTTCGCGGCAGCCTGTTTGGAGGCTTTCTTCGCGGGTTTTTTGGCGGATTTCAGGGCGTACGTCCTTTGCAACTAGAGGGTGAGGTTTAGCACGGCCTCGGCAGCCGCACCAAGGGCCAGTTCCCGCAGCCGAGTCGAGCTTTCCAGGCTGCGCGGACCGTCCAGAACCACCAGCGATGGGGCATGGCTTAAGCGCCGCGAAACCCCAATCCGCCGCGCCAGCGGTGCAGACAGCGAGGCCAGCACGGAACCCGGACGGCGGACCACGGCGATGGGAATGCATGCCGCGATCTGCTGCCAGCGCCGCCAGCGGGAGAATTGTTCCAGATTGTCGCTGCCCATCAGCCAGACGAAATCGACCTGGGGAAAACGCTTCTGCAACGCGGCGACAGAATCGACCGTAAAGCGGGTGCCCATCCGGGCTTCGATATCGGTGACGAAGATGCGGCCGTCGCGGGCGGCGTTGCGGGCCCGGGACAGGCGCACGCCCAAGGCATCGGGCATGGGCTTGAGCGGATTGCCCGGCGACACTAGCCACCAGACATAGTCCAGTTTCAGCGCCTTGAGCGCGATCTGGCTGATATAGAGATGGCCGCCATGGGCAGGATCGAAGGACCCGCCCAACAACCCGATGCGCAAGCCGGCAGCGACCGGGCCCGGAGCATGAATCCAGGGCGGCCGCGCCGTCATCTCAGAGCGCGCGCCCGTTGAACGGCTTGATCTTCAGGTCGGGGATATCGAGGCCGTCAACGCAGCGCACATTGATCGCCACCATCTTGTTGCCCTTGGGATCGGTGCCTTCGGTGAAGGGGGAGATGCCGCAAGTCTTGCAGAAATGGTGGCTGAGATTGTGCTTGTTGAACTGGTAGGTGCCCAGATCGCCCCGCGAGGTCTTCAGCGTGAAGGCGCTTTCCGGAATGAAGTGCAGCAGGCCGCCGCGCTTCTGGCACAGGGAGCAGTTGCAATCCAGGACTTCGCCGATCTCGCCTTCGAAGCTGTAGGCAATCTTGCCGCAATGGCAGCCGCCGGTATGGGTCATTGTGGTTCCTTTAAGGGCGGGCCTTCTTAAGCCCGCGTTTGTCCGTTGCCGCGCACCACATATTTGAAGGTGGTGAGCTGTTCGGCGCCGACGGGGCCGCGGGCATGCATCTTGCCGGTGCCGATGCCGATTTCCGCGCCCATGCCGAACTCGCCGCCGTCGGCGAACTGGGTGGAGGCGTTCCACAGCACGATGGCGCTGTCGACGCTGTTCATGAAGCTTTCCGCGGCCGCCGCATCTTCCGTCACGATGGAATCGGTGTGATGCGAGCCATACTGCTCGATATGCCGGATCGCCTGTTCCAACCCGTCCACCGCGCGCACCGCGATGATGGCTTCGAGATATTCGGTCTTCCAGTCTTCCTCGGTGGCGGGCTTGGCGGCCGGGAAAACACCGCGCACGGCCTCATCGCCGCGAATTTCGCAGCCCGCTTTGGCCAGGTCTTCCAGCACGGGCACGCCATGGGATTTCAGCACGCTGCGGTCAATCAGCAGCGTCTCCGCCGCGCCGCAGATGCTGGTGCGCCGCATCTTGGCGTTGAGCGTGATGCTGCGCGCCTTGTCCAGATCGGCCTTGTCATGGATGAAGACGTGGCAAAGCCCTTCGAGATGGGCCAGCACCGGCACACGCGCCTCGTTGATCACGCGGCCCGTCAGGCCCTTGCCGCCGCGCGGAATGATCAGGTCCACCGTGCCGCCCAAGCCTTCCAGCATCAGGCCGACAGCGGCCCGGTCGGTGCTTTTGACTACCTGGATCGCGGCTTCCGGCAGGCCCGCCGCCTTCAAGCCTTCGCTCATCGCGGCCTGGATGGCGCCGGCCGAGCGGATGGAATCCGAGCCGCCGCGCAGGATGGCGACATTGCCCGACTTCAGCGCCAGCGCGCCGGCATCGGCCGTCACATTGGGGCGGGATTCATAGATGATGCCGATCACCCCGATGGGGGTGGCGATGCGGGAAATGTCGAGACCATTGGGCCGCGACCAGCGCGCCAGTTCGCGTCCCACCGGGTCGGGCAGCGCCGCGACCACTTCAATCCCGGCGGCCATGGCTTCGATGCGGGCATCATTCAGCATCAGCCGGTCCACCATGGGGGCCGGCATGTTGTTGGCCTGGGCGGCTTCTATGTCGCCCTTGTTGGCGGCGAGGATTTCGGCGGCGCGGCTGCGGATGGCGGCGGCGGCGATCGTCAGCGCCCTGGTCTTGGTTTCGTCGCTGGCTTCGCGCATGGCGCGGGCGGCCTCGCGCGCCGCGGCGCCGATGGTCATCATCTCGGCAGCGAGCGCGTCACCGGCATTGTGAACCGTCATGTTCCGTTTCCCGTCAGGATCAGATCGTCGCGATGGATCATCTCGTCCCGCCCACGATAGCCCAGAATGGCCTCGATTTCGACCGTGCGCTTGCCGGCGATCAGTTCCGCGTCCGACGCATTATAGGCCGCCAAACCGCGTGCGATTTCGCGCCCGTCGCGGTCCTTCACCACCACCGCATCACCGCGCTCGAAACGGCCATCAATCTGGCGGATACCGGCGGGCAGCAGGCTTTTGCCGTCCTTGAGGGCCCGTACCGCGCCCTCGTCTATCACCAGCGCGCCTTCGGGACGCAGCACGCCCGCGATCCAGCGCTTGCGCGCCACCGCCGGCGTGGTGCTGGCGCGGAAGATGGTGTGACGCGCGCCCTTGCGGATGGCGGAAAGCGGCGACAGGGTTTCGCCCTTGGCCAGGATCACGTCGCAGCCCGCGCCCATCGCGATCTTGGCGGCGATCAGCTTGGAGGTCATGCCGCCGCGCCCGAAACCGGAAATGGAATCTCCCGCCATCGCCTCGATCTCAGGCGTGATGCTGGTGACTTCGGGAATATGCGTCGCCGAGGGGTCGATGCCGGGATTGGCGGTGTAAAGCCCGTCCACGTCCGACAGTAACACCAGCCGGTCGGCCCCCATCATCGAAGCGACGCGCGCGCCCAGCCGGTCATTGTCGCCGAACTTGATCTCGGCGGTGGCCACCGTGTCGTTCTCGTTGATCACCGGCACCGCGCCCAGTTCAACCAGCGTGCCCAAGGTGGCGCGGGCGTTGAGATAGCGGCGGCGTTCCTCAGTATCGCCAAAGGTCAGCAGCACCTGCGCCGCGACGATATCGAGCGAGGCGAACATATCGGCATAGGCTTCCGCCAGCCGCACCTGCCCGGCGGCAGCCGCCGCCTGGCTTTCTTCCAGCCGCAGTTCGCCGGTGGGCAGTTTCAGCAAGCGACGCCCCAAAGCGATGGAGCCCGAAGACACCAGCACCACTTTCACGCCTTCGCGCTTGAGGGCAGCGACATCGGCACAGAGCGAGGTCAACCATTCGCGGCGCAGTTCGCCCTTGGCGCCATCGACCAGCAAGGCCGAGCCGACCTTGACCACCACCAGTTTGGCGCCGGAAAAAATGTCGTTCATCGCCGCCCCGACTTTTGGGCCCGCTTCTTGGTCTTGCTCAGGTTGCGCGGCTTGGCCTTGGCCTTGCCGGTCCGCACTTTGACTTTGACGGTTTTGACAGCTTTTTTGGGCTTGGCATTGCCGAACTTGCGGGTGGGTTTGGCCTTGGCCGTCTTGGCCTCCTTCACCTTGGGCGGCGCAACGACTTTCGCCGCAGGCTTCGCCACCGTGACCGGCCTGGCAGGCTTGATGTCCTGCAGTCTTTCCTTGGGCACGACAGGCGCGTTGAAATTGGCCGA
>JAZKDV010000130.1:0-4492 GCA_040387395.1 Pseudomonadota bacterium | reverse complement strand
ATGGTGTAGGGCACGGCAAAGAAGCCGGGCGCGCCCGCGCCGAACATCAGGGCCGGCACGGCGATGAAGGTATAGGCGGTGTAGAGATCGCCGCCGAGCAGGAACCAGGTCACCCAGGTGCCGAAGCGCCGTCCGCCCAGGCCCCATTCATGCAGCTGGGACAGATCGCCGGCGCGCCAGCGCGACGCGACAAAGCCAAGACCGGTGACCAGCGCGAACAGGCCAAGGAAAACCGTCAGGGTGACGGCATTGGGTTCCATGCTCATTTGCGGCGGCTTTCCTGGTACAGATAGACCGGCAGGATGCAGAGCGCGCCCAGCACGATCCACGACATCTGGAACCAGTAGAAGAAGGGGATGCCCAGCAGCTTGGGCTCGATGCGGTTGTAGAACGGCACCCAGAGCAGCGCGACATAGGGCACGAGCAGGAACAGATAGATCGGCTGAAACTTCCGGCGCGGCGGCTTGTCTTCGTACATTTTCCCCAACCCCTTTACACACGCGCGCCGCCCGGCGTCACCGGGCGGCGCGTATTCCATTACAGCATTTTAGCGCGGCGGTCCGACCGGCTTGCCGTTTTCGTCCACGCTATAGGTGATGTTCGGGCCGACGCCCGACAGGATCAGCACGGCGGGTTCTTTCTCGCCGGTGCGCGCGCCGTCCCAGTGAATGCCTTCCTTCAGGTCCACCGCCACCGATCCGGCGCGGACAGGATAGGTCAGGCGTTCGTCATAGACGCTGCTGGAAGACGTCCACCAGGTGCCGGAGATGATGTAGGCCCAGCGCACATTGTTGTGATAGTGCGGCTTGGAGAAATTGCCGGGATACCACTTGTACATCACCATGTAGGGACCGGGCTTGGCGGGATCGCCGAACAGGATGCAGGTTTCCTGCTTGCCGACGGCGCCGGTGCACTTGAAGTCCTTGGGCAGGGTCGAGGTGACGCGGGTGGGATCGGGCACAGGTCCGATCGGATCGTTGACGGTGGTGCCGACCTTGGGGTCGGACTGGGCGATGGCGGCAAAGCCTGCGGCGCCGATACCGGCAGCCACGGCCGCGCCCAAAAGCAACTTGGCAACGGAATGCATGATCATCCTCTCCCTTTGGTTTTATGGGCGGGATGATAGGCGGGAACTGTGACGCCTCGCAACGCAGAGTGAAGCGCCCGCTAGCCTTCGCGGATGCAGCACGGTAGCAGCCGAAAGATTAGGAGGCGCGGCGACCCGCGAACACCAGGCCCAGTCCGGCCAGCACGGCGGCGATGGCGGCGGCGGTGGGAATCCAGACGGAATGCGTTTCCGTGGTGTTGATCTCCAGCGGCCCGGCCTTCACCAGCGGCTCAGTCTCGGTCCAGCTGAAATTGCCAAGGATCAGCCCGGCAATGCCGGCGACGATCAGGACCACGCCCAAAATCATGATTGGCTTCATAAAATCTCTCCCGGTCTATGGGCCGATAACGGGAAAGATCGCGTAAAAGTTCCCTATGGCCCGCCTGCTACTTGGGCAGCCCGGTCAGGGGCGCATAGCCATTGAGCAGGCCGTCGATGGCGCAAACCGGATCGACCATGACCGCCACGGCGGTGCCATGGGGCGCGGGCGCCGACCCGGCATAGCTGCAGGGAATGCGCGGCGGCGAATTCTTCGCCTTCAACTCGGCGGCGCGCCGCGCCGGATCCCGGACAAGGCTTTTGGGGAAGGTCACCACGCTTGGGTCGGGCGCCTTCAGCCCGGTGGCGCAGCGGGCGCGCTCTTCCGGCGTCAGCCGGGCGAGCTGTTCGGGGGCGCAGCCGAACAGGCGCATGCCCAGCCCTGTCACATCGGGCGCGGCGGGCGCGGTGGAAATCGCGGGCGGCATGACGGGCGCGGGAAGGGCGCGCGCGCGTGGCGCGGCGCCCGCCGACGGCGCCGCATCTTCCTGTGGCGCGCTCTGCAGCAGCGGCAGCAGCCGCAGGATGGTTTCGCGCGGGCTCAGCGGGCGGGCATTCTTCTGGGTGAAGGCGTGCAGCAAGAGCATCAGCACCAACCCATGCAGCAGCATCACCAGCATCAGGCTGGTCATGCGATTGGTCAGCGCGTGCGCAGGCCTGACGGTCATGCATGCTCTTGAAACGGGCAGATGCAATCGTGGCGGGCAACATCGCCCGGCTCAAGCATCATCGGCGCGAAAGCGCGCTGCTTTCTGCCGCATAAATGGGCCCAAAGTGTCGCGCTGCATTGCAGCAAGAATCATTGACGATCAATAGATTCAGGCGCAACGTGATGTTGCGTTGCAATAGGCCACCGGCTTTCGGTACGTGCCGCAAATCGTCAGGGAAAAACGCCTTAACCCCGTGAGTAAAGGAGTTTCCCCATGCTTCGTACCCTCTCCACCACCGCCCTTTTCGTCCTCGCCGTCACCACTGCCCAGGCCGCGGAGGTCGCGCCGGTCGACGTCGCCTCCATCGATGTCGCCTATGGCGATCTCAACCTGTCCAAGCCGCAGGACGCCGCCATCCTGGCGGACCGTCTGCAGAGCGCGGCGCATGAAGTCTGCCTCAAGACCAATGACCTCTCGCCGTCCGTGTCCGTCCGCAAGGTCCTGATGCGTCGCTGCGTGGAACAGGCGGTCGGCAAGGCCACGTCGCAAATCCTGGCCGAGATCGAGTCCAGCCCGCACCGGGCCATCCGCGCCAACCTGATGAGCGTGCGCCAGCAGGTCGCCAGCACCGACATGCCCTGAGCCGTTTTTGAAAAAGCCCACGGCATCACGATGCCGTGGGCTCTTCACACGGCACTGCGATCGCGCACGCCGCTGGCATGATTGACAAGCGATCCCGCGCCGCATGAGGCTATGCCCATGCCGTCCGCGGATAGCCTGAATCAGGCGCGTAACCTGCTGGAGCGTGGCCGCGCCGGTGAGGCGCGCGACGTGCTGGCCGCTGCCATTGCGGGCGGGTTGGATGGCGCGCCGGTGCGCAGCCTGATGGGCTTCATCCTGCATCAGCTGGGCGATATCTCCGGCTGCGCCCGCGAACTGAAAGAAGCGGTGCGGCTGGCGCCGGATGACGGCGCGGCGCAATTCGCGCTGGCCTCGATCAGCTTCAAGCTGGGCGATGAAGAACAGGCCGAAGCCGCCACGCGCTGCGCCATCGCGCTGGGGATGGACGACAGCCATTCGGCCACGCTGCTGGGCCGCATCCTGACCAGACAGGGCCGGTTTGCGGACGCGGAAGGGGCGTGGCGCAAGGCAGTGCAATTCAACCCCGCGTCACCGCAGGCCCAGCGCGAACTGGCCGAGCTGGTATGGATGCAGACCGGCGACATTGCCCAGGCGCGCGCCGCGCTGGATGCCGCGCCGCAAAGCCATGAGATCGTGGCGGTGACGGTGCGGCTGCTGGAAGCGGCGGGCGAAGACAGGTGCGCTTACGAACTGGCGTCCGCGCGGGCGGCGCGCGATCCCACTTTGCATGTGCTGGCGGCGCGGGCGGGCCTGCGTCTCGATCCGCAGGCCAGCGACCGCCATCTGGCGCAGGCGCCACGTGACGGAACGCCGGCGTGCGCCAAGGCAGAGATTGAAGTCGATCTGGCGCTGGGCCGCATCCAACAGGCGGTGCGGCGCGGCGAGGCGCTGCGGGCCGCGCGCCCGAACGATCAGCACGCCATCGCGCTTCTGGCCACCGCCTGGCGGCTGGCGGGCGATGCGCGTTATCGCGAACTCCATGATTACGGCCGGTTGGTCAAAACCTATCGCATCGATCCGCCGCCGGGATGGAACAGCGTGGACGATTACCTGTCCGATCTTGGCCAGTCGCTGGACCGCATCCATGGCCCGCTGACCCATCCGGTCGGCCAGTCGCTGCGCCATGGCAGCCAGACCATGCGCGGCCTCAGCGATTATCCCGATGCTCCGGTGCGCGCCTTGTTCGATGCGATTGATGCGCCGATCCGCCGTCACATGGCGGCGATTGGCGCGCAGGGCGATTACCGCATCGCCAGCGCCTGGTCGGTGCGGCTGAACAGCGGGGGCTTTCACTTGAACCACGTCCATCCCGAAGGCTGGCTGTCCTCGGCCTTTTATGTCCGCACCCCGCGTGACATGCCGGGCCAGGAAGGCTGGCTGAAATTCGGCGAGCCCGGCCCGCCGACACAGCCGCCGCTGTCACCCGATCATGTGATCAGGCCCGAACCGGGCATGCTGGTGCTGTTTCCCGCTTACATGTGGCACGGCACCGTGCCGTTCTCTTCCAGCGACAAGCGGCTGAGCTGCGCCTTCGATATCCTGCGCCGCTAAAGGCCCATGATGCTCTTGAGCTGCGCGGCGGTGTGAAGACCGTTCGCCGGTCCGCGCAGTTCGAACTTGGCCGAACCCCGCAAGCCCCCCGGCACCGGCACGGCGTCAAAGCCGATATCGGTCACCAGCCGCACGCCAATCGCCAGCGCCGCCGCATCGCTGGCGGCCACCGGAATGCCCATCCTGGGCGCGGGGCGGTTCGCCTCGCGCGCGAAGTTGGCAT
>JAZKDV010000129.1:6287-11246 GCA_040387395.1 Pseudomonadota bacterium | reverse complement strand
AGTAGCTCTTGATCCCCATCAGGATCTTCACCGAATCCTCGATGGTGGGCTCGGCGACGTCGATCTTCTGGAACCGGCGCACCAAAGCGCGGTCCTTTTCGAAATACTGGCGGTATTCCTTGTAGGTGGTCGAGCCGATGCAGCGCAGCGTGCCCTGCGCCAGCGCCGGCTTGAGCAGGTTGGAGGCGTCCATCGCGCCGCCCGACGTGGCCCCTGCCCCGATGACGGTGTGAATCTCGTCAATAAACAGGATGGCGCCTTTCAGGCTCTCCAGTTCCTTGACCACCGTCTTGAGGCGTTCCTCGAAATCGCCGCGATAGCGCGTGCCCGCGATCAGCGAGCCCATGTCCAGCGAATAGATCACCGAACCGCGCAGCACTTCGGGGACTTCGCCGCGGATGATCTTCCGCGCCAGGCCTTCGGCAATGGCGGTCTTGCCCACGCCGGGGTCGCCCACGAACAGCGGGTTGTTCTTCTGGCGGCGGCAGAGAATCTGGATGGTGCGGTCCACTTCCGCGGCGCGGCCGATCAGGGGATCGACCTTGCCCGACTTGGCTTTCTCGTTGAGGTTGACGCAATAGGCTTCGAGGGCCTCGGTGCCCTGCTTGGGCTGCTTCTCGCCCTCTTCTTCCTCTTCGCTGCCGCGCACCTGCTTGGGCTGGCTCATGCCCGGACGCTTGGCGATGCCGTGGCTGATATAGCTCACCGCATCCAGCCGGTTCATATTCTGCTCCTGCAGGAAATAGACCGCATGGCTTTCGCGCTCGGTGAACAGCGCGACCAGCACATTGGCGCCGGTCACTTCATCGCGGCCGGAATTCTGCACATGCAGGACGGCGCGCTGCACCACGCGCTGGAAGCCGGTGGTGGGCTTGGCCTCGTCCGAATCGTCCAGCACCAGGGTGGCGAGATCCTCGTCGATATATTTCTGGACCGACTTCTTCAGCGCATCCATGTCGACATTGCAGGCCTTCATGACCTGGCTGGCGTCGGCATCGTCCATCAGCGCCAGGAGAAGATGCTCGAGCGTGGCATATTCGTGGTGCCGGTCGCTGGCGAGCTTGATGGCGTGGTGCAGTGCCTGTTCCAAACTCCGCGATAAACTCGGCATGCCGCGCTACTCCTTCTCCATGGTACATTGTAGAGGATGTTGATGCCGCCGGGCGAATTCAATCACCTGGGCGACTTTTGTTTCCGCAACCTCGAACGTAAAAACGCCACAAATGCCCACGCCATGGCGATGGACATGCAGCATGACATCCACCGCCTCTTCACGGTTCTTGCTGAAAATCTTCTCCAGGATGTGGACGACGAATTCCATCGGCGTGTAGTCGTCGTTCAGCAGCAGCACCTTGTAGAGGCTGGGCTTCTTGGTCTTGGGGCGCGTTTTGGTGACGATCCCGGTGCCGGTGTTGCCCGACCCGTTCTGATCGTCATTGTTGTCGCCCGAGTCGTTCATCGCCGGATTCTTCGTTGCTGCGCCCATCCTAAACCAGATTGGGCGGCTGGCTAGTGGGATCAGCCTATCTGGTTATCGCAGCAGGATTTTTCAAGGATTCTGGCCGACCAAAGCAAAAGGGCCCCGGTCATTAGACCGGAGCCCTTCGCAATGCGGAAGAAAGTGAACTTAGGCGCGGACGGTCTGGACCGTGTCGAGCCAGGCCTGAACGCGGCCCTTGAACGGCGCGTAGCTGTCCTTGGTGGTCGCGGTGGCGAGTTCGCTGATCTTGCTCAGCTCGGCGACATAGGCTTCGAAGGCCGACTTGGCGAAGTTGGTCTGGATTTCGAACGCTTCATGCACGGACTTGGAACCCATCACGGCCTTGGTGGCGGCAACTGAGTCTTCGATCGACTGCTTGGAATAGGAATAGATTTCGCCATTGATGGTCTCGATGCCCTTGCCGGCGACCGTGGCGGACTTGGTGACGGCTTCGGCGTTGTCCTTGCCGTAGGTCACGAAAGCCTCATAACCCTTCAGGGTCTTTTCCAGGCCGGTCTTCAGGGCGGCGGCGCCGTTTTCGAGGGCGGTTTCGGCCGTGGCAGCTGCCTTATCGGATACTTTTGCTTTGCTCATGTCATGTCCTTCCTGATTGTTAAGGGCACGACCGGTTCTCCGGCGGCCTGTTGCACTGCAACATGACCTATATGAGCGAGCATCCCTGCCCCGTCAAGGGTTAATTGTTGCGTCGCACCATTTTTTCGCGGCGCTGCAACTCCGGGAACTCCTAGGAAATCGTTAACGCTTCGTAAAGCCCGGAAACGCATAGTAGATTCCGCTTACGGCTTGCGGAATGTGTCACAATTTGGTCTTTTGACCACAGGAGTGATCCGGGTTTTGGGGTTTTCTGTGTCTTTACCGTTTCGGTCTCGCCTTTCGGGCTCCATCGCCCTGATCGTGCTCTTTCTTGCGAGCCTGATCCTGGCTGGCCTGACCGCGCCCGCCGAAGCCGCCAAGCGCAAGGGTGCCAAATCGCACCGCGCCAACCGCACCACCGTGCGCATGCCGCGCAGTCCCACCGATCCCCTCAAGGATGCCGCCCTGGTGATGGACGGCGTTACCGGAAAAATCCTCTACGCCCGCAACGAAACGGCGGAGCGACGTCCGGCCTCGCTAACCAAGATGATGACGCTCTACCTGCTGTTCGACGCGCTGAAGGCGGGCAAGCTCACCATGGAAACGCCGCTGCCGGTCAGCCAGCGCGCCGCGATCCAGAAGCCGACCAAGCTGGGCTTGCGCCGCGGCCAGACCATTCCGGTGGATACCGCCATCCGCGCGTTGGTGGTCCGCAGCGCCAACGACGTCGCGGTCGTGGTGGCCGAAGCGCTGGGCGGCACCGAATCGCACTTCGCGGTGATGATGACGGAAAAGGCGCGCCAGCTTGGCATGCGCTCGACCAATTTCCACAATGCCTCGGGCCTGCCCGATCCGCTGCAGATCAGCACCGCAGCCGACATGGCCACTCTCGGCCGGCGGCTGGCCTATGACCATGCGCAGTATTTCCCCTATTTCAGCCTGTCGGGCTTCCAGTACAAAAACACCTGGTTTGCCGGTCACAACAATCTGATCGGCCGCTACCAGGGCGCCGACGGAATCAAGACCGGATATACCGGCCTCAGCGGCTTCAACCTGGTCAGTTCGGTCGTGCGCGGCGGCAACCATGTCGTCGCGGTGGTGATGGGCGGACGCACCGCCGTGCGCCGCGACATGGAAATGGTCCGGCTGCTGGATCAGACCTTCGACCAGATCTCCGCCAATCCCGCGCTGGTCGCCCGCGCCACCGTGCCGTGGCAGCAGGTGGCCCAGAACGCGCCGGCGCCGGCCACCGCCGGTTTCAGCCTGCCGCAGGTCAGCAATTCGCTGCAAAGCCAGTTCGCCTCTCTGTCGCCCGTGCCCAGCACCGTGCAGCGCGACGACGAGGACGCCGCCGAGGCGGTGCGCGCGCCCGACGAGAATTTCTCGGTCATCCATGCCGACGGCACGACCACCAAACCAAAACAGCCTGCGATTGCCGCTGTTCCGCCCAAGGCGGACGTCCGCGTCGCAACGGCCAACATTCCCGCCATCCGGCCCACGCCCCGCCCCGACAATGGTTTCCTGACCGCGCAGCAGGCCACGCTGATCAAGACCGTGGTGAACGCCCCCCGGCCGCAGATGCGCCCTTCGTTGCGCGAGGATGCCGGCGAAGGCGATGCCGATCCGTCGCCGGTGCCCGGCCGCAACTGGACCATCCAGATCGGCGCCTATGCCGACAAGGCCTTGGCCAATGCCCAGCTCGTCGCCTATGCCGGCAAGGCGCAGGACGTGCTGGCGCGGGCCGAACGCATCATCGCGCCGGTGCAAAGCAACGGCCACACCATGTACCGCGCCCGGTTCGGCCTGTTCGCGGAACGTGAGGCGCGCGATGTCTGCAACCGCCTGACCCAGCGCGGCCAGACCTGTTTCGCGGCCGTGCAGACCCGCTAGGTGCCCCAGCTCGTTTCGACCGTTTCGGACCTGCGCCGCGCGATCGCGGCGCTGAGGCCGGCCCCCATCGCCATGGTCCCCACCATGGGGGCGCTACATGAGGGTCATGTCTCGCTGGTGACGGAAGCCAGAAAGCATGCCGCGCATGTGGTGGTCAGCATCTTCGTCAATCCCACCCAGTTCGCGCCGCACGAGGATTTCGACGCCTATCCGCGCACGCTGGAGGCGGACATGGCGCGGCTGGGCGATGGCGCCAGCATCGTCTTCGCCCCCACCGCGCGGGAGATGTATCCGGACGGCCATGCCACGACTGTCTCGGTCGCAGGGCCTGCGCATGGACTGGAAACGGATTTCCGGCCGCACTTCTTTGCCGGCGTCGCCACCGTGGTCGCCAAGCTCCTGATCGCCGCCATGCCTGACATCGCGGTGTTCGGGGAAAAGGACTATCAGCAGCTGCTGGTAGTGCAGCGGCTGGCGCGCGACCTTGCGCTTCCCACCCGAGTGCTGGGCGCGCCGACCTTGCGCGAGGCCGATGGCCTGGCGATGTCGTCACGCAACGCCTACCTGTCGCCAGCGGAACGCAGCGTTGCGGGCCGTCTCAATGTCATCCTGAAGGATGTGATCGCCGCCGCGCGTCGGGGCGACCTGCGGGCGGCGGAAGGCGCAGGCATTGACGCCTTGTATAAAGCCGGTTTCGATCATGTGGACTATGTCGCTATCCGCGATGCCGCCAGCCTCGATCATATCGCGGCGCTGGAACGTCCGGCGCGTGTGCTGGCGGCGGCCAAGATCGGCAAGACCCGGCTGATCGACAACATGGCTATCTAGCGATCCGGTAGAGCTCGACGTCGCCGCTCTTTCCCGCGGGCGTCAGCCAGTCCGGCACGTGCCCCATCGCAAGCTGCGCCACCAACCCTCCTCGCGCCCGATAGAATTCCCAGTCCGGCGCGGTGCGGCAGGTCCAGCCGTCCACGGTCACGAGGAACCGGGGGTTG
>JAZKDV010000129.1:2498-6277 GCA_040387395.1 Pseudomonadota bacterium | reverse complement strand
GGCAGGTCATCACATAATCGATGCCGCGCCGCTTCAGGATCGCGGGGGCATCCGTTCCGGTGAAGATGTCGTAGGTGTCGAGGATGCCAGCCTGATTGCGATGGTAAGGCCCGGCGATCGCCGCATGGTTGGTATAGGCCAGGATGGCGGGCCCCTGATCGACAAAGCCTGCGACCCGTCCGGCTGGGCGACCTTGCAGCAGCGCCATGGCCTCCCGGCCGCCGCAAGCTTCCTGGCGGTGGAAAGCCGTGACGCGGTTTTGCACCTTGTCAGACCCTTCCAGCAGGACGCCCGCCAGGGTGAAGGCGCCGCTGTTGCCCAGCAGGATGGCCGCCGCCAGCCAGACGATGTTGCGCGGCAGCGCCAGCCGCGTCAGCGCCGCCGCCAGGCCCGGCAAGGCGAAGAGAATGGCAAAGTTCACGCCCCGTATCTGGAAGGTGGCGACCAGCAATGCGGTGGCGGCAAAGGCGATGACGCAATTGCGCGCCCGCCCCGGCGGCGCGAAGGCGCAGAGGACCAGCGCGAAGACGGCGTAAACATATCCGCCGATGGTCTGGCTGGGGGCGAAGCTCAGGAATTCCCACACCGGACGCGCCTCGTTGATGCGGGCGAGGAAGATCATGCGAATGCGGTCGTCCATCCCGGCATAGGGACCGGCGAAACAGACGGGGTTCATCAAGGCTGCCAGTCCCAGCAGCACCGCCGCCAGCGCCGCGAACGCGGCCAGCTTGTGGCGCCTCATCTGCGAGATGCCCGCGATGCCGCAGCCACCCATTGTCAGCAGCACCGCATGAAGCAGCGAATAGGAATCGCACACCGGCGTGGCGCGATAGGCCGACACCGCCAGCAGCAGGACCGGCGCCATGCCCGCCAGCGCCAAGCCGAAGATCCGCGCCCGCGCCGCATCGTCCTTCAGCCAGACGGCGGCGGCGGCGATCGCCACCAGGGCATAGGGCAGACTTTCCAGCCCGACTCCCAGGCTCAGCGTCACGGCGGCGGCGGCCAGCACGGGCCGCTGTTCCACCAGCCCCAGCAACGCCGCCAGCATCAGCGCCAGTTGCATGCCGTGATGATCGATATTGCCGGGAGAAAACCCGCCATAAATTTCGGAGCAGAGCAGCGCCAGCAGTAGAACGGTGATCGCCGCCGCCCGTCCGCCCAGCACAAAGGCGATGCGCGCCAGCAGCAACAGCACGCATCCCAGCCACAACAGCGGCCAGGCGGTGAGCGCGAACCCTTCCGACACCAGCGCCAGCAGCGCCAGCGGCCCGTCCACCAGCCGCGACCAGTGCATCGCAAGGCCATCAGGCGTGTTCAGGCGGTGCTGCACCGTGTCGAACCAGCCCTGCCCGGCCAGCAGGTCACGCACCTGCACCAGACGCAGCGCGCTGTCGGTGTCGAGCGAGACGGCGCCGCGCGTCAGCCACAGCGCCAAAGCCGCGAACACCGCCCAGGCGGCGGCGACCGGCCAGATCACAAAGCGATTCCCCATGCGGTCAGTCTACATGCCGCCCGGTGGCTGGAACCTTACAGCAGCCCCAGCGCCGCCAGTTCGCGCTGCAGCGACTCAGGCAGGTCCTTCGCCCCCCGGGTGCGGGACAGGTCGGGCGGCGCATCGCCGGCTTCCAGATAGCGCCAGCCCTGAAAGGCGCGGCGCGGCCGGGCGACCACAGGAACAAGTTCCTTGTCATAGACCAGGCCGCAATGCGGGATGCCGTTCTTTTTAACGTCGCGGAATTCCAGCAATTTTTGCCGTGCAGCAATCTGCCCCTTTATTACCCAATAGAGCGACCCCCCCGCCAATACCTCCTCGGTTCGCTTGGGCGTCATCCGGGTGATGTGCACAAGTTCCGGCTTCTGGCCCTTGGCGCGCTTTTCCTTCAGGCGCTTTTTTTGCCAGTCGGCCAGTTCGGAAAGGCTGTCGCAGCCCACGCAAAGCTTGATGATGTGGAGGGGCATGGGGACCGGTCCTATCGGGGCGATCCCCAAAAAACAACAGGGATTGCCCGCGCCGCCCCTCTCATGGCAATTTATCAACCATAAGAATATCAGGGAGCGCCAACATGACTTTCAAGAAACTCGCCTTGTCGATTCTGGCCTTGTCCGTTGTTGCCACGCCAACCTTTGCTCAGGGTCGCTGGGGTGACCAGGCCGCGGACAATGCCGCCCGCCGCCAGCAAGCCGCTGCGGCCCGCCAGGTCGAAGAGGAATATCAAAAGGCCGTCGCGGAATCCAAAGCCGCCGCCCAGAATCCCGCGCCGCCGCCTGCTCCCGCCGAGGTCGCTGCCGCTCCGGCCGCCCCGGCTGAGCCCGCCGCGGCCACGCCTGCCCCGGCTCCGGCGCAGTAGTTTCAAGAGGTTCACAGGAAGGCCCGCCAGAGTTCTGGCGGGCCTTTTCACTTTCTTTCAATCCTGTTGTGACAGGCTGGTGCCATGCGCCAGCTCATGTATGTCAGCAGCACCCCCCGGGATATCGCGCCCGCCAGTTTGAACGAGATCCTGGACGCATCCCGCGCCAACAACGCCCTGCTGGGCGTGACCGGCCTGCTGATCTACATCGATGGCGGCTTCCTCCAGATCCTGGAAGGCGATGAGCGTACGGTGCGCGAGCTCTATATGCGCATCTGCACCGACCGCCGCCATTGGGAGGTGCGCATGCTGCTGGACCGGGAGGTCGAGGATCGCGCCTTCACCGGCTGGAGCATGGGCTTCGAACGCCCCAGCCTGGACGATCCGGAAAGCGCCGGGATGTTCGGCGTGACCCGCGAAGCCATTCTGGGGCGGCTGTCGCCCCAGGCCGGCCGCGTGATCGCGGTCATGCTGGAAACCTTCTACCGCGTCCAGCGCAGCGACGACCTGCGGCTGGCGGACGCTAAAGCTTCCTGAGCCACATATTGCGGTAATGCACTTCGTTGTTGTGCTGCTGAAGCATGATCACGCCGTCGCCATGCTGCTTGTAAGCCGGAATGCCGCGATACTCGGTCGGACCCAGCAACGGCACATTGTGCTGCACGAGGATGCCGTTGAGGAAGATTGTCATGCGCGCCGGTTCCGCCAGGCTGCCATCGCCGTAAAAGCGCGGCGCGGTATAGATGATGTCGTAGCTCTGCCAGGCGGGCGCCGGTTTCAGCGCATTCACCAGCGGCGCATACTGTTTGTAGATCGATCCGGCCTGTCCGTTCACATAGGTGGGATTGTCCAGCGTATCGAGCACCTGCACTTCATAGAGACCTTGCAGGAAGATGCCGCTGTTGCCGCGGTCCTGTCCCTTCCGGTTTGCCGGCAGCACCGGGATCATCCACTCGACATGCAACTGCACATCGCCGAACTTTTCCCTGGTGCGGATCGAGGCCGCCTTGGGCGCGACGAAGAATTCGTCCTTGCCGACCGTCCATTCGGCCTTGCCGCCATTGACGCTCTCCCAGTTATCGAGATCGCGGCCGTTGAACAGCATTATTGCATCCGATGGCGGCTGTCCGGGCATCGCGCCCGGCGCGACCTTGCGCGGCACCGGCGTCCAGGTTTCGGTCAGTTCCGGTTTGACCGGCGGATTGGGCGCCTGCGCGATGGCAAGCGTGGGCAAAAGCGCCAGCAGCAGGACGAGTTTCTTCATGGAAGGCTCCGTTCTTCTTGTCGTTAGACCAGCGCACCGTGGCAGTGCTTGACCTTCTTGCCCGAACCGCAGGGACACGGATCGTTGCGCGGCACGCCCTGCAAATTCGATCCCGCATCGGCGGGATGGGGCACATGCCGCGCGTCCCCGATGTGACGCACATAGCC
>JAZKDV010000129.1:0-2488 GCA_040387395.1 Pseudomonadota bacterium | reverse complement strand
TCTTGAACTCGGGATCGTGCGTAACAAGGATGAACTGGATCCCGATTTCCGTTGCGAGGTCCTCGAGCAGCAGGGCGACGCGCTCGCGGTACCCCTCCGACACGAACCGGAACGGCTCGTCCAGGATCATCGCCCGGTATCCCAGCCGGTGATAAAAGGCGGAGGCTTCCACTTCGAACGGCAGCGCCGCTGTCGGCGTCTTGGCAACTACATACATGGTGCGCGGCTGCTTTTCGTAGCTGCCGCCCAGCAGCTGGTAATCCGACAGCCGGCGCAGGCCCGGATTGAAGGTAAAGCCGTGCCAGCAATCGCAATAGCCGGTGGCCATTACCCCGAAGCTCCTGTCCGGGGTGGCATGGCTTACCGGATGGCCATTGGTGTCATTCCAGGCCCGAAGCTGGACCAGCAGTATCTTGGAATCGGACTGCAGAACCTCGCGGCTTTTCTGCATGAAGCCGGAGCGATAAAATTCCCAATCATCTTCCAGGTGGAAAATGTAAGGCGTCTGGACCCGCGCATAGGCCTGGTCGATCAGCCTGATCTGGCCCACCCGCTCGTTGGTGCGAAAATATTCCGCGCCGAAGCGCTGGCAGACGTCTGCCGGATCGGCATCGCCATCCTCGGCCACCAGGATGCGCGCCACCCTTCCCTCGCTTTCGTGCTGGCGAAAGCTTTCCAGGGTGCGCGCCAGCAGGTCGTGGCGGTTGCACGATGTGACGACCACGGTAATGTCGGATTCGTGCTGCATGAAGACGCCGATTTTAGGCTTCTGGCGCAGCGACGCAAGCAGGCCGGACGACACCCAGATGGCATCTCAGGACTTATTCGGCCAGGCCGCGGCATTGCATCAACGCGGCCAGCTGGCGGAGGCCGAGCGGCTGTATCTGCAGATCCTGGCAACTGCGCCAAAGGCCTTCGGACCCCGCCACATGCTGGGGGTGCTGCGGGCGCAGCAGGGACGCAACGAGGAAGCCCGCGAGCTGATCGCCTCGGCCCTCGCCATAAATCCGAACGATGCCGGGGCGCTGGTCAATTACGGCAATGTGCTGACGCTGCTGGGCCGCTTCGGCGAAGCGGTGGCCAGCTATGACCGCGCCCTGACGACAGCGCCCGATGCCGGGACCCTGACCAATCGCGGCAATGCGCTGCAGGGCTTGAACCGGCCGGCGGAGGCGCTGGCCAGCTATGACGCGGCGCTGGCGCGCGAGCCGGGCAACGTGCAGGCGCTGTTCAAGCGCGGCGTGGTGCTGGGCGAGCTGGGCCGCACCGATGACGCCATCGCCGCCTATGACCGCGTGCTGGCGCTGCAGCCCGGCCATGTCGAGGCACTGAACAATCGCGGCTATGTCTGGTGGCTGAACAGGCAGCGCTACGCGCCTGCCATCGCGGACCTCACCAAAGCGCTGGCGCTGGCCCCGGACATTCCCTATGCGCCGGGCGGGGTGCTGCACCTGAAAATGTATGCCGCCGACTGGGGGGATTTTGCGCGGCGCAAGAGCGACATCACGGGCGGCATCCGCGCCGGCAAGCGGGCGGCGCGGCCCTTCATGCTCCAGGCGTTGTCCGACAATCCGGCAGAGCTTCAGGCCTGTGCGCGGCTGTATGCGCGCGATCTGTATCCTGCGGTCGCGGCAGGTCACGATCCTGCGTCACGCAAAGGCCGCGCAAAAATCCGGCTGGGTTACCTGTCAGGCGAATTCCGCGAACAGGCTACCGCCATCCTGATGGCGGGCCTGTATGAGCGCCATGACCGCGAGCATTTCGAAGTGATCGCGATCGACAATGGCAGCGCCGATGCCAGCGCCATGACCGCAAGGCTGAAACAAGCCTTCGACGGATGGATCGATATTGGCGGGCTGACGGGCCCTGAGGCAGCCGCCCGCATACGTGCGGAAGAGATAGACATCCTGGTCAACCTCAACGGTTACTTCGGCAAGCATCGCATGGATGTCTTCGCCCAGCGTCCCGCGCCGGTGCAGGTCAACTATCTGGGTTTCCCCGGCACATTGGGCGCGCCGTATATCGACTACATCATCGCCGACAGCATCGTGATCCCGCCGGGGGAAGAACGCTTCTATGACGAGCAGGTCGTCACCCTGCCCGGCAGTTACCAGGTGAATGACGATCGCGGCCGCGCCATGGCCCCCGCGCCCAGCCGCCGCGAAGCGGGATTGCCGGACGATGCTTTCGTGTTCTGCAATTTCAACCAGAGCTACAAGCTGACGCCCGACACCTTTGCCAGCTGGATGCGCATCCTCAAGCAGGTGGATGGCAGCGTGCTGTGGCTGCTGGAAGCGGTGGCGCCTTTCGCGGAGAATGTCGCGGGCCAGGCCCTGGCGCATGGCGTGGTGCCGCAGCGCATCCTGTACGCGCCAGACCGCAAGCCGGAGCAGCACCTGGCGCGGCTGTCGCTGGCCGATCTTTTCCTTGATGGCCTGCCCTACAATGCCCACACCACCGCCAGCGATGCGCTATGGGCGGGCGTGCC
>JAZKDV010000128.1:0-2770 GCA_040387395.1 Pseudomonadota bacterium | reverse complement strand
CTGCGATCCCAAGGGCGGGGCGGTGCTGCACGGCCCGCGCTTCTTCGAACAGCCCACCTGCCATCACCGGCCCATCGTGATGCAGACCGAGCCGCACGCGCTGGAAGCCGGCGAGATTTTGCGGGAATTCTTTCGCGCGCGGCGGAACTAGAACCAGAGCGGTGCGAAGCCGGGGAAACCCAGCAGCAGCACTTCGCGGGCCGCGATCAATCCGATGCCGGCGCCGATCAGAACGTCGCTGAGGAAATGCGCCGTCAGCAGGGCGCGCGTCACGGCCAGAAGCGCGGCGATGCCGAACCAGAGCGGCCACCACATCGGCCAGACGCAGGTGAAGATCACCGCCACGCAGCAGATGGTCAGGGCATGGCCGCTGGGGAAACTGTTGTAATCGGAATTGAAGGCCATCGGCATGAAGCCGTACAGCCCCATCTCCATGTCGTCGCGCGGACGGCGGCGGCCGATCACCAGCTTGATCACGTGCAGGATGGCGCTGCCCAGCGTCAGGCTGGCAATGAAGGCCAGGCTGTAATTGATCAGCTGGGCGACTTCGTCCGGATAGACATGGAGGTGGCGCATGCCGGCCGCCACGATCAGCGCAAGGATCGCCGCCGCCAGCCAGTGGCCGGCCTTGGCGTAATGGGTGATGCTGTCCAGCGCCTTGTGGGCCTGGCCGCTGACATGATCATAGATGAAATGCGCCAGACGCCGGTCGATGGTCAGCGCCAGAACACCCACCAGAATGGAAATAAAGCCCGCCCACAGCAGCATGGCGGTTGATTGCCTGTCACCGCTGGCAGTGTCAACTAGGCCTGCGCGTTGGCGCGTGCGGCCAGCGGGAAATCCACCACAACCCTGGTTCCCTTGGCGATTTCGCTGGTCAGCACCAGCTTGCCGCCGTGCTTTTCCACCAGCGCCTTGACCAGCGCCAGGCCCAGCCCGGTTCCGCCCTGCGCCAGCATGGCATCACTCTTGGCCTGTTCGAAGGGATTGCCGAGCCGGGTGAGGTCCTCGGCCGCGATTCCCACTCCGGTATCCTGGACCGCGATATGGGCGCGGCCGTGCGCCTTCCAGGCGCTGAGTGTGACCGTGCCGCCCGGCGGGGTGAATTTCACGGCATTGGACAGAAGATTCAGCAACACCTGCTTCACCGCGCGGCGGTCGGCCATCAGCACGGGCTTCCCCTTGCATGCGCCGGTCAGCGTCACCCGGCCGTTATGGGCCTGTTCTTTCAGGAGGCGCAGGCAGCCCTCGACCGCATCGCCCAGTTCCATGCGTTCGGGCGCCAGCATCATCTTGCCGGCCTCGATCTTGGCCATGTCGAGCATGTCGGTGATCAGGTCCAGCAGATGCCTGCCGGAATGATGGATCAGGCCGGCATACTCGTCATAGCGTTTGTCGCCCAGAGGCCCGAACATCTGTTCGCGCATCAGTTCGCTGAAACCGATGATGGCGTTGAGCGGCGTGCGCAGCTCATGGCTCATATTGGCGAGGAAGGCGGACTTGGCCTTGCTGGCCGCTTCGGCGCGTTCCTGCGCCGCCTGGATCTCCAGCTCATGCGCCTTGCGCGTGGTGATATCGCGCGACACGCTGACCATGTTGCGCACCTTGCCGGTGGCGTCGTCATAGATGGCCCGGGTCAGCACTTCCAGCCACAGGTAATGGCCGTCCTTGTGGCGCACGCGATAGGTGGCGGTGCAGCTTTCGCCGGGCGAGGGGATGGTGGTGAGCTGGCGGGCCTGTTCCATGTCGTGGGGATGGACGATGTTGAGGAAGCCGCCATGGGCGATCTCGTCCACCGTGCGGCCCAGCAGGCGCTCCAGCGCGTCGGAGGCGAACAGGATGTCGCCCTTCACGGTATAGAAGATGATGATGTCGGACGCTTCGCGCGTCATCGCCGAATACTGTTCCTGGGCGAGTTCGTTGGCTTCTTCCTCGCGCAGCTTGCGCGTGACGTTCTGGCAGATGGCGACCAGCGCCACCGGATTGCCGTCGCCGTCCAGCTCCACCTCGCCATGGGCATCCAGGATCTGCCCCTTGTTGTCGGGGAGCAGCGGGCCCAGCGTCATGTCCCGCAGGCGGTAGAAAAAAGGCTCGCGCGTGCGCATGGCTTCGCCGATCACCTGGGCGACATGCACCTGCTGGGGCACTGGAACGTGCGCGCGCAGCCAGTCGAGGTTGGGCGTGACCGACGGATCAATGCCCATCAGCGCATACATGCCGGGTGACCAGGTGTGGGTGCGCAGGGTCAGGTCATAGCGCCAATGGCCGATCTGCACGGCGCGCTCGGCCAATGCAAAAGCGCCGCGCTGACGCTCTTCCGCCGGACGCGTGTCTCGCGCACTGCTCTTGAATTTGGCGACGCTTCCCACCAGTGGCCTTGCCTGTTCTTGTTGCGCGAACGCTAAACGAGGCAAGTTAACAATGCCTACTGCGCCTTTCGGACACAGGCATGAACAAGGTCTTAAAGGGGAACCCTGGCGCGCGAAAACTCAGCGCTTCAGCGCGCGCCAGCCGATGTCCTTGCGGAAGAACGAGCCTTCCCAATGGATCAGGCTCGCTGCCTGATAGGCCCGCGCCTGCGCCTCGGCCACATCCTTGCCGATGGCTGTGACGTTCAGCACCCGTCCGCCCACCGCAACGATGTCGCCGCCGCGCTGCTCGGTGCCGGCATGGAAGATGGTGACCCCCGGCACTTTCGCCGCTTCGTCGAGCCCGGTGATGACATGGCCCTTTTCGTATGAGCCGGGATAGCCCTTCGATGCCATCACCA
>JAZKDV010000127.1:6583-10736 GCA_040387395.1 Pseudomonadota bacterium | reverse complement strand
TCCAGCTTGACCAGGCTCCAGCCGCCGGCCTCGCGCGCCAGGCGCAGGGTGCGCACCGCATCCTCGCCGGTGAAGCAGCCCGCCGTGTTGGGCAGGTAAGTGACTTTCTTGGGATCGATGAAATCCACCAGCTTGGGCTGGGACGGATCGGTCAGGTTCACCCGCCGCACCGCCACGGTGACGATTTCCGCCCCGCTGGCCTCCAGCGCCGCGGCATTGTCGGCATAGTCCTTGTACTTGCCGGTGCCGATGATCAGGCGCGATTGGTAGGTCTTGCCCGCCAGCACGAAGGGCTTGTCCTCGCGTGGCACTGCGGTTGGCGCATTGCCGCCGCCGATGAAATGCACGATCTCCAGCCGGTCGCCGTCGCTCAGCGCGACATCGCCGTAAGCCCCGCGCGGCACGATCTCCAGGTTGCGCTCGACCGCGATCTTGGCCGGGTCCAGCCCCAGACTTTCCAGCAGCCCCCGCACGCTCGTGGGCGCGTCCAGCTGCCGGGGTTCGCCATTCAGGGTGACTTTCAGTGCCATGGAAGCATTTCCGTATCTGTCTGGATGCGATTATAAGGCTTGAATCAGCTTTACCACCGGAAAGTCTATGGCAAAAAAGCCCAAACAATCCAAGACCTTACCGATATATATCCTCAACGGCCCCAACCTCAATCTGCTGGGGACGCGCGAGCCGGAGGTCTATGGCTATACCACCCTGGCGCAGGTCGAAAAGATGTGCGCCGAGCAAGCCAAGCGCCACGGCCTTTCCATCGTCTTCCGCCAGTCCAACCGGGAAGGCGAAATCGTCGACCATATCCAGGAAGCGCGCACCGGCAGTTGCGCCGTCATCATCAATCCGGCCGGCTATGGCCACACCTCCATCGCCATCCTGGATTCGCTCCAGATGCTGAAGGTGCCGGTGATCGAGTGCCATCTGTCCAACATCCACAAGCGCGAGCCCTATCGCCACAACTCCTATGTCTCCAAGGCCGCCACCGGCATCGTGATGGGTCTGGGCGCGCAAGGCTATCTGCGCGCCATCGATGCGGTGGCCGAAATTCTCAAGGTGTCGAAATGAGCAGCAAGAAGAAAAAGCCCGCCGCCAAGCCTGCGGCGAAACCCGCCGCCAAGCCGGTCCTCAAGTCCAAGTCCGGCATCGATGTCGCCGCGATCCATGAACTGGCCGAATTGCTGGATGCGACCGGCCTGACCGAAATCGAAATCGATCACAAGGGCGCGCGCATCCGCGTCAGCCGCGGTGGCGGCATTTCCATCGCCACCACCTCCGCCGGCGCCGCGCCGGCTGCGGCCGCGCCGGCCGCGCCCGCGCCGGTCCCCGCTGCCGCGCCGTCGGGCCCGCCCGCCGGCGCCGTCCCCTCGCCCATGGTCGGCACCGTCTATCTGTCGCCCGAACCGGGCAAGCCGCCCTTCATCAGCGTCGGCAAGACGGTGAAGGCAGGCGACACGCTGTTCATCGTGGAAGCGATGAAGACCATGAACGCGATCACCGCGCCCCATGGCGGCACCGTCAAGGACATCTGCGTCGGTGACGGCACCCCCGTGGAGTTCGGCCAGACTCTCGCCGTCATCGCCTGATGTTCGAGAAAGTCCTCATCGCCAATCGCGGCGAAATCGCCCTTCGCGTCATCCGCGCCTGCAAGGAGATGGGCATCTCCACCGTCGCGATTCACTCCACGGCGGACTCCGACGCGATGCATGTGCGCTTGGCCGATGAGAGCGTCTGCGTCGGCCCGCCCGCCGCCGCCCAGTCCTACCTGAACATCCCCGCGATCATCGCGGCCTGCGAGATCACCGGCGCCGAAGCCATCCATCCCGGCTACGGCTTCCTGTCGGAGAACGCCAAGTTCGCCGACATCATCAAGGAACACGGGCTGACCTTCATCGGGCCCACGCCCGAACATATCCGCATGATGGGCGACAAGATCACCGCCAAGCAGACGGTGAAGGAACTGGGCATTCCCACCGTGCCGGGTTCGGACGGCGAAGTGCTGGATTCCAATGCCGCCACAATCGCCGAAGAGATCGGCTATCCCGTGCTGATCAAGGCCACCGCCGGCGGCGGCGGCCGCGGCATGAAGGTCGCCAAGAATGCCGGCGAGCTGTCTTTTGCCCTGTCGCAGGCCCGCAGCGAAGCCAAGGCCGCCTTCGGCAATGACCAGGTCTATATGGAGAAGTATCTCCAGCGTCCGCGCCATATCGAAATCCAGATTCTCGCCGACAGCCACGGCCATGTGGTGCATCTGGGCGAGCGCGACTGCTCGCTGCAACGCCGCCACCAGAAGGTCTGGGAAGAAGCCGGCAGCCCGGCGCTGAATGCGCAGGAGCGCGACGAGATCGGCGGCGTCGTCACCAAGGCGCTGACCAAGCTGGGCTATCTGGGTGCCGGCACCATCGAGTTCCTTTACGAAGACGGCAAAGTCTATTTCATCGAGATGAACACCCGCCTGCAGGTCGAGCATCCGGTGAGCGAAGCCATCACCGGCATCGACATCGTGCGTGAGCAGATCCGCGTCGCCGCCGGCGCGCCGCTGGGCATCACCCAGAAGGACGTCATCTTCGAGGGCCATGCCATCGAGTGCCGCATCAATGCGGAAAACCCCTTCACCTTCCGCCCCTCCCCCGGCACCATCACCCAGTTCCACACCCCCGGCGGCCTGGGCGTGCGCTTCGATTCCGCGATCTATGCCGGCTACAAGATCCCGCCCTACTACGACAGCCTGGTGGGCAAGCTGATCGTGCATGCGCGCAATCGCAACGAATGCCTGCTGCGCCTGCGCCGCGCCCTGGACGAACTGGTGGTGGGCGGCATCGAGACCACCATCCCGCTGTTCCAGAAGCTGGTGCGCGAGCCGGACATCATCAATGGCGACTACTCCATTCATTGGCTGGAAAAATATCTCGCCAAGCTGGGCCACTGATTTCGCGTCAGCGCCGCCGACGCGCCCCCTAGGTACGTTTCCGTTTCTGGGCTAGAGTTCCCTCACAACAACAATGGGAGGGAGTTAGGTCATGGGTTTTCTCGACAGATACGCATCCCAGATTTTGGGCATCACCCGCATCATGGCGGGTCTTTTGTTCCTGGCGCACGGCACCGCCAAGATGTTCAACTTTCCCGCCCGCGAGGGCTGGGAAGGCTATAACCCGATGAGCCTGAGCGGGGCAGCGGGCGCCATCGAGGTGATCGGCGGCTCGCTGATCATCCTGGGCTTCTACAGCCGTTTCGCGGCGTTTGTCGCCTCGGGCACCATGGCATTTGCCTATTTCATCGCCCATGCGCCGCAGAACTTCTTCCCCCTTCTCAACCGGGGCGATGCGGCCATCCTGTTCTGCTTCCTGTTCCTTTACATCGCCGCGGCCGGTCCCGGCGCCTTCTCGATCAACAAGAAGTAGGCAGTCCTGATCTTTTGAATAACGGGCTGGCGGCAATAGCCGTCAGCCCGTTATGCTTTTGCAATGCATGGCCCCAGGCTGACGCCCGAAATCCTGCTGCGCGCCTATTCCGAAGGCCTGTTCCCCATGGCGGAACGGCGGGGCGATCCCACGCTCTACTGGGTCTCGCCCGAAAAGCGCGGCGTCCTTCCGCTCGATGAATTCCACGTCCCCCATCGCCTGGCCCGCACCGTGCGTTCGCGCCATTTCACCGTCACGGCCGACCGCGTCTTCACGGATGTGATGCGGGCCTGCGCCGCGCCGGCGCCGGGGCGGGAAGAAAGCTGGATCAATGACGAGATCCTGCGGCTCTACACAGCGCTGCATGCCGGCGGCCATGCCCATTCCATCGAATGCTGGCACGACGATGAACTGGTGGGCGGACTGTATGGCGTGCGCCTGGGCGCCGCTTTCTTCGGCGAAAGCATGTTCTCCCGCGCGCGGGACGCCAGCAAGGTGGCGCTGGTGCATCTGGTGGATGCGCTGAAGCGCGGCGGCTTTGTGCTGCTCGACACCCAGTTCATCACCACGCATCTGGCGCAGTTCGGCGCGGTGGAAATTCCCCGTGCCCAGTATCTGGTGCTGCTCAACAAGGCGCTGGGCCGCGAAGCCATCTGGCCGCTGTTCTAGATTACCGGCCGGCGCCTTCGGGCAGAGGCTGGACCTGTTCCTTGTCGGAAGAGTCCGGCGCCTGCACCTTGACCGGCGCGGTG
>JAZKDV010000127.1:0-6573 GCA_040387395.1 Pseudomonadota bacterium | reverse complement strand
GCTCAACAAGGCGCTGGGCCGCGAAGCCATCTGGCCGCTGTTCTGATTTTAGGCGCGAGCAATTTTGCGGGCTGGGCAGGAGCGCCGAGCGACGTGCACATAACGTGCATGAGCGAGTTCGTAGCGACAGCGTGCGAACGCGACGAACCCAGCACGCAAAAGGGCCGCGCCTACCGGCCGGCGCCTTCGGGCAGAGGCTGGACCTGTTCCTTGTCGGAGGAGTCCGGCGCCTGCACCTTGACCGGCGCGGTGGAATTGGTGGCTGCGACCTTGGCGGCGTTGTTGTTGCAGCTTATCGCCCACACGTCATAGAGCGGATGCTCCACGCCATTTAGGCCCGGACTGGAGCCGTACATCCAGCCTGAGAAGATTTTGCGCGCGGGCTGGTCGGGGCGGCGGTCCTCGATCTGCACAAAGGCGGCGGTTTCAGGCGTTTCGCTGGCCGGCGTGGAATAGCAGAAGCGGGCCGTGATGGTGAGGGTGGCGAACTTCACCTGCCTGCCAATCGGCGCGGTGATGGAGGTGGGACGGCCGGTGATCTTGTCCAGCCCCAGCATCATCAGCGCGGTGCCGCCTTGCGGCGCTGGCGGCGGCTGGGCCGGGCCCTCGCCCGGCGTGAGGTTCATCGGCGGCGGATTGGGAATGGCCGGCTTTTGCGGGGCAGCAGGCTGGGCCACGGCCGCGCCAGCGACCGCCATTGTCAGAGCTACCAGTGCGAGATGCTTCACGGACCGGCGCCGAGCGCCGGAGGCGCCGCGGGCTTGGGCGCGGCGGGCTGGCTGCTGGTAGCGCCGCCGCCCGTGGCGAAGCGGTTCACCAGGCCCATGACGTCGATCGAGCCCTGGGCGCTTTCGAAGAAGGCGCCCGAGGCCATCATCTTGTTGTCACCGCCGGGGGTGATGGAAAGATACTGGCTGCCCAGGAAACCGGACGAGGTCACCATCACCGACGAGTCGGTGGGAATCTTGATGTCCTCTCGGACATTCATATGCACCGTGACCAGATAGGTCTTGGGATCGAGCGTGAGGTCGGTGACGGTGCCGATCTTGATCCCCGCCAGCCGCACATCGGTGCCGATGCCCAGGCCATCAACCTTGGGCAGGCGGGCATTCACTTCATAGCCCGACAGGCTGCCGCTGCCGGTGCGGTTGTAGGTGAAGACCAGGAAGCCGATGGCCACGGCGACGACGATGGCGCCGATGATGGTTTCGGCGATGTTGTTCTGCTGCATAACGCGGGTGCTCATAATCAGTCGGGCTTCCAGGCCTGGTAATCGCCGGTGGCGGGCGGACGCGCCCCGCCCCGCGACAGGCTGCCGCCCGGCTTATAGGCGCCTTCGGTGCCGGTTAGATTGGGCTGGTGCGGCATTTCAAAGGCGCGGGCCTTCAACGGCGCGCGGGTCGGCGGCTCGGCATAGGTATGGTGCAGCCAGCCATGCCAGTCGGGCGGCACGCGGCTGGCCTCGACGGTGCCGTTGTAGAGCACCCAGCGGCGCGAGCCGTCCTTGTTCTGGTAGTAGCGATTGCCGAAATCGTCGGTACCGACCGGGCTGCCAGACAGCCAGGTGGTCAGCAGGGTCCCCCAGGTCGCGGAGTTCCACCAGGAAAAGATCATTTTGAAGAGCGACATGCGCGCAGCTCACGGATTCGCCCGGACTATAGGGGCCAAGCCGGTTTTCCGCCAATGTTGCATTGCGTGAAATCCGGGCTTTTGGGCTTATCCCCAAACCGTCCCAAGCCCTGTCGCGGCCTGTGATCAAACGGGGCGAAAAATATTTCGGAGCCTTAATCCTAGGCCCGCTTGACTCGCGGCTTTTTGCCCGGTTCCACAACCACAACATGTTGTGATTAAGACCTTCGTAACCACTATTGGCTTGCACCCCCCTTTCGGCCGGGTCCATACTTTGGGCCAGTCACCTCTCGTGACCACCAGATCTGGCGACGCCTTTCCCGCCGCAAAGTTCCTCAAAGGGCCTTTTGCGGGCGGGAAATTGTCCCCGAAACGGCAGGGCGAAAGGGGCTGGGGCCAGTCAGAAATCCAATTTCCGGGGTTATCGCCATGCGTATTCGCCGTCATTTCACGGTTGAGGGTCATTCGCCGTACGAAGGCATCGCCTTCCGCAACGCCGGCAGCGAAATCCGCAATCCCGACGGCTCGATCGTCTTCGCCCAGACCGACATCGAGGTTCCGGAAAGCTGGAGCCAGGTCGCCAGCGACGTGCTGGCCCAGAAGTATTTCCGCAAGGCCGGCGTTCCCAAGACGCTGAAGCCGGTGCCCGAGGAAGGCGTGCCGGAATTCCTCTGGCGCAAGCAGGCCCCGAAGGACAGCAAGGAAACCACCGGCGAGAAATCGGCCAAGCAGGTGTTCGACCGCATGGCCGGCACCTGGACCTATTGGGGCTGGAAGGGCGGCTATTTCGACGCCGAGACCGACGCCCGCGCTTTCTATGACGAACTCTGCCACATGCTGGCGTCGCAGAAATGCGCGCCCAACTCCCCCCAATGGTTCAACACCGGCCTGCACTGGGCTTACGGGATCGATGGTCCCGGCCAGGGCCATTACTATGTCGACCACAAGAGCGGACGGCTGACCAAGTCCACCTCCGCCTACGAGCATCCCCAGCCCCATGCCTGCTTCATCCAGAGCGTCAAGGACGATCTGGTCAATGAAGGCGGCATCATGGATCTGTGGACCCGTGAGGCGCGGCTGTTCAAATACGGCTCGGGCACCGGCACCAACTTCTCGCCCCTGCGCGGCGTGGACGAAAAACTCTCGGGCGGCGGCAAGTCCTCCGGCCTGATGAGCTTCCTGAAGATCGGCGACCGCGCCGCCGGCGCCATCAAGTCGGGCGGCACCACCCGCCGCGCCGCCAAGATGGTGATCGTGGATGTCGACCATCCCGATATCGAGGATTTCATCGACTGGAAGGTGATCGAGGAACAGAAGGTCGCCGCTTTGGTGGCCGGTTCCAAGCTGGCGGAAAAGCACCTGAAGGCAGTGCTGAAGGCCTGCGTCAATTGCGAAGGTTCGGGCGGCGACTGCTACGACCCGCTGAAGAACCCCGCCCTGCGCCGCGAGATCAAGGCCGCGCGCAAGAGCATGATCCCTGACAATCTGATCGAGCGGGTGATCAGCTTCGCGCGTCAGGGCTACAAGGAAATGGACTTCCGCACCTACGACACCGACTGGGACAGCGAAGCCTATACCTCGGTGGCGGGACAGAATTCGAACAACACCGTGCGCGTCACCGACAGCTTCCTGAAAGCCGTCCTGGAAGATGACGACTGGCACCTGACCAACCGCGGCAGCGGCAAGATCGCCAGGACCGTGCGCGCCCGCGACCTGTGGGACAAGGTGTCCTATGCGGCCTGGGCCTGTGCCGATCCCGGCATCCAGTTCCACACCAGCATCAATGACTGGCACACCTGCCCGGCGGGCGGCGAAATCCGCGCCTCCAATCCGTGCAGCGAATACATGTTCCTGGACGACACCGCCTGCAACCTGGCCTCGCTCAACCTGATGCAGTTCCGCAAGGGCGAAGGCATCAAGACCTTCGACGTGGAAGGGTTTGAGCACGGCGTGCGGCTGTGGACACTGGTGCTGGAAATCTCGGTGCTGATGGCGCAGTTCCCCTCCAAGGAAATCGCGCAGCTCTCTTATGATTATCGCACCCTGGGGCTTGGCTTCGCCAACATCGGCGGGCTGTTGATGTCCGCCGGCATTCCCTACGATTCACGCGAGGGCCGCGCCATGGCCGGCGCCATCTCGGCGCTGATGACCGGCGTGTCTTATGCCACCAGCGCCGAGATTGCCGGCGAGCTGGGAGCATTCCCCGAATATGCCGCCAACAAGGACGCGATGCTGCGGGTGATCCGCAACCATCGCCGCGCCGCCCATGGCGAAGACAAGGGTTACGAGAAGCTCGCCACCCTGCCCGTGCCGCTGGACCTGAAGGCAATTTCCGACGCCGAACTGGTGGACGCCGCCAAGCGCGCCTGGGATGACGCGCTGAGCAAGGGCAAGGAGCATGGCTTCCGCAATGCCCAGGCCACCGTGATCGCCCCCACCGGCACCATCGGCCTGGTGATGGATTGCGACACGACCGGCGTCGAACCCGACTTCGCGCTGGTCAAGTTCAAGACCCTGGCAGGCGGCGGCTATTTCAAGATCATCAACCGCTGCGTCCCCGAAGCCCTGGCCAATCTGGGCTATGGCCAGGCGGAAATCGACGCCATCGTCGCCTATGCGGTGGGTCACGGCACGCTGGAAGACTATCAGGGCCGGATCAACCAGGACGCCCTGCGCGGCAAGGGCTTTGGCGAAGAGCAGATCGGCGAGATCGAAGCGGCGCTGGAAGCGGCCTTCGACATCCGCTTCGTCTTTAACAAGTACACGCTGGGCGCCAAGTTCTGCGCCCAGGTACTGAAGCTGGACGCCGCCACGCTGGACGCGCCCGACTTCGACATGCTCAAGACGCTGGGCTTCTCCAAGGCCGATATCGACGCGGCCAACCTGCATGTCTGCGGCGCCATGACCCTGGAAGGCGCGCCGTACCTGAAGGAACAGCATCTGCCGGTGTTCGACTGCGCCAACCCGTGTGGCCGCATCGGCAAGCGTGCCTTGAGCGTCGAAGCCCATATCCGCATGATGGCCGCGGTGCAGCCCTTCATCTCGGGCGCCATCTCCAAGACCATCAACATGGCCAACAGCGCCGCCGTCGCCGATTGCGGCGAGGCCTATATGCTGTCCTGGCGCCTGGGCCTGAAGGCCAATGCGCTGTATCGCGACGGCTCCAAGCTGAGTCAGCCGCTGGCCAGCCAGGTCTTCGCTTTCGCCGATGAGGAAGAAGACGACCTGCTGCCCGAAGCGCCCCGCGCGCCGGCCCAGCAGACGGTCGTGACCGAGCGCATCGTCGAGCGGGTGATCGAGAAGATCCGCAGCCATGAGCGCGAGCGCCTGCCCCATCGCCGCAAGAGCTACACCCAGAAGGCCATTGTCGGCGGCCACAAGGTCTATCTGCACACCGGCGAGTATGAAGACGGGCGGCTGGGCGAAATCTTCATCGACATGCACAAGGAAGGCGCCGCCTTCCGCAGCCTGATGAACAATTTCGCCATCGCCATCTCGGTCGGCCTGCAATATGGCGTGCCGCTGGAGGAATTCGTCGAAGCCTTCACCTTCACCCGCTTCGAACCGGCGGGCCTGGTGATCGGCAACGACTCCATCAAAAACGCCACCAGCGTGCTGGATTACATCTTCCGCGAGCTGGGCGTATCCTATCTGGGCCGCACCGATCTGGCCCATGTCGTGCCATCTTCAGACGAAGACCTGGGCAGGAGCGGCGGTGACGGCGGCACGCAGGAAGTCGCGATCTCCAAGCTGGCTTCCAGCGGTTACCTGCGCGGCCGTACCCAGATGGCGGTGGTGCGCGGCGGCGCGGCCCCCAAGATGCTGGCCGAAGAAGACCACCACTTCCAGCAAGGCGCTTTCGAAGCCGACAATGATCGCGACGTGGACGCCGTGGACCTGTCGGAAATCCGCGCCAGCGTCGAGGCCTCCATCGCCTCGCCTGTCGGGGCGCAAGTCGCCCAGCTTGAGGCCGTGATGAGCAAACCACGCGACACCCGCGCGGCGCGGGCGGCAGAAGCGCGGATGAAAGGCTTTGAAGGCGACAATTGCGGCGCATGCGGCAACTTCACCCTGGTGCGCAACGGCACCTGCATGAAGTGCAACACCTGCGGCTCCACCTCGGGCTGTTCATAGCCACGACGTTTTCAGTAGGCTGTCACTGGGCTGCGTGAAGAGGGCGCGGGAACATGGTTCCCGCGCCCTTTTTGCATGGATAGAAATGGATAGAAAAGGTGATCCCGTCCGTTTTCGACACATGGCCTATGTCCAGTCCAGCGCGCTCGAGCAGGTTTCGTATGACGAAAAGGCGCATATCCTGCGCGCCAAATTCCGGGAGTCAGGCCGTACCTACGCCTATCATCACGTTCCCCAGGAACTCTATGACGGGCTGATTTTCGCCGACTCGCTGGGCGCCTATTTCAACGCCCATATCCGCAATCATTTCGAGTTTGAGGAAGTGGCGAACTAGGAATCAAGCCTGGGCTGGTATTCCAGCTGCCGGGCCTCATTTTCCAGATCACGCGCCGTCTGTTCGAACTTGGCCTGATAGTCCGTCAGCGAGGTCACGGCAGCCGCCCGGCGCAGCTCTGCCGCCAGTGTGCGCATCCGTATGGCCTGTTCCGGTATGACAACTTGCATGACCCAAGAACGCCGGGATTTCTCCACCGTTCCAATGGTTCCGAAGGCCGCCGCCTTAAGCGAATGGTAACCGTGACCCGGCAGGCTGTCACAATGCCCCGTTCCCTGCTTGTTGTCGGCGCCCTCATCGCCCTGGCCATCACCGGCCTATGGACGGCATCCGCTTTCGCCGCCGATCCCAAAGCCGTGGCGCGCATCCAGGCCGCCATTGTCGACTGTCCCGGCTGCAATCTGTCGGGCGCCGATCTTTCCAACACCTGCGTCAAGGAAAGGAACCTGCGCGGCGCCAATTTCGACGGCGCCAAT
>JAZKDV010000126.1:0-9444 GCA_040387395.1 Pseudomonadota bacterium | reverse complement strand
GCGGCGCGGCCGCGATAAAGATCCTTGTGCATCTGGTCCAGCGAAGGCTGGTCGTTGGTGTAGCTGTGGATGGTGGTCATCATGCCGCGTTCGATGCCGACGGCGTCGTTGAGCACCTTGGCAACCGGCACCAGGCAGTTGGTGGTGCAGGAGGCATTCGACACCACGAGCATGTCCCTGGTGAGCTGGTCGTGATTGACGCCATACACCACCGTCAGATCGGCGCCGTCGCAGGGCGCGCTGACCAGCACGCGCTTGGCGCCGGCGGTGAGATGCGCGGCGGCTTTTTCCTTCGAGGTGAAGATGCCGGTGCATTCCAGGGCGATGTCCACGCCCAGTTCCTTGTGCGGCAGTTCGGCGGGGTTCTTGATGCAGGTTACTTTGATCTTGTGACCGGCCGCGATCATATATTCACCGTCCACGCTCACCTGGGCGGGGAAGCGGCCATGCACGCTGTCATAGCGCAGCAGATGGGCGTTGGTGTCCACCGGACCCAGGTCGTTGACGGCCACGACTTCGATGTCGCGACGGCCCGATTCCACGATCGCCCGCAGCACCAGACGGCCGATGCGGCCAAAGCCGTTGATTGCAACACGCAGCGCCATTTCAAAATCTCCTGAAAGCTAAATCTTGAGCAGTTACTTTTTAAGTAGTTTTTGGGCCGCGGCGACGGCGGCGTCGGCGGTGATGCCGAATTTCTTGTAGACGTCCTTGTAGGGTCCGCTGGCGCCGAAGCTGGTCATGCCGATAAAGGCGCCGCCGTTTTCGAGCAGCTCCGAACCGATATAGCGATCCCAGCCTTCGCGTATGCCCGCTTCGATGGCGACCTTGACGGTGCCCGGGCCCAGCGTCTTGCGGCGATAGTCTTCGCTCTGTTCCTCGAACAGCGCCCAGCAGGGCATGGACACCACGCGCGCGCCGATGCCTTCGGCCTTCAGCTTGCCCGCGGCTTCCACCGCCAGGCTGACTTCGGTGCCGGTGGCCAGGAAGGTGACCTTGGCATTGGCATCGCCCACAAGTTCGTAAGCGCCCTTCGCCGACACATTTTCGGCGGTGTGGGTTTCGCGCAGCGTCGGCACGTCCTGGCGCGAGAAAGCGATCAGGCTGGGGCGGCGGTCGTTCTTCAAAGCCAGGTCCCAGCATTCGGCGGTTTCCACGCCGTCGGCGGGACGCATGGTGAGCAGGGTCGGGATCGCGCGCAGCGCGGCCAGATGCTCGACCGGCTGGTGGGTGGGGCCGTCTTCGCCCACGCCGATGGAATCGTGGGTCATCACGAACACGACGCGGATGCCCATCAGGGCAGCCAGCCGGATCGAGGGGCGGCAGTAATCGCTGAACACCATGAAGGTGCCGCCATAGGGAATGAGCCCGCCATGCAGCGCGATGCCGTTCATCGCCGCGGCCATGCCATGCTCGCGAATGCCGTAATGGATGTAGCGGCCGGCGAAATTGCCCGGCGACACGCCGTCGATATTCTTGGTCTTGGTGTTGTTGGACGGGGTCAGGTCGGCCGAGCCACCGATGGTGGTCTTGAGTTCGGCGTTAATGACGTCCAGCGCTTTTTCCGACATCTTGCGGGTGCCGGCGCTGGGCTTTTCGGCCGACAGCTTTTCCTTCAGCGCAGTCAGAGCGGTGCCGACGGAGGCGGGGATCACGCCGCTGATGGCGTCGTCGAAATCCTTGGCGAACTTGCTGGCAGACTTGCGCGCATTCCAGTCGGCACGGGCCTTCGCGCCCTGTTTGCCGATGGCGCGCCACGGATTCAGCACGTCATCCGGCACGACAAAGGCTTCATAGTCCCAGCCCAATTCCTTGCGCGCGCCCGCCACGATCTCGGCGCCCGGCGCATCGCTGTGCGCCTTCTGGGTGCCCTGGCGGCCTGGCATGCCGAAGCCGATGATGGTGCGGCAGGCGATCAGCACCGGGGCATCTGCCTTTTGCGCCTTCTCGAGCGCGCGGGCGATGTCGCCAGCGTCATGGCCGTCGCAGGAATCCACCGTCCAGCCGGCGGCCTTGAAGCGCTCCAGCTGGTTGGTGGAATCCGACAGCGACAGGGCGCCGTCGATGGTAATGTGGTTGTCGTCCCACAGCACGACCAGGTTGGAAAGCTTGAGGTGACCGGCCAGGCCGATGGCCTCGTGGCTGATGCCTTCCATCAAATCGCCGTCCGAGGCGATGACATAGGTCTTGTGATTGACCAGCTCGTCGCCGAAACGGGCGTTCAGCAGCCGCTCGGCCAGCGCCATGCCCACGGCATTGGCGATGCCCTGACCCAGCGGGCCGGTGGTGGTCTCGATGCCGGGCAGGTCGCCATGCTCGGGATGGCCGGCGGTGGGGCTGCCGACTTTGCGGAAATGCTTGAGGTCCTCGATGGTGACCTTGGGATAGCCGGTCAGCCAGAGCAGGGAATAGAGCAGCATCGAGCCATGGCCGCCCGACAGCACGAAACGGTCGCGGTCGGCCCAGCCCGGCTCGGCGGCGTCGAATTTCAGGAAGCGGGAAAACAGCACGGTGGCGACATCGGCCATGCCCAGCGGCAGGCCGGGATGGCCCGACTTGGCGGTCTCGACCGCGTCCAGGGACAGGACCCGGATGGCATTGGCAAGACGGCGGATTTGGGCCTGATCGGGCGCGGTCATGGGCGGTCTTTCAGCGCGAAAAGAGGGGTGCTTTACGAACGGGGGCCACCCCCGTCAAGGGTCGCAGCCATGCCTTGTTTGCGCAGCGGTTGACCCGATTTCCACCCCCAGTGCCGCGGGTCCGAAATTCGCAATATCTTGATATCAATGATTGGCGAATTTCGGACCCGGGACGGCACTGGGATTCAATGATTTTCTCGGGTCCCGATTCCGCAATCCGCCAAAAGCCCGATATGGGGATCTTGCGGATTGCGGAATCGGGACCCGAGGGCCTAAGGTCTTGCGGGAATTGAATGATGAGGCCCGGATGAGCCGGCTGAAATTGGCGGAAGCGCGCTTCCGGGCGGCCCTGGAAAGCGTCGAAAATGCGGCAGGCACGGTGGGCGAGAATCTCGACCAGGCGGCCAAGCTGCCCGAGCGCGTCGCCGAGCTGGAAGCCGAACGCGAACGGTTGATGGCGCGCATCGCCGAACTGGAAGACGAAATCTCCGCGCTCTCGGGCCTGACCGAGGAAGTGGAAGGCCGGCTGGATGGCGCCATTGGCGAAATCCGCGCCGCGCTGGCGAGGTAACGACATGCCGCTGGTCAACGTCATGGTGAATGGGCGCGCCTACACCATCGCCTGCGATGAAGGCGAGGAAGATCACCTCAAGGGTCTCGCCGCGCAGGTGGATGTGAAGGCGCGCGAAGTGCTGAGTTCCGTCGGCCAGGTGGGCGATGCCCGCATGATGCTGATGGCGGCGCTGCTGATGGCCGACGAGCATCAGGAGATGAGTGGCAAGATCGCGGCGGGTTCCGCCGATGAGGGCGAGAAGAAAAGCCTGCATTTGCGCGCCGAAGAGGCCGAAAGCGCCGCTGCCGACGCGCTGGAAAGCGCCGCAAAGCGGCTTGAGGACATTGCAGCACGGCTCGCGCACGCCTAAGTTAGCGGCGGACGGTCACTGTCTTTCGCGTCAGGTTGCGATGCCCAGGGGCCTTAATTGTACTCATCGGGAGTTGTCCCTGACTGGAACCGTGGTTCCGGATACACGACGCCCACCTGCACTTGCAGGCCCATGAGATCCAATACCAACGGCTAGTATGGTACCGTCCACTTCTCCCTTTTCTGAAAAAGTATCGGCCCGCAAGGAAGCGCGCGCGCGCCGCAAGGCGTTGGCGAATGCCGGTTTTGCATCGGCCATCGCGCGTCACGCTGAAACACTGCCGCTGCGCAAGGACATGATCGTCGGCGCCTATCACGCGCTGCCGGACGAAGCCGATCCCGCGGGTTTGCTGGCGCGGCTTGTCGAACTGGGATGCCACATCGCTTTTCCGCGTGTCGCCGCCAAACACCAGCCGCTGGATTATCATCGCGTGCCGGACGGCGAAATGCTGGCGCCGGGCGCCTTCGGCATTCACGAGCCGCTGGAGCACTGGCCGGCGGTCCTTCCGCATCTGCTGCTGGTGCCGCTGCTGGCCTTTGACGCCGGCGGCCACCGGCTTGGTTACGGCGGCGGTTTCTATGACCGCACCCTGGAAAAGCTCGCTGTTCCGGCCATCGGCATCGCCTATGCGGGGCAGGAAGTCGCCTCGCTTCCGCATGAGGCGCATGATAGGACCCTCGACATGGTCCTTACCGAACAGGGTATCCGGCGCTTTCGATGAATATTCTTTTTCTGGGCGACATTGTCGGCAAGCCGGGACGTGACGTGGTGCATGCCGAATTGCCGCGCCTGCGCGATGCGCTCAAAACCGATTTCGTGATCGCCAATGCCGAGAATGCCGCCGGCGGCTTCGGCCTGACGCGCACCATTTCGGAAGAACTTTTCGCCATGGGGGTGGACGCGATCTCCACCGGCAATCACTGGGCCGACCAGAAGGAAATCCTGACCTATATCGAAAGCGAGGACCGCATCCTGCGGCCGCTGAATTATCCACCCGGCACGCCGGGGCGCGGCGCGAACCTCTATCAGACGCCCGCCGGCAGCGTGCTGCTGATGAACGTGATGGGCCGGGTGTTCATGGACGCGCTGGACGATCCCTTCGCCGCCGTTGACAAGGAATTGAACGCCTGCCCACTGGGCGTGGGCGCTGACGCCATCATTGTCGACCTGCACGCCGAGACAACGTCCGAGAAAATGGCGATGGGCCATTTCTGCGACAGCCGCGCCAGCCTGGTGGTTGGCACACATACCCATGTGCCGACAGCGGATGCGCAGATTTTCCCCGGCGGCACGGCGTTTCAATCTGATGCGGGTGCCTGCTGCGACTACGATTCCGTGATCGGCATGGACAAGGGCGAGCCGGTGCAGCGTTTCATCCGCAAGATGTCCAGCCAGCGTTTCTCACCGGCGACGGGTCCGGGCACGCTATGCGGCGTGTTCGTGCAGACGGGCGCGAAAGGCCTTGCCACCCGCATCGAACCGGTGCGCGTCGGCGGCCGGCTGAAGCAGGCCGTGCCGGAATTGTAGACGCGCGGTTGAACCGCTGCGCCGCAATGCCCATCTCTGTAAGAGATACTTTCGGTGATTTCGATGCTTCCTGCCTATTTCGTGTCGCATGGCGCGCCCAGCCTGCCGTTTGACGATGTGCCGGCGCGCGGCTTCCTGCGCGAGCTCGGCCAGCAGATCGGCAAGCCCCGCGCCATCCTGGTGGTGTCTGCGCATTGGGATACGTCCGCGCCCCAGGCCAACGCCGTCGCCGTGAACGACACCATCCATGACTTTCGCGGCTTGTCCCCGGCGCTGCATGCCGTCCGCTATCCCGCGTCCGGCGATGCGGCGCTGGCGCAGCAGGTCGCGGCGCTGACCGGCGGCACACTCGACACACAGCGCGGCCTGGATCACGGCGCCTGGGTGCCGCTGATGCTGATGTATCCCGATGCGGATGTTCCGGTGGTGCAATTGTCGGTGCAAAGCCATCTGGGCGCGGCGCATCACATCGCGCTGGGCCGCAGGATTGCATCCTTGCGCCGGGACAATGTGCTGGTGATCGGCACCGGGGGCTTTGTCCATAACCTGCGCCAACTCGCATCCCCGGGCGCGCCCGAGCCGGACTGGAGCCGGGAATTTTCCGACTGGATGGATGAAAAGCTGATGGCCGGCGATGAAGCGGCGCTGGTGGACTATCGCAACTCCGCGCCCCATGCCGTGCTGGCCCAGCCCACGGAAGATCATTTCATGCCGCTGTTCGCTGCCTTTGGTGCGGGCGGGGAAAAGACAAAGGCCGCGCGGCTTCACAGCAGCGCGACCTTCGGGTCCTTGCGGATGGACGCTTACAGCTTCTCTTAGGCCGCGACGGTATTTATCGCGAGATCGGCGCTATGTGCCTCGCCGTCCAGCGTGGCGGCAATGCCGTGCACGGTGGCGGCGATGCGCACCGCGGCCTGGATCTGCTCGGCGGACAGGCCGGCATCGCGCAGGATTTTCTCATGGCTGTCGATGCAGACGCCGCAGCCATTAATGGCCGACACCGCCAGGCACCAGAGTTCGAAATCCACCTTGTCGACGCCCGGCTTGCCGATCACGTTCATGCGCAACCGCGCGGGCAGCGTCTTGTAATCGGGCGCCGAGGCCAGGTGGGTGAAGCGGTAATAGATATTGTTCATCGCCATGATGGAGGCGGCGGCGCGGGCGGCAGTCAGCGCCTCGGGCGACAGCTTGGGTGCGAATTCGCTGAAAATGGCGCTGGTGACGCTGCGCTCGCGCGACGCCAGGGCGCAGGCGATGAAGGTGCCGGCCCGCTGCTGCTCGGTGAGCAGGGTTTCGCCCGCCAGCGAGGACAGGTTGAGCTTCAGATCCTTGGCATATTCGGGCAAGGCGTCTTTCAGGGCTTCGATCGACATGGTCTTCACTTTCCAAAAAAGGCCCTCATCCCTTTTACGGGATGAGGGCAAGCATGCTCCGCCGGGTCGGGGGGACAGAAGGCGGAGCTTCAGTTCGTCAATTCATCAAGCGGCCTTGATGACCTCTTCGCCCTTCTGCCAGTTGCAGGGGCACAGTTCGTCGGTCTGCAGCGCGTCGAGCACGCGCAGCACTTCCTGCGGATTGCGGCCAACGCTCATGTCGGTGACATAGACAAAGCGGATGATGCCTTCCGGATCGACCAGGAAGGTGGCGCGCTTGGCGACGCCCGCTTCCACATCCAGGATGCCGAGCGCCTGGGTCAGGCGGCGGTTGGTGTCCGCCAGCATGGCGAAGGGCAGGGTCTTGAGGTCGGCATGGTTCTGGCGCCAGGCCAGGTGCACGAATTCGCTGTCGGTCGAGACGCCATAGATGACGGTGTCGCGGTCGGCGAAATCGCCCTTGAGCTTGCCGAAGCCGGCGATCTCGGTCGGGCAGACAAAGGTGAAGTCCTTGGGCCAGGAGAAGACCAGCTTCCACTTGCCCTTGTCGCTCTTCTGGTCGAAGGGCTGGAACGCGGTCTTGGGATCGGTCGAAACCACGCCCGTTACCGAGAAATCAGGGAATTTGTCGCCAATCGTCAGCATTTTCAGTCACTCCAGATGCGTTTTAATTGAGAACGACAATTAGAAACGTTCCAAAGTAAAGTCAAGGCATAACCCGGCGCATTCTGTCGCGCCCGCGCTTGTCAGGGATGCGTAATGGCGATGGCGACCAGGGGACGAAAGCGTTTCGCCGCCCGCCAGCCCGCCAAGACGAAGAGGATCAGCACCAGGCCCTGGGCCGCGCCGAACACCGGCCCGCCCGGCGGATTGCCCGCCAGCGGCTGCAGCGCCGGCACTTTTTGGAACAGCTGCACCACCAGCACGAAGACATTCAGATAAAGCGAGAACACCGCACCGATCAGATAGATCAGCCGCCACGCGCCGGTGAGATGCTTCACATATAAACCATACAGCGTGGGCACCAGCGCCACGAGCGCCACCACGCCGGTGAGTTGCGCCGGCGTCGGCGCACCCGGCGGCTGGAAGAAGACAAAGCCGGTGACGCTGGTCAGAAGGGTGGTGGCGAGAAAGACGCCGGTCCAGCCGCTCGACATGGCGTTCCGCAGCATCTGGGCCAGGACCACCAACCCGCTCAGGATGGCGATCAGGCTGATCGCCACATGCGTCAGCGTCAGGGCGTCAGTACTGAGGCTGGTCACAGGGCTCTCCGGGGAAAAACGAAAATCGAAATAAAGGCGTAAAAATCGCAGCTATCCTGCCCTTACACGGGCGGGCTTGAAAAGAGGGGGGCGGCAGCGGTATCTCAGCCCCCAACAGGGAAAAGCGAAATGGCCGGCCATAGTCAGTTCAAGAACATCATGTTCCGCAAGGGCAAGCAGGACAAGGAGCGCTCCAAGCTCTTTGCCAAGCTGAGCCGCGAAATCACCGTCGCCGCCAAGCTGGGCATGCCCGATCCGGCGCACAATCCGCGCCTGCGCACCGCCATCCTCGCCGCCAAGGCGGAGTCCATGCCCAAGGACAATATCCAGCGCGCCATCAACAAGGCTATCGGCGGCGATGCCGAGAACTATGATGAGATCCGCTATGAGGGCCGCGGCCCCGGCGGCGTGGCGCTGATCGTCGAAACCATGACTGACAACCGGAACCGCACCAGCGCCGACGTGCGCGCCGCTTTTTCCAAGTATGGCGGGGCGATGGGCGAAACCGGCTCGGTCAGCTTCATGTTCGACCATGTCGGCGTCATCACCTATCCGGCCGCTAAAGGCAGCGAAGACGTCATGCTGGAAGCGGCGCTGGATACGGGCGCCGACGAATGCGTCTCTTCGCCTGAGAGCCATGAATTCCTCACCTCGATCGAGAGTTTCGCGACCGTGCGCGACGCGCTGGAAGCCAAGCTGGGCGCGCCAGCCTCGGCGGCCATCATCTGGCGGCCGCAGACCAATGTGGCGGTGGCCGATGACGCCGGCGAGACGCTGATGAAGCTGGTCGAGGTTCTGGACGACCATGACGACGTGCAGAACGTCTATGGCAATTACGAATTGTCCGACGCGCTGATGGCCAAGCTGGCGGGCTGATTTTTCGCGAGCCCCCGCGCGCGGTTCCTTGACGCCGCGCGGTTTCCCCGCCCAAAATGAGACGTCCTGCCGATGGCAGGCGAGGGGAAATAATCGGGGCCGCCATGAAAACCGCTATCGCGTTTGCTTCAACCTTTCTCGTGCTGATGACCGGCGCCGCCATGGCGCAGCCCGGACGCGACGGCATACCGATGCGCGACGGCAGCACCATCATCAACCTTGGCGGCGGCTGCCTGGTGCAGTACGGCCGTCGCAACGAACGCATCAACAATGCGCAGCGCTGCAGCGATAACGACCTGCGCGACGCCGATGCCAGGATTGCGGGCGGCGGCGGCGGATTTGGCGGGGGCTTCGGCGGCGGGGCCGGTGTGCCGTCCGGCTCCTGGGCGCAGAGCTGCCGCGGCGGCGGGATGCAAGGACAGGTTTTCCGCACCGAGTGCCGCGACGAAAGCGGCCGCTGGAACGTCACCGTGCTGGACATGCGCAATTGCCCCACCGGCCAGGCGGAAAACCGCAACGGCTCGCTGGTGTGCCGCTGATCGGCAGGCCGGGAGTCCGAAACGCTAAAAAGCGCGGGCTTGCGGGCAAATAAACGTTCCGCCGACGCCTAATCTATTCAATAGTGACGACATGCATGAAATGTCGCCACTGATCGCTATTCTCGTCATTGGCCTGGGTTTGGCCTTCATCATGGGCACCGCGGCGCAGCGCCTGAAGCTGCCGCCCCTGGTCGGCTATCTGCTGGCGGGCGTGATAATCGGGCCGTTCACGCCCGGCTTCATCGCCGATACCCATCTGACGCAGCAGCTGGCCGATGTCGGCGTGATCCTGCTGATGTTCGGCG
>JAZKDV010000125.1:0-4127 GCA_040387395.1 Pseudomonadota bacterium | reverse complement strand
ACCGTGTCGGTATCGTTGCGGGTGCCGACTTCCAGCACCAGCGCGTCGCGGGTGCTGCGGTTCTGCAGGTGGTGGCCCTCTTCCTCGCCGCACTTGAAGCCGGCGCAGTCGCCTGCCTTCAGCACTTCCTCGCCGCTATCGGTGACCAGCACCACTTCGCCTTCCAGCACATAGACGAACTCGTCCTGGGTTCTGTGCCAGTGGCGCTGGCTGGACCAGACACCGGGCTTGAGACGCAGAAGATTGACCCCGAACTGGGTCAGGCCGGCGGCATCGCCCAGCTTGTGCTTCTCCCGCGCACGGCAGGGGGTATCGTAAGGCGGCGGGTAGAAGGTGCCGGCATGAAGCGGCACGGCGCTGATATCGATGCGCTTGGGCATGGTGATCCCCCAAAAGAAAACGGCCCGCAAGCTTAGTGCGGGCCGCTATCAGAAGTCATGCAAGTTTGGCGCTAGTCTTTTGCGCGTTCGACATAGGCGCCGCCCTCGGTCATCACCACGATGCGGGTGCCGATGACGATGTGGGTGGGCACCATGGTGCGCACGCCGTTGGACAGCACCGCGGGCTTGAACGAGCCCGACGCGGTCTGGCCCTTCATCACCGGTTCGGTTTCCACCACTTCAAACGTGGCGCGCTGGGGAATTTCGATGGAGATGGCGTTGCCTTCGAACATCTGCAGCTGCACGTCCATATTCTCGGTCAGGTAGGGGGCGTAGTCGCCCACCACATCGGCGCCGACATGGATCTGGTCGAAGGTCTGGGGCTGCATGAACACATACTGCTCGCCGTCCTGGTACAGGTACTGGAAGTCCATGTGCTCGACGAAGGCTTTTTCGATGCTGTCGGTGGTGCGCAGGCGCTCGACGGTCTTCACCCCGTCGCTGATGCGGCGCATTTCCAGATGGGTGACGGGCGTGCCCTTGCCGGGATGGATATTCTCGGCGGTGATGACCAGGAACAGCTTGCCATCCTTCTCGATGACATTGCCCTTGCGCACGGAGCTGGCGATAACCGAAACCACGGGAAACCTCACAAAATTCGGACTTAAGGGAACAGGCGGACCGGGCTATAGCAGTGCAGCTTTGAGAGGTCAAAATGCCCTGGTGGGACGCCCATAGCCATGCCGACCGGCGTCCCTTGCTGCTCAAGCGGGGGCGGCTGAAAAGCGCCATCCGCGCCCATTTCGATGGCGCCGGCTTCACCGAAGTGGAGTGCGGCGCGCTGGTGGTGTCGCCCGGCAACGAGACCCATCTGCAGGCCTTCGAGACGGTGCTGACCGGCACCGACGGGACCAGCCAGGCGCGCTACCTGCACACCTCGCCGGAATTCGCCTCCAAGAAGCTGCTGGCGGCGGGGGAGAGCCGGATTTTCGATTTCGCCCGGGTGTTCCGCAACCAGGAACGCGGCCGGCTGCATGCCCCCGAATTCACCATGCTGGAATGGTACCGGGCGCGGGAAGACTATGCGGCGGTGATTGAGGACGCGCTGGCGGTGCTGCGGCTGGCGGCCGAGGTGGCCGAGGCAAAGGAACTGCGGCACCGCGATGCGGCGTGCGATCCCTTTGCCGTGGCCGACCGGCTGACGGTGGCGCAGGCCTTCACCCATCATGCCGGGATCGACCTGTTGGCGACCTTGTCGGCGGAGGGGCACGGCGATGCCAATGCCTTGCGGTCGCGGGCGCGGCGCGGCGGCATCGATGTCTCGGACGATGACGACTGGTCGGACATGTTCGCCAAGATTCTGACCTTGCGGGTCGAGCCGCGGCTGGGGCTGGACCGGCCCTGCATCCTTTACGAGTATCCGGTGTGCGAAGCGGCGCTGGCGCGGGTTTCTCCCCGCGATGCCCGCGTGGCGGAACGCTTCGAGCTGTATGCCTGTGGCGTCGAGCTGGCCAACGGTTTTGGCGAACTGACCGATCCGGCACAGCAGCGCGCCCGCTTTGAAATCGAGATGGCCAAGAAGCATCGCGTTTACGGCAAACGCTATCCGCTGGACGAGGATTTCCTCAAGGCGCTGGAGAACATGCCGCCGGCGTCGGGCGTGGCGCTGGGCTTCGACCGGCTGGTGATGCTGGCGACAGGCGCGCCCAACATCGACTCTGTTCTATGGACGCCGTTAGCGTGACACCATCTTGGTGACGCGGCCGACGCTGGTATCACCGGAATAAACCGCACCGCTTTTGTCCCAGGCCATGTAGGTGGATTCGACGAATTGCCCGGTGCCCAGCCCCGAGCCATTGCCCACCGCGCTCAGCACATTGCCATTGCGGTCCAGTTTCAGAAGCTGGCCGTCGCGTCCGCTGGACACCCACAACTCGCCGCGCGGATCGAAGGCCACCGCCGACATCAAATTCCGCATCTGGATGGTGCGCTTGTGCTTGCCGTCCTTGCCATAGACCACCAGGCGGTATTCCTCGCGGTCGCCGATCCACACATCGCCGTTCTTCGGATCGACGGCGATGCCGTGGGCGCTGCCGAATTTTCCCGGGCCGATCTGGTTGCCATACCACTGGTTGATGAACTTGCCGTTTTTGTCCAGGTGCAGCACCCGCGCCGCGCCTACCATATTGTCGGAGGCCAGGCCCACATCGTTGGGGCTTTCATTGCCATGGCCCTGCGCGATGAAGATGTCGCCATTGGCGGCGAAGGCGACGTCCAGCGGTTGCCACAACAGCCGGTGCTTTTCACTCCAGTCGCCGCGCTTGCCGCGGACCCCCAGCGTCATCAGCAATTTGCCCTCTGGGCTGAGCTTGAGGACGATGCCGCCATTGGCGTCGCTGATCCAGACGTTATCGGCAGCGTCCACCTTGATGGTGTGGCCCTTTTCCAGCGCGCCGATGACGGAATTGGGGACGGTGCGCAGCAGCTTGTGGTCGGGGCCGAACTGGAAGAGCTGCGGCTGGCCGGGCACCGCGCGCTGCAATACCCAGAAATTGCCGCGTGAATCGATGCCGACGCCGGTGGCGCCGCCGCCCACCGGCAGCGTGAAGGGATAGGAATAGGAAACGCTCCCGGTCTTCCACAAGACGCGCTTGAGCTGTTCGCGCGTCGGTCCCAGCCGGTTGTCGCACAAGGGCGAGCGCGAACAGGGCGGCACGCTGGAGGGCGGCAGCTTGGCCAAATCCACCACGCAGCGCGGCGACAGTCTGGCCTTGTTCTCGGTCAGGCAGGCGCGCGCCGAATACAGGCCGGAGCGGCCCTGGCAGATCCTGTCGATATCGCCCGAGCAACCCGCCAGCACGCTGAGGGGCGAGGAGCCGGGGGGCAGAACCTTGCCGCCCGGCGCCACCGGCGCGCGGCCGCCGGTATCGGGCTGGGTATCGGCCAGGGTCCAGCCGGGGGCCGGGGAGGTGTTTTGAGCCCAGGATTGGTTCAAGCCGGGCGACGCCAGGATGCAGAATACCGCAAGCAGGATCGGCCTTTTCATGCGTGTCTCCCCGATTTTTTATCAACCATGGCGGGGCAGGGGCGGGGGCGCAACTGCGGCTCGCGCGCATGGCCGGGCTCAGCGAAAAACGCTGGTCAAAAGGCGGGCAGCGGCTAGGGTTCGCCCGCAATGACTCAACTGACCGCCCAGAAAATCGCCCATGACACCAGCTTCACGGTGCTGTCGGCGATCGGTATCTGTCATCTGCTCAACGACATGATGCAGTCGCTGCTGCCGGCGATCTATCCCACCCTGAAGGACCAGTTCCAGCTCAGCTTCGCGCAGATCGGCATGATCACGCTGGCGTTCCAGTGTACCGCCTCGCTGCTGCAGCCGATGGTGGGCTATTTCGCCGACCTCAAGCCGATGCCTTACTCGCTGGCGCTGGGCATGGTCTCGACCTTCATCGGTCTGCTGGTGCTGGCGATCGCGCCCAACTATGCGGTGATCCTGATCGCCGCCATGATGGTGGGGCTGGGTTCGGCGGTGTTCCATCCCGAAGCCAGCCGCGTGGCGCGCATGGCCTCGGGCGGGCGCTATGGCTTGGCGCAGTCGGTGTTCCAGGTCGGCGGCAATACCGGCCAGGCGATCAGCCCGCTGCTCGCCGCGCTGCTGGTGGCGACCTATGGCCAGCGCAGCATCGTCTGGTATGCGGGCTTCGCGCTGGTCGGGTTTGTGATCCTGGTAAAAGTCGGAAGCTG
>JAZKDV010000124.1:0-6075 GCA_040387395.1 Pseudomonadota bacterium | reverse complement strand
CCGCTGGCGACGTCCAGCATCAGCTGGAACAGCTCCCAGCCCACCTGTTCGATGGTTTTTTCGCCGGTGGCAATGGGGCCGGCATCCAGGTCAATCAAATCGTTCCAGCGCTTGGCCAGCTCACTGCGGGTGGCGACCTTGATCACCGGCACGGCGGCCAACCCGTAAGGCGTGCCGCGGCCGGTGGTGAAGACATGCAGGTTCATGCCCGAAGCCATCTGCAGCGTGCCGCAAACAAAGTCGGATGCCGGGGTAGCGGCGAACACCAGCCCGCGCTGGCGGACCTTTTCGCCCGGCGCCAGCACCGCATTGATGGCGCTGGTGCCGGACTTGGCGACTGAGCCCAGGGATTTCTCGATGATGTTGGACAGGCCGCCCTTCTTGTTGCCCGGCGTGGTGTTGGCGCCGCGGTCAACGCCGCCCTGGTCCAGATAAGAATCGTACCACTTCATTTCGCGCACCAAGGCGTCGGCCACTTCCCGGGTGGCGGCGCGGGGGGTGAGAAGGTGGATGGCGTCGCGCACCTCGGTGACTTCCGAGAACATCACGGTGGCCCCGGCCCGCACCAGCAGGTCGGCGCAATAGCCCAGCGCCGGATTGGCGGTCAGGCCGGAAAAGGCATCGCTGCCACCGCACTGCATGCCGACGATGAGTTCGGCGGCTGGCACGGTTTCGCGCCGGCGCCTGTTCAAAATCTTCAGCCGGTCCTCGACCATCGACATGATGCCGTCGATCATGGCGCCGAAGCCGACAAAGGCTTCATCCTGCATCCGCAGCGTGTTGTTGTTCTCCTGGCCCTTGGGCAGCAGCCGCTCGGGCACCAGCTTTTCGCAGCCCAGTCCCACCACCAGCACTTCGCCGCCGAAATTGGGATTTTGCGCCAAATTCTGCAGGGTGCGGATCGGCACTACCGCCTGCGGCGCGTTGATCGCCACGCCGCAGCCATAGGCGTGAGTCAGCACCACCACATCGTCGACATTGGGATATTTGGGCAGCAGTTCGGCCTTGATGCGCTTGAGCGCGAATTCCATGGTGCCGGAGACGCACTGCACGCTGGTGGACACCGCCAGGATGTTCTTGGTGCCCACCGTACCGTCGGCGTTGCGGTAACCTTCGAAGCTGTAGCCGGTCAGCGGCTCGGGCGCGGGCGGGGGGCGGGTCGCCATCTCCAGCTGGTCCAGCGGCGGGGCGGTGCCCATCACCACATTGTCTTCATTGATCCAGTCGCCGCGCCGGATGTCGCCCTTGGCGGTGCCGATGACTTCGTTATAGCGGATGATGTCGCCGCCATCGGCAATGTCAGCCAGCGCGACCTTGTGGCCCTGCGGCACGAAATGGTTCAGCGTCAGGCCATCGGAAAACACGCTACCGGCGGGCAGGCCCAGGCTGTTGACGATGATGGCGACATTGTCGCCGGGCGCGACCTGGATGCGGCGCGGCGGCTCGTGCGGGGTTTTGTTCTGGATGTTCATGAGCGCGTTTATAGCACGCCCGCCCGGGCCCGCAGCGGCGGAATCAAATCAAAGAAAGCATGGACCGATGCGCAAATTGCGCAGGTCACCGCACCAGGCAGGGCTTCTTGGGATCGAATTTCCAGCCGGGGATCAGGAACTGCATGCCGATGGAGTCGTCGCGTGCGCCGTCGCCCAGCGACTTGTAGATATCGTGCGCCTTTTCGACTTCCACCATGTCGATCTCCACGCCCAGCCCGCCCTGCATGGGAACCGGGACCTGGCCCTGCACGATGGGGAAGGGTTCCCGGGTCAGGCGCTGGCCGTCCTGCCAGATCCAGTGGGTGTCGATGGCGGTGATGTTGCCCGGCGCGGCGGCAGCGACATGGGTGAACATCGCCAGCGACACGTCGAAATGGTTGTTGGAATGGCTGCCCCAGCGCAGGCCGCGATCGGCGCAGATCTGCGCCACCCGCACGCTGCCGCGCATGGTCCAGAAATGCGGATCGGCCAGCGGGATGTCCACGGACCCCAGTTCCAGGGCGTGCACCATCTGGCGCCAGTCGGTGGCGATCATGTTGGTGGCGGTGGGCAGACCGGTGGCGCGGCGGAATTCCGCCATGATCTCGCGCCCCGAATAGCCGTCTTCGGCGCCGCAGGGGTCTTCGGCATAGGCCAGGATATGTCCCATGCCCTTGCACAGCCCCACTGCTTCCTTCAGCGACCAGGCGCCATTGGGGTCCAGGGTGACGCGCGCTTTGGGAAAGCGCTGGGCCAGCGCGGCGGCGGCTTCCATCTCCTGCTCGCCGGCCAGTACGCCGCCCTTGAGCTTGAAATCATTGAAGCCGTAACGCTCGTAGGCGGCTTCCGCCAGCCGCACCACGGCCGCAGGCGTAAGGGCTTCTTCGTCGCGCAGGCGAAACCAGTCATCGCCCCCACTTCGAGCAGAGGAGTGGCTTGCGCGATAGGGCAGCGTCGTCTTTTTGCGGTCACCGATATAGAAGAGATAGCCCAGCATCTCGACGGCACCGCGCTGCTGGCCTTCGCCCAGAAGGGCGCAGACGGGCACTTCCAGATGCTGGCCCAGAAGGTCGAGCAGGGCGCATTCCAGCGCCGCCTGGCAATGAACCGTGATGCGCAGGTCGAAGGTCTGAAGCCCGCGTCCGCCGGAATCGCGATCGCCGAAGCGGCGGCCGACATCCAGCAGGATCGCGTTCCAGTCACCCACCGTCTTGCCCACCACCAGGTCGCGGCATTCCTCCAGCGTCTGGCGGATCTTCTCGCCGCCCGGCACTTCGCCCACGCCGGTACGTCCGGCATTGTCGGTCAGGATCACCAGGTTGCGCGTGAACAGCGGCCCGTGCGCTCCCGACAGGTTCAGCAACATGCTGTCCTGGCCGGCGACGGGTATGACTTTCATATCGGTGACGCGCGGGGCGCCGCTGATTTTCTCAGACATGGGGAATTGCTTCCGAAGGGTTAGACGGGTCTCAGCACCACGCGCTTGATCTCGCCGGCGATGAAGGCATAGCTCACCATCGCGACGACCGAATGGGCGAAGACGAAAATCAGCGCCAGGTCCCAGTTGTTGCCGGTGGCGGCCAGGATATAGGCGATGCCCAGCGGGGTGAAAATGCCGGCGGCGTTGCCGAACAGGTTGAAGATGCTGCCCGACAGGCCGGTGGCCTCGCGGGGCGCGGCATCGCTCATCACCGCCCAGCCCAGCGAGGCGATGCCCTTGCCGAAGAAAGCGATGGCCATGAAGGTCAGCACCAGCGTCTGGGAGTCGGTGAAGTTGCACGCCAGGATGGCGCAGGAAATCACCAGCCCGACCAGGATCGGGATCTTGCGCGAGGTGGACAGCGGCAGGCCCTTGCGCAGCAGCATGTCCGACAGCACGCCGCCCAGCACGCCGCCGGCAAAACCGGCCAGCGCCGGCGCGGCCGCGGCGAATCCCGCTTCCGTGATCGACAGGCCGCGCGCCTTGATCAGATAGACCGGGAACCAGGTGGCGAAGAAGTAGGTCATCGCCGTGATGCAGTATTGCGCCAGGTAAATTCCCAGCAGCATGCGGTTGGCGAGAAGCTGGCCGACGGCGCTCCAGCGGATCGGCTGGGCGGTGGCGGCGGGGCGGTCGAGGTTGACCAGCGCGCCGCCTTCTTCGATGTGCGCATATTCGCGCTTGCTGATGGATTTGTGGCGCGAGGGCGAATGCACCACCAGCCAGAACAGCGCCCAGCTCAGAAGACCGATGACGCCCATCACCAGATAAGTGTAGCGCCAACCATAAGTGCCCGTGACGTAACCCATTAACGGCGCGAAGGCGACCAGCGAGAAATACTGCGAGGAATTGAAGATGGCGCTGGCGGTGCCGCGCTCGGGGGTGGGGAACCAGTTGGCGACGATGCGGGCATTGGCGGGGAAGGAGGGCGCTTCCGCGAAGCCCACCATGACGCGCAGCATCACGATGCTGATCCAAACCGGGATGAAAGCCAGGAAGCCGGCAAAGGCCTGCAGGAAGGTGAAGATCGACCACAGGAAGATGGCCCAGAGATAGACGGTGCGCGAGCCGAAACGGTCGAGCAGCGCGCCGCCCGGCACCTGGGCCGCGGCATAGGACCAGGCGAAGGCCGAGAACATCCAGCCCAGCTGCACGGTGGAGATGCCGAACTCGCCCGCCATCTGCGTGGCGGTGTAGGACAGGGTGGCGCGCTCGGCGTAGTTCACCGAGGAGACGATGAACAGGACGGCGATGATCCAGAAACGGACGTGGGAATTGCGGCTGTCGGCAGCGTCGGTCATGGATGGCATTCCCTGGGGTTCGCGGCTTTGCGGCGGCGTTATTGGCCCAAATTAGGCCCAGCCAGCTTGGCCGGTCCAAGCCAAAGGTTCAAGCGATCAATGCCGGAATAGCATCAATCCGATGCTGCACCCGCGTCCAGCTCGCCGCCGGGTTCATCGCCGCGCAACAGGTCCAGGAAGGCCGTCAGCGCCGGATTGTCATTGTCGGTGCGCCAGGCGGCATACAATTCCACCGGAGCTTCCGGCACCGTGCGCACGGGGCGGAAATGGACATCGTCGAAATGCAGCGAGGTGGCGGCTTCCGGCACCAGGGCGGCGCCCATGCCGGCGCGCACCAGGGCGAGGATGGAGTGAATCTGGCTCAGCGACTGGGTGGCAATGGGCGCCACCTTCGCCGCCTTGAACAGCCCGCTCAGCATGTCGTGGAAATAGCGCGCCCCTTCCGGCGCATACATGATGAGCGGCTTGCCGTCGAAGTCGGCGAGATTCAGCACCGCCTCGGAAAGCCTGGGATCGCCGAAGGGCAGCGCCGCCACCAGTTGCTCGCTGGCCACTTTCAGGGTGGTGAACTCGCCGCGCTCGATCGGCGGGCGCAACAGTCCGACATCGATGCGGCCGGTGAGCAGGCTGTCCACCTGTTCGCTGGAGACCATTTCCTTCAGCGCCACATCGATGTTGGGCGCGTGGCTGGCGCGCTGCAGCAACAGGCGCGGCAGGAAGCTGTAGCCGCTGGCGGCGGTGAACCCCAGCGTGATCGTTCCGGCTTCTCCCGAAGCGATGCGGCGGGTCGCCAGCGCCGCGCTTTCGGTCAGGCGCAGGATGCGCCGCGCTTCGAGCAGGAAGACGCGGCCCGCCGGGGTCAACTTGACGGCACGGCTGGTGCGGTCCAGCAGCTTTACGCCCAGCACATGCTCCAGAAGCTGGATCTGCCGCGACAGCGGCGGCTGGGTCATGTTCATGCGCGCCGCCGCGCGGCCGAAGTGGAGTTCTTCGGCCGCCGCGACAAAGCAGCGAAGCTGATGCAGTTCGAACTGGGCCCAGAAGGATGCGCCTGCCATGGCGCACCCTAGCCGACAAAGGGCGGTTTCTTAAACCGGCTTGGTAGCTTCGATCAGCTTTTTCAGGCGGGCGAACTGATCGGCATTGAGGTCGGTCAGGGGCTGGCGCACGGGGCCGGCGGTGCGGCCGATGGCGGTCATGCCGGCCTTGACGATGGAAACCGCGTAACCCTTGCTCTCGTTGCGGATGGCGATATAGGGCAGCACGAATTCCGTCAGGCCCTTCATCACCTTGCCATGATCCTTGGCGCGCACCGCGTCATAGAAGGACAGCGCCCATTCCGGCATGAAATTGTAGATCGCCGAGGAATAGGTGGTGACGCCCATTTCCAGATAGGGAAGGGCGAAGGTTTCCGCCGTCGGCAGACCGCCGACATAGGTCAGGCGGTCGCCCATCTTGGCATAGACCTGCATCATTAGTTCGATGTCACCGACACCGTCCTTGAAGCCGACCAGGTTAGGATTGCGCTCGCACAGCCTGGCCAGGCTGTCCGCGGTCAGGACGGCATTGTCGCGGTTGTAGACGATGACGCCGATCTTGGTGGCTTTGCACACGGCTTCGACATGCGCCATCAGGCCTTCCTGGTTGGGCGTCATCAAATAGGGCGGCAGCAGCAGCAGGCCATCGGCGCCCGCAGCTTCCGCTGACTTGGCCAGCTCGACCGCAATCGGGGTGCCATAGCCGCAGCCGGCGATCACCGGCGTCTGGCCTTTGGTTTCCTTCACCGCGGCGGTAACGACGGTGGCGACTTCATTGGGGGTCA
>JAZKDV010000123.1:14185-15445 GCA_040387395.1 Pseudomonadota bacterium | reverse complement strand
AGCCCGAGAAGGGCGCCAGGAACTGGAGCGGCGCGGGCTCCGAAGCCGTGGCGGCGACGACGATGGTGTATTCCAGCGCGCCGGCGTCGGCGAGGGTCTTGACGATCTGCGCCACGGTCGAGCGCTTCTGGCCGATCGCGACATAGATGCAATAGAGCTTGGCCTTTTCGTCTGTACCGGCGTTGACCGCCTTCTGGTTGATGATGGCGTCGATCGCGACGGCGGTCTTGCCGGTCTGGCGGTCGCCGATGATCAGTTCGCGCTGGCCGCGGCCGATCGGGATCAGGGTGTCGATGGCCTTCAGGCCGGTCTGCACCGGTTCATGCACCGACTTGCGCGGAATGATGCCCGGCGCCTTGACGTCGACGCGGCGCTTTTCGGCGGCGCCCTTGATTTCGCCCTTGCCGTCGATGGGATTGCCCAGCGGATCGACCACGCGGCCCAGCAGGGCCTTGCCGACGGGCACTTCCACGATGGCGCCGGTGCGCTTGACGGTGTCGCCTTCCTTGATGGTGCTGTCATTGCCGAAAATCACGCAGCCGACATTGTCGGTCTCGAGATTGAGGGCCATGCCCTTGATGCCGCCCGGGAACTCGACCATTTCGCCGGCCTGGACATTGTCGAGGCCGTGGACGCGGGCGATGCCGTCGCCAACGCTCAGCACTTCACCGACTTCGCTGACCTGCGCCTCGGCGCCGAAATTCTCGATCTCGCGCTTCAGGATGGCGGAGATTTCGGCGGGTTGAATGTCCATTTTAGTTCCCTTTCATGGCCGCACGCAGGCCATCGAGCTTGGTGCGAAGCGAAGAATCGATCATGCGCGAGCCGACCTTGACGACGAGACCGCCGAGCAAGGAAGGATCGACTTTGGTGTGAAGGCGCGGTTCCTTGCCCAGCTTGGCCTTGAGCGCGGACTTGAGTTCGGCGATTTCCGCGTCGTTGAGGGCGCGGGCGGCGGTGACTTCGGCTTCGGTTTCGCCGCGCGACTTGGCCACCTGGCTTTCATAGGCCTTGATGATGCCGGTCAGGGCGAACAGGCGGCGCTTTTCCGCCAGCAGCAGCACGAATTTGGTGGTGAGGGCGCCCGCATCCATCTTGCCCAGAATGGCTTTCAGGGCCTTGGCGTGATCTTCGGCGCTGAACACCGGGATCGAACTCGTCGCCTATCGGCGGCTGCGCAACGCTCCCCGCCTCGCGCCGCTGATCACGGCGGTCGGGATGTCCTTCATCCTCCAGAACGTCGGTCTGATCGGCTGGGGG
>JAZKDV010000123.1:5347-14175 GCA_040387395.1 Pseudomonadota bacterium | reverse complement strand
GGTTTCCAGGGCCTTGCGCAGGCTGGCCAGATCGGCGCTGACCGCGTCCACGGCCTTATGTTCGTGGGCCAATTCGAACAGGGCATTGGCGTAACGCCCTGCCAGTCCGCCTTCCGCCGTTTCGTTCGCCACATTCATCCTTCGCGGCCATGTCGCGAAATCGCGTCAGGCTGCTATCGCTTGTTGTTTTAAGCTATTGAATTAGCTGTATTTTTCCGCATTCCAGCGAGTCACCTCGCCCGAAGCGGTGCCAGTTAGCATGGGCAATGACGGCGGCGCAATATTCCGCATACGGCCATGCTGTCGCGGGCTTTCAGGTGATTTTGTGGAAGAAACGCGACAGCCGGAAAAGTCCGGGCCAGCTGGCCGGGCCGCGCATGTTCAGGAAGTCGAACGAACCGATCACAAATTCGGCCCGCCCGATCAGGTTGGCGGTGGGAACCAGCCCCACGCCGCCATCGGCAACCGCCACGCGGCTGTCGGTGGAATTGTCCCGGTTGTCGCCCATCACGAACAGATGGTCCGCCGGCACGGTGACGGCAGGGGTATCGTCGATCATCCCGTCCCAGTGGCGCTTGAACACCGGATGGCGCACGCCATTGGGCAGGATTTCGACAAATTGCCGGATGGCGCTTTTATCGCCCTGCTGGCTTTGCGCTTCCCCCATGCCGGCTTCTTCCAGGTCCAGCACGCGCTCGTTGATGACCAAGCGGCCCCGGCGCATCTGCACGCGGTCGCCGGGAAGCCCGATCACCCGCTTCACCAGCACGGTGCCCTTGTCGTGGGGATGACGGAAGATCACGACATCGCCCTGATGGGGATCGCGGGCGAGCAGGCGTGGTCCGCCGGAGGCGCCCAGATTCATCGGCAGCGACGCGGTGCTGTAGCCATAGGCGAATTTGCTGGCGATCATCGCATCGCCGATGCGCAAGGTCGGTTCCATCGAACCGGACGGGACATAAAAGGGCTGGGCGATGGCGGTGGTGGCGCCGAAGGCCAGCAGCAGCACGGCCGCCGGTTCGGCAAGCCATTTGAGAACGGCGCGGATGGGTGTTGTCATGGACCCATTCTGGGCCTGAATGGCGGGCTTTCAATCCCTTTTCGTGTTAATCCTTGACGGTTCCAACCCCAGCCGCCAAAAGCCCGGCCCATGATCGAACTGTCACAGGAATTCGGCTTTGACGCGGCCCATTATCTGGGCAACAGCGCGCCGGAAAACCGCCGCCTGCACGGTCATTCCTTCTATGCCGAAGTGACCCTGCGGGGCGAGCCGGATGCCGCCACCGGCTTTCTGCGCGATCTGGGCGAAGTGGATGCGGCGCTCAAGGCCATTCGCGGCGAGCTGGATCACCGGCTGCTGAACGAGATCGAGGGCCTGGGCACGCCGACGCTGGAAAATCTCGCCAGGTTCATCTTCAACCGCGCCAGGGCGGCCTTGCCGGAAGTGGTGCGGGTCAAGCTGCGCCGTCCGTCCTACGGCCAGACCTGCGTGTATGAGGCCTGACGCGATGGCAAAAAAGCTCACACAGCTTGGGTCTCAGGTGAAGCAGCCGGCATCGCCGGACAAGGCCGTGCTGGAAGCGGTGGCCAATCCCCATGCCGACACCGATTACCTGGTGCGCTTCACAGCGCCGGAATTCACCACCCTGTGCCCCATCACCGGCCAGCCCGACTTCGCCCATTTCGTGATCGACTATGTGCCGGGCGCGAAGATCGTGGAGTCCAAATCGCTCAAGCTGTTCCTGACCTCGTTCCGCAATGCGTCCGGCTTCCACGAGGATTGCTCGCTGAAGATCGGCAAGCGCATCAAAGACGCCATCAAGCCGAAATTCATCCGGGTGGCGGGCTATTGGTATCCGCGCGGCGGCATGCCGATCGACATCTTCTGGCAGAGCGGCAAGCTGCCGGCCGGCGTGTGGCTTCCCGATCCGGGCGTACAAAGCTATCGCGGGCGCGGCTAGCGCTCTGCAACTTCTGTGATAGTTTTTCCCCAGACCGGTACAACCGGCGGGCCTTGGGGGGCGCATGTCACAAGACGATATCACTCTGCTGCTGATCGCGCTGACCGTCATTCTGGGCGTTGTCGCGGCCATCGCCAAATTCAAGATGCATCCATTTCCCGCGCTGATGATCGGCGCGCTGGTGCTGGGTCTTTGGACCGGCGCCGATCCCGCCGCGATCCTCAAAAGTTTCCAGACCGGATTCGGCGGCACGCTCGCCAGTGTCGGCGTGCTGCTGGCGCTGGGTGCGATGTTCGGCGAAATGCTGGCCAGTTCCGGCGGTGCGGAACGCGTCTCCACCGCGCTGGTGAATGCCGGCGGCACCCGGCTGGTGCCCTGGACCATCGGACTCGTTGCAATGCTGCTGGGCCTGCCGCTGTTCTTCGAAGCCGCGGTGGTGCTGATGATGCCCATCGTATTGACGGTCGGCGCGCAACTGGCGAAGGAGCCCGGCGGCCTCAAAGGCAATCCCTATCTGCTCGCGGGCCTGCCGGTGTTTGCGGGCATCGGCGTGATGCACGTGCTGGTGCCGCCGCATCCCGGCCCCATGGTGGCGATTGACGCCATTGGCGCCGACATGGGTTCGACCCTGGTGATCGGCATATTGCTGGCTTTTCCCGTCGCCATTCTGGCCGGGCCGCTTTTCACTTACTGGATTGCGCCGCGCGCCAGCGCCAATCCGCCCGCCGATCTGGTCGAACGCCTGACGCGCCGCGACAGCAGCTTTCGCGCGCCCGGCATCGGCGTCACGGTGGCGACCATTCTGTTTCCCATCATGCTGATGATGGGCAAGGCGGCGGTGGACCTGCTGCTGCCCGCCGGCCATCCGGTGCGCACGCTGTTCGAATTCATCGGCCATCCCATCGTGGCGCTGCTGCTGGCGGTGCTGCTCAGCATGTGCACCTTCGGATTCTTTCTGGGCAAGAACACCAGCATGGTCGGCAAGCTGCTGGGCGACGCGCTGCCGCCGGTGGCCGCTATCATGCTGATCATCGGCGCGGGCGGCGCGCTCAAGCAGATGCTGATCGATGTCGGGCTGGGCCGCACCATCGCCAATGCCTCGCAGCTTGTGGAGTTGAGCCCCTTGCTGCTGGGCTGGTTCACGGCGGTGATCATTCGCCTTGCCACCGGATCGGCCACTGTTGCCACGGTGACGGCGGGCGGGTTGATGGCGGCGACCATCAGCGTCAATCCCGACCTCAATCCGGCGCTGCTGGTGCTGGCGATCGGCGCGGGTTCGATGTTCTTCTCGCACATCAATGACGCAGGCTTCTGGATGGTGAAGGAGTTCATGGGTATGAACATGCCGGACATGTTCAAGACCTGGTCGATGGTCTCCAACATCATCTCGGTGACGGGATTGCTGTTTGTGCTCGCGCTTTCTCTGGTAATTTAGGGCGCTGGTGATCTAGCGGATCGCCAGCTTCTTCAGCACCGCCAACAGCGGGATGTCAGACTTGGCGTAATCCTTCCAGGGGCCGTTCTTGCGCAGCAGTGCAGGCGCGGTGCGGACGGTAAAGCGCTTGGGGTCCAGGCCCTTCTTCACCGCGCTCCATTCCAGCGGCATGGAAACGGTCGCGCCTTCGCGCGCGCGCGGGCTCAACACCGCCACCGCCGTCGCCATGCGGTCATTGCGCAGATAGTCGAGGAAGATTTTCCCGCGCCGCTTTTCCTTGGACATGTTGACCAGATACTTGTCGGGACTGTCGGCCGCCATGCGGGCGCAGATTTCGCGGGCGATGGCCTTGGCTTCCTTCCAGCCGATGCTTTTGCCGGCATCAAACGGCGTCACCACATGCAGGCCCTTGCCGCCGGTGGTCTTGGCGAAGGTGTTGAATCCCAATTCCTCCAGCCGTTCTTTCAACTCTTTGACCGCCGCGATCACAGTGTCGAACGAAACATCGGGCGAAGGATCGAGGTCGAACACAAACCGTCCCGGCACATCGGGATGGCCGGGCGCGTTGTTCCAGGGATGCAGTTCCAGACCGCCCGACTGCGCCGCGGCGATCAGTGCTTCGACCCGATCAATCTGCAGATAGGGTTTGTGGTCGCCAGACACCTTCACCTGCGTGAACAGCGACGATTGTCCGGCGCCGGCATGGCGCTGGAAGAAATGCTGGTCGCCGGTGATGCCATCGGGTGCGCGCACGATAGAGCAGGGACGCCCCTGGATGTGCGGCAGCATCCAGTCGCCGATGGTCTCGTAATACTGCGCCAGTTCCAGCTTGGTGACCGGTTTGCCGTCGCCCGCATCCGGCCATAGCGGCTTGGCGGGATTGGAGATGGGAATGTTCATCACCACCGCCGAACCGGACGATGTTTTGGGCGGTACGGATTTCTGTTTTTCCGCTTTCGGTTCGGCCAGCTTCTTGTGCTTCTTCGGCGTCTCGGCCTGAACCTCCTCGGCGGGCTTGTCGGCGCGCAGCCCCTTGAAGGAGCCCTGTCGCACCATGCCGTCGCCGGTCCAGCCGGCGAATTCGATTTCCGCCACCAGTTCGGGCTTGAGCCAATGCACGCCCGCTTCCTGCCGCGGCGCGCCCTGGCCGGTGAAAGGTGAAGTCTTGGCCGCCATCTCCTTCAGGCGCGGCATCAACTGCTTCACCTTGGGGGCGGAATAACCGGTGCCGACGCGCCCGACATAGACGAAATGGTCGCCGCGATTGACGCCCACCAGCAGCGAGCGGAATTTTCCCGCCGTGGTGCTCCAGCCGCCGATCACCACTTCATGCCCGGCACGGCACTTGGCCTTGGTCCAGCTATCGCTGCGCCCGGACGCATAGGCGGCATCGGCGCGCTTGGAGACAATGCCTTCCAAATTCATCCGGCAGGCCGACAGCAGAACCGCATCGCCGCCGCTGGTGAAATGCTCGACATAACGCAGCGTGTCGCTGCGGTCTTTTTCCAGCAGGTTGCTCAGCCGGGCCTTGCGGCCGGTGAGGGGCAGGCGGCGCAGGTCTTCGCCGTCCAAGAACAGCAGGTCGAAGGCAAAAAAGATCAGCGGATCGGACTTGCCATCCGACAGCGCCGCCTGCAGCGCCGCGAAATCGGGGGCGCCATTGTGATCCAGGGCGCAGACTTCGCCGTCGATGATGCAATCGGGCAGCTTCGCCGCGACCTGGGCGATGGCCGCGAAGCGCGCGGTCCAGTCCAGGCCCTTGCGGGTAAACAGCCTGGCCTTGCCGCCTTCCACCCGCAGCTGCATGCGATAGCCGTCGAATTTGACCTCATGCACCCAGTTGGCGCCCGACGGCGGCTGATCGACCAGCCGGCAGAGTTGCGGCTCAACGAATTTCGGCAGGGCCGAAATCTTCTTCGGCTTTACCGGGGTGGCGTCATCGTCTTTGCGGCTTTTTGATTGCCAGACCGCATCAGCCTTGAAGGCCTGCGCCTTCATGAAAGGTTTGGGCGTTTTGCCGGTGCCCGCTTCAATGGCTTTCATGGCGCGGCCCGACGCCACGGATGTGTCTTTTTCCAAAATCTCTTCGCCGCTGCCGGCCTTGGCGAATTCGTCGCGATGCTTGATCAGCAGCCAGTTGTTGCGCTTGCTTTTGAACTTGTCATTTTTCATCCGCACCAGCACCCAGCTGCCGTGCAGCTTGTCGCCCTCCAGCGAGAATTTGAGGTCGCCCTTCTTCAGCATCGCTTCGGGATCGCCTTCCGGCTCCCAGATGCCGCGATCCCACAGCATTACCGTGCCGCCGCCATACTGGCCCTTGGGAATGGTGCCTTCGAAGTCGCCATAGTCCAGCGGATGGTCTTCCACTTCCACCGCCAGCCGCTTTTCCGCCGGATCGAGCGATGGCCCGCGCGTCACAGCCCAGGACAGGAAGGTGCCGTTCAACTCCAGCCGGAAGTCGTAATGCAGACGTGTGGCGGCATGTTTCTGGATGACGTAGCGCAGGCGCTTGGACGCGGCGACCCCGGCGCTTTTGCCGCTGGGTTCGGCCGTGACGCTGAAATCGCGCATAGACTGGTATTTTTGCAGCCGGGTCTTTGCCAGCGCTTTGATACCGGTTTTGCGTTTCGCGGCTTTTCGCTTGGCGGCCATGGGGTTTCCCTTGTGGAAACATAGTTCCGCAGCCGCGTTTCCGTTCCGGTTCCAACGGGAAAAACGCCATGGCCAAAGCCGCAGCCAAGAAGAAGTCGACAGCCAAGGCGAAGGCGCCTCATAAGGCCAAGGCCCCTCACAAAGCCGCGGCCACGCGCGGGCACCACAAGCCCGCCAATTCCAACGAACCGAGCCTGTCGTCCCGTCCGATGTGGCAGGGGCAGTTGCGCCTGTCGCTGGTGTCCTGTCCGGTGGCGCTCTATGGCGCGACCAGCCGCACGGCAGACATCTCTTTTCATCTGCTCAATCCGGAAACCAACAACCGCATCCGCATGATCCCCACCGATCCCGATACCGGGCCAGTGGAGCGTGCCGACCTGGTGAAGGGCTACGAGATTTCCAAGAACCATTACGTCGTGCTGAGCAACGACGAGATCAAAGCGGTGAAGCTGGAAACCACCAAGACCATCGACATCCAGCGCTTCGTCGATGAAAAGGATATCGACCGGCTCTACTGGAATGATCCCTATTACCTGCTGCCCAACGACAAGAGCGGCAACGAAGCCTATGCCGTGATCCGCGAGGCGCTGTCCGAAACCGGGCGCATCGCGCTGGGACGGGTGGTGATGCACACCCGCGAACGGCTGGTGGCGCTGGAGCCGCGTGACAAGGGCATCATCGTCTACACCCTGCGCATGGGCGATGAAGTTGTGAGTCCCAAGGATGCGTTCGAAGACATTCCCGCCACCCGTCCCGACAAGCAGATGGTCGAGATCGCCCGCAAGATCATCGAGCAGCAGGCCGGCGCCTTTGAGCCCGAGAAATTCGAGGACCGCTACGAGACCGCGCTGCGCGAGCTGATCCGCCGCAAGGAAAAGGGCGAGAAGCTGGTCACCGCCGAGCCGGTGGAGGACGACAATGTCATCGACCTGATGGCGGCGCTGAAGAAAAGTCTCAAGGCGAAGGGTTCTTCAGCCCCGGCGGCAAAGCGCAAGGCGCGCTGAGTGCCCAACGAAAAAGCCCGGCGCAACGGCCGGGCTGTTTTTCGTGACTGCCGTTGAAAGAATGGCTCCCCGGGCAAGATTCGAACTTGCGGCCAACCGGTTAACAGCCGATTGCTCTACCACTGAGCTACCGAGGAACAGCACACTCTTGGGAGGCGCTATCTAGCGTCTCCGTTTTACCGTGACTACATCAAACTTCTAAAAGATGAAGAATATTTCCATGAGGCCAAGGGGATGACCGCAAAACACTTCGTCCGGCTGGGGAAATACCGCATGCCGCTGCCCGGGTCCTGGATCGTGCGGACGCTGCTTGGCATCGTGCTGATTCTGGGGGGCTTTCTGGGCTTCCTGCCGATTTTGGGCTTCTGGATGGTGCCCCTTGGCCTGCTGATCCTGTCCATCGACCTGCCGTTCGTCCGGCGCTGGCGGCGCAAGGCCGAGGTGTGGTGGGGCAAGCGCAAGGCCCGCAAGGCGGCCCTGAAGGCAGCCGAGACCCGAAAGAAAAATGAGGCCGGGAGGTAATCCCGGCCCCAAGGCGTTGGGTAATGGTGGGGTGTCTTCAAGGAAGACGCGGGGAGCATGCCCCCGCGAGGGTTAACAAGCCCTTAACCATGGCGGCAGGAGGCGAAAAATAGTTCCATTTCGCACCCGGCGCCCGACTCGGCGGGCTTTCCGGGGCCTGGGATGATGTCGCGATCAGGAGAGTATGGAGGCGACGCCCGGAATCGAACCGGGATGCAAGGATTTGCAATCCTCTGCGTAACCATTCCGCCACGTCGCCTGACGCACAATGATGCCGGCAAAAGCCGGCAAGCGGACCGCGCCTATAGCAGACCGTCGGGGGCGAAATAAAGCCGCGTTGTTACAACGCGGCGAGGGGCCTATAAGCGCCGGTGACTCTCCTAAGGGCCTTGGCCGATGTCCGAATCCGCGCGCTTCAACATGGTCGAAGCCCAAATCCGCACCTCCAACGTCACCGACCCGCGCATCCATGCCGCCATGAGCGCGGTGGCGCGCGAGCGGTTTGTTCCCAACGCCTCACGCGCCCTGGCCTATGCCGATGTGCCGGTGGCCATCGCCCAGGGGCGCTATCTGCTCGACCCCCGCAGCTTCGCCAAGCTGCTGCAGCTGGCCCAGATCAAGCCCGAAGACCGGGTGCTGGATGTGGCATGCGGTACCGGCTATTCCGCCGCCGTCCTGGCCCGCATGGCGTGCGAGGTCGTGGCGCTGGAGCAGGATGCCGATTTGGTCCGTATTGCCAGCGAGTTGCTGGCCAATGTTGTCGGCAAGGTTGAACTGGTGCAGGGCGGTCTGGTGGAGGGCGTAAAGGCCCATGCCCCGTTCGATGTGATCCTTGTCAACGGCGCCATCGAGCAGGCCCCGGAAACCCTGCTGGGCCAGCTGGCCGAAGGCGGACGTCTTGTGACGGTGATGCGCGAGGCCGGTCAGGCCCGCGCCTGGCTGTTCGTCAAGCAGAACGGCCAGGTCGGCCGCCGCCCGGATTTCGACGCCGACGTGCCGCTCCTGGCCGGGTTCAAAAAGGCGATGGGCTTCATTTTCTAAGGTCTGGTTCCGGAACCGGCCTTTCCGAATGTCCGGTCGGATCGTTAACCCAATCTTTGCCATCCCTGGCCCACTGTCCTAGGGTTTAGTCATGCCGCCTTCGAGGGCGGGAGGAGCTGCCCATGTCGAATCCCCAGCACGAACCCACCATGGAGGAAATTCTCGCCTCCATCCGCAAGATCATCTCGGAGGATGCGCCCGAAGGCGGCGCTC
>JAZKDV010000123.1:2594-5337 GCA_040387395.1 Pseudomonadota bacterium | reverse complement strand
GCCGCCGATGCAGCCGATGCAGCAGGACGATGTGCTGGAACTGACCCATGAGGTCGAGTCGGCGCCGCCGCCGCCCGCGCCGGTTTACGAGCCGGAGCCGCAGCCCGCGCCGGTGGAAGACATCGTGTTCGAGACCGTTACGCCGGTCACCTCTTCGCATAACGACATTTTCTCCGACCATACCCGCAGGGCGGTCGAAGATGCCTTCGACTCCATTCCCGATGAACCCGTGCCGGCGCCTGCCGCGCCGTACCGCGCCGCCGCGCCGATGGCGCCGGTGGACGGCTCCAGCGTGGAAACGGTCTTCGAGCGCGCCGTGCGCGAAAGCTTCGAGCCGGTGCTGCAGCAGTATCTGTCGGACAATTCCGGCGCCGTGATCGAGGGCATGAAGCCGCTGATCCGCGAATGGATGGACGAGCATTTCCCGGCCCTGCTGGAAGGCGCCGTCCGCGCCGAGGTAGAACGCGTCGTACGTTCGCGTGGCGCCAAACGCTGATTCCCGTTCCCTTTTCAGGCCGGGCTTGACCCGGACGTGAAAAAACCGGCAAAGCCCCTCAGGACTTTGCCGGTTTTCTTATGCTCGACAAGACTTTCAACCCCGCCGACGTCGAAAAGCGCATCGCCGCTGAATGGGAGGCGTCTGGCGCCTTCAAGGCGGGCAACCGCCCCGATGCGGAGCCTTTCTCCATCGTCATTCCGCCGCCCAACGTCACCGGGCGGCTGCATATCGGCCACGCCCTCAACAATACGCTGCAGGACATCCTGGCGCGCTTCGAGCGCATGCGCGGCAAGGACGTGCTGTGGCAGCCGGGCACCGACCATGCCGGCATCGCCACCCAGCTGATCGTCGAGCGCCAGCTCGCTGAAAAGCAGACGAGCCGCCTGCAGTTGGGGCGCGAGAAATTCCTGGAAGAAGTCTGGAAGTGGAAAGCCGAATCCGGCGGCGCCATCGTCGAGCAGCTGCACCGGCTGGGCGCGAGCGCCGACTGGAGCCGCGAACGCTTCACCATGGACGAGGGCCTTTCCAAGGCCGTCACCAAGGTGTTCGTCGAGCTTCACAAGCAGGGCCTGATCTACAAGGACAAGCGGCTGGTGAACTGGGACCCGCGCCTGCAGACGGCGGTGTCGGACCTGGAAGTCGAGAGCATCGAGATCAAGGGCCATCTCTGGCACATCAAGTATCCCATTGAGGACAGCGACCAGTTCATCACCGTCGCCACCACCCGGCCCGAGACGATGCTGGGCGACACGGCGGTGGCGGTGCATCCGGACGACGAACGTTACAAGGCGCTGGTCGGCAAGATGGCGGTGCTGCCGCTGACCGGGCGGCTGGTCCCCATCATCGCCGACGATTATTCCGATCCGGAAAAAGGCACCGGCGCGGTCAAGATCACGCCCGGCCACGACTTCAATGACTTTGAAGTCGGCAAACGCCACAAGCTGCCGTTGATCAACCTGATCAACAAGGACGGCACGCTGAACAATGACGTGCCGGCGCCCTATCGCGGCCTGTCGCGCGAAGCCGCGCGCAAGAAGATCGTCGCCGACCTGGAGGCGATGGAGCTGGTCGAGAAGATCGAGCCCATCACCCATGCCGTGCCGCACGACGAAAAGACCAAGACGGTGGTGCTGGAACCGTTCCTGACCGAGCAATGGTACCTGAACGTCCAGCCGCTGGCCGACAAGGCCATCGCGGCGGTCGAAACCGGCAAAACGAAGTTCGTGCCGGAAAAATGGGGCAACGTCTATTTCAACGGGCTGCGCAACATCCGGCCCTGGTGCATCTCGCGCCAGCTTTGGTGGGGCCACCAGATTCCGGTCTGGTATGACGCGGACGGCAAGATCTACTGCGCGGAAACCGAGGACGAGGCGAAGGCGCAGGCCGGCGGCGCGGCGCTGACCCGCGATCCGGATGTGCTGGACACCTGGTTCTCGTCGGCGCTGTGGCCGTTCTCGACCATGGGCTGGCCTGAGGACACGATTGAACTGAAGCGCTTCTATCCCACCAGCGTGCTGGTCACCGGCTTCGACATCATCTTCTTCTGGGTCGCCCGCATGATGATGATGGGCATCCATTTCCTGGGCGAAGTGCCGTTCCGCACCGTGATGATTCATAACCGCGTGCTCGACGAGCAGGGCGCGAAAATGTCCAAGACCAAGGGCAATGTGGTCGACCCCATCACTCTTATTGATGAGTTTGGCGCCGATGCCCTGCGCTTCACGGTGGCGCTGGCCGCCGGCCAGAGCCGGGACATGCGCATCGGGCCGACCCGGGTGGAAACCAACCGCAACTTCGCCACCAAGCTGTGGAACACTTCGCGCTTCTGCGAGATGAATGGCTGCGTCACCGTCCCGGGCTTTGATCCGGCGGGCGTGAGCGAGACCATCAACAAATGGATCGTGGCGGAGACCGCCCAGGCGGTTGCGGACGTCACCGCCGCCATCGAGGCGCTGCGCTTCAACGATGCGGCCAGCGCGGCCTACCACTTCGTCTATGACATTTTCTGCGACTGGTATGTCGAGATCACCAAGCCGGTGTTCCAGTCCGGCAGCGACGCCGCCAAGGCAGAGACCCGCGCCACCACCTCCTGGGCACGCGACCAGATCCTCAAGGTGCTGCACCCCTTCATGCCCTTCATCACCGAAGAGCTGTGGGCCCGCACCAGCGAAACGCCCCGTGACACGCTGCTGGTGGTCGCTGAATGGCCGAACATCGCCGCGAAAGCACAAGCTGCCACTGCCG
>JAZKDV010000123.1:0-2584 GCA_040387395.1 Pseudomonadota bacterium | reverse complement strand
TCGACCTGATCAAGGGCATCCGGTCGGTACGCGCCGAAATGAACGTGCCGGCCGGCGCCAAGATCACCATGCTGCTGACGGCGGCCGACGCCACCGCGCAGGACCGCTTAGCCCACAACAAGGATGTGATCCTGACCCTGGCGCGTCTCACCAGTGCCGAGACGTCTGACTCCATTCCCAAAGGCTCGGCCCAGTTCGTGCTGGGCGACGCGGTTGTCGCCTTGCCGCTGGGCGATGTCATCGACTTCGCCAAGGAACGGGCGCGGCTGGAGAAGGACCTCAAGAAGGCCGAGGACGAAATCGCCCGCTTCGACGCCAAGCTGTCGAACGAGCAGTTCGTCTCCAAGGCCCCGGAAGAAGTGCTGACCGAACAGCGCGAAAAACGGGCAGAAGCCGCCGCCCTGGCGGTGCGCCTGCGCGAAGCGGTCGCACGGCTGTCCGAATAACCCTGACGACCTCGCGGTTGCAGCCCGGCAGGAGCATACCTAACTCTTTGGCTTGAGATTGCCGGAGAGTGTTATGCCGAGCCTGTTCGACCCCCTGAAAGCGGGCGCGCTTTCGCTGCCCAACCGCATTATCATGGCGCCGCTGACAAGAAGTCGGGCGACGCCGGACACCCGCGTGCCGACGTCCTTGCAGGTGGAATATTACACCCAGCGCGCCGGGGCCGGACTGATCATCTCCGAAGCCACCAGCGTGACGCCGCGCGGTGTTGGCTATGCCGCCACGCCTGGCATCTGGTCCGACGAACAGACCGAAGGCTGGAAGAAGGTCACCGATGCCGTGCATGGGGCAGGTGGCCGGATCGTGCTGCAGCTTTGGCATGTCGGCCGCGTCTCCGATCCGATTTTCCTGGATGGCGCGCTGCCTGAAGCGCCCAGCGCGGTGAAGCCCAAGGGGCATGTGTCGCTCGTGCGGCCCGAAAAGGAATATGAGACGCCGCGTGCGCTCGAGCTTTCGGAAATCCCGAACATCATCGCCGAGTACAAAAAGGGCGCTGAGAATGCCAAGGCCGCCGGCTTTGACGGCGTGCATATCCATGGCGCCAATGGCTATCTGCTCGACCAGTTCCTGCAGGATTCCACGAACCAGCGCAGCGATGCTTATGGCGGCAGCCTGGAGAAGCGCGCCCGGCTGATGCTGGAAATCACCGATGCCGTGGCAGAGGTGTGGGGCGCGGACCGCGTCGGCATGCACCTGGCGCCGCGCATGGACAGCCATGACATGGGCGACAGCAACCGGCTTGGCATCTTCACCTATGTCGCGCGCGAGTTGGGCAAGCGCGGCCTGGGATGGATCGCGGCGCGCGAGGCGAATATCGGGCCGGACACCAAGCTGGTGGACAGCCAGAACCGTCCCAAGGTTGTTGCCCATCCCGAGACCATCGGCCCGGCGCTGAAGGAGGCGTTCGGCGGCGTCTATATCGCCAATGAAAGCTTCGACCTGGCGGGTGCCGAGCGCGTGCTGGAAGAAGGCTGGGCGGACGCGGTGGCGTTCGGCAAGCTGTTCATCGCCAATCCCGACCTGCCCAAGCGATTCGCCAGCGGCGCGCCGCTCAATCCCTGGGATGCCGCGACCTTTTATGCCGGCGGCGCCAAGGGCTACACGGACTATTCCGCCCTTTAGCCGCAATCATGCCCTGATGCTGAACGGAACCTTTGACCGGCAGTGTACGTTTCCGTGCTTGTGAGGGGGGAGCTTCGCTCCCACGAACAGGAGACAGATATGAAACGTTTGGCCATGATTACCGCCGCCGCCGTGCTTGCACTGGGCGCCGGAACTGTGTCGGCTTCCGCGGCCTGCAACAATGACGCGTCCACCGAAACCGTGTTGGGCGCAGGCGCTGGCGCGGCTGTCGGCGGCCTTGCCTCCAACAGCATCGGCGGCGCGCTGATCGGCGGCGTTGCCGGCGGGTTGATCGGCAATACCATCGGTCATTCGAACAATCGCGAAGACTGCCGCCGGGCCGCGAACCGCCGCGAGTATCGCCGCGAGAGCAGCCGCAACTACTATCTCGACCGCGAAGGCCGCCGTCACTACTACTACCGCTAAGGCCTGACCTATCGCGAAAAGACCCCGGACCGCACCCGCGCTCCGGGGTTTTTTCATGCCTGCCCGGCACCTGGGCGGGCTTGAACCGGAACCTGCGCCAAGGCCATAGTCCGCCGCTTTCCATCAGGTTCCGCCATGCCGAAATTCGACAAGTCCAAGCTGCCGTCCCGCCATGTCACCGAGGGGCCGGAGCGCGCGCCGCACCGCTCCTATTATTACGCCATGGGGCTGACGGAAGCCGAGATTCACCAGCCCTTCGTCGGGGTGGCGAGCTGCTGGAACGAGGCGGCGCCCTGCAACATCGCCCTGATGCGCCAGGCCCAGTCCACCAAGAAGGGCGTGAAGGCCGCCGGCGGCACGCCGCGCGAATTCTGCACCATCACCGTCACCGACGGCATCGCCATGGGCCATGAGGGCATGCGCTCGTCCCTGGTCAGCCGCGACGTCATCGCCGACTCGGTCGAGCTTTCCATCCGCGGCCACGGCTACGACGCCCTGGTCGGGGTGGCCGGCTGCGACAAGAGCCTGCCCG
>JAZKDV010000122.1:0-6540 GCA_040387395.1 Pseudomonadota bacterium | reverse complement strand
AGACGCTGTTCCAGGCCGGTTCGATCAGCAAACCGGTGGCGGCGATCGCGGCGCTGAAGCTGGTGGAGGCTGGCCGGCTCGACCTCGACGCCAATGTGAATAGCTATCTCAAGGGCTGGAAAGTGCCCGACAATGTCTTCACCGCCGACAAGAAAGTGACGCTGCGCGGATTGCTCACCCATACCGCGGGGCTGACGGTGCATGGCTTTCCCGGTTACGCGAAGGGCGAGGCGGTACCCAGCCTGACGCAGATCCTGGACAGCGTGCGGCCCGCCAACACCTCGGCGATCCGCGTCGATACCGTGCCGGGCGCCAAGTGGCGCTATTCCGGCGGCGGCTATGTGGTGATGCAGAAGATGCTGGAAGACGTCACGGGCAAGAAGTTCGACGCGCTGGCGAAGGAAACGGTGCTGGCGCCGCTGGGCATGACGCACAGCACCTATGCCCAGCCGCTGCCCGCCGCGATGCGCAAGAGCGCGGCCACGCCCTATGACGCCGAAGGCGTGCCGGTGGACGGCGGGGCGCACACCTATCCGGAAATGACGGCGGCGGGATTGTGGAGCACGGCGTCTGATCTGGCGCGCTACGCCATCGGTGTGCAGCAGGCGGCGGCGGGCAAGCCCGGCGCGGTGCTGAACAAGGCGACCACGGAGGCGATGCTCAAGCGCGGCGGACTGGGCAAATGGGGCCTGGGGCCGGAACTGGGCGGCGGCGACGCGCGGCCCTGGTTCGGCCATGGCGGGGTGGATGAAGGCTTTGTCGCCAATCTCACCGCCTATAACGACGGCGAGGGCGTGGCGGTCATGACCAACGGCATGGGCGGCATGCGGCTGGCGAACGACATCCGCGCCAGCATCGCGCGCGAATATGGCTGGCCGGATTTCGCGCCCAAGGACCGCAAGGCGGTGACGGTGGCCGCCGATGCCTCGAAGCGCCATGTCGGGGCCTATCGGCTGGGGCCCTACAGCGTGATGCGGGTGACGCAGGACGGCACGCGGCTGTTCGCCACCAATATCGAGGGCGTGAAATACGAACTGTTCGCCGCCAGCGACGATCTGTGGTTCCGCGCCGATGCGAATATGGACTACCGCTTTGAAACGCGGCGGCTGATGGTGACAAGCGACGGCGGCGCCGAGGTGGCGCGCCCGCGCCTGAGCGATGCCGAGGCCGCGCAGGTCGTGGCCGCGCTGTCCGCAAGGGTCAAGGCGCAGAAGCCGCAAGCGGGGGCCGAGGCCGCGCTGCGCAAAAGCATTGCCGGGCTGGCGTCGGGCGATCCCGACTATGCGATCTATAACGAGGCCATGGCGGCGGTGACCAGGCGGCAATTGCCGGCGCTGAAGAATTTGATCGCGGGGCTGGGGCCGCTGAAATCCATCGCCTTTGTGAAGGTGCAGCCCGACGGCATGGACGTCTACAAGGTCAGGTTCGCCAATGGCGACAGCGACTGGCGCATCGTGCTGGAAGACGGTGGCAAGATTTCCGCGATCGGCTTTTAGAATACTAATAATGGCCTGCCGACCGTGTTGCTTTATGCCCAGCGCGGGATGACACTTTGGTGGGGCAGGGGGCGCTGCATGAAGTATTTGCCACTCGTATGGGCTGGCCTGTGGCGGCGGCCCGCCAGGACGATCTTTACATTTCTTTCCATCACCGTGGCCTTCATCCTATTCGGCATCCTCGCTGCCATCAGCGGCGGGCTGGCGCACGCGGTGAATGCGGCGCGGGTGGACCGGTTGATCGCCGATCCCAAGTTCGGCACCAACATGCCCTATGCCTATGTCGACCGGGTGGCCGGGCTGCCCGGCGTGACGGTGGTGGCGCCGCGCCAGATCCTGGTGGGCTATTACCGCGATCCCAAGCAGGCTTTCGGCATCGTGATGTCCGACCGGCGCTTCTTCGCCGTGCGACCGGAACTGACGGCGACCAAGGAGCAGATCGACCTGCTGATGCGCACCCGCACCGGAGCGCTGATCACCGTCTTGTCCGCCAAGCAGTTCGGCTGGAAGGTCGGCGACCGCGTGCCGGTCATCTCCAACACCGTGAAGAAGGATGGCAGCAAGGTCTGGACCTTCGACATATTGGGCATCATCGACAATGTCGACCAGCCGGGACGGTCGCGCTTTTTCATCAGCAATTACGATTATGTCGATGAGGAGCGCACGCTGGAAAAAGGCACCATCGACCGCATGCTGGTGCGCATCAAGGACCCGGCACGCGCCACCGCCACCAGCCGCGCCATTGACGCGATGTTCGCCAATTCCGGCGCGCCCACGCGCACCGGATCGGAAAAATCCCAGGCCCAGACCGGCGTGCAGTCGATCGGTGATATCGGTTTTTTCATCCGCGCGGTGATCGTGGCGGTGCTGTTCATGCTGCTGTTCCTGACCGGAAACACCATGATGCAGTCGGTGCGCGAACGCGGGGCGGAATTCGCGGTGCTCAAGGCGATGGGCTATTCCGATACCAAGCTTCTGGCTATCGTCATGGCCGAATCCATCATCCTGTGCCTGATGGCGGGGCTGGCGGGATTGGCCATCGCCAAGCTGGGAATACCGCGCATCGCTGATCTGGACCCGGACACCGGACGGCTGCTGCTGATGCCCTGGTCGGCCATCGGCACCGGCATGGGCTTTGCGCTGCTGGTGGCGCTGGTCAGCGCCCTGGCACCGGGCTTGCGGGCGCGGCGGCTCAGCATCACCGATGCGCTGGCAGGACGCTGATCATGAAACAGATCATCGCCGTGACGTTGATGAACCTGCGCACTGTGCCGGACCGGCTGGGGTCGTCGCTGGTCGTGGTTGTGGGCATGGCCTGCGCCGTAGGCGCCCTGGTGTCGATCCTTTCCATGTCGGCAGGATTTCTGCGCACCATGGAAAGCACTGGCAGCCCGGACCGCGCCATCGTACTCAGCGACGGGGCACTGGGCGAATGGGGCAGCACCCTGTCCCGCGAAACCGTGACCACCCTCAGCGACATGCCGGGCGTGCAAACGGACCCGAAATTCAAGCGCGTCGTGTCGGCGGATTATTCCGGCTACACTGTTGTAGCCAAGAAAGACGACGGGCTGGACGCCTATGTCACGGTGCGCGGCGTCGGGCCCGCCAATGCCGCGCTCAGGCCGGAGATCAAACTGGTCAGCGGCCGCATGTTCCGGCCCGGCCAGTACGAGATCATCACCGGCGTGGCGGCGCAGTCTCAGTTTGCGGGCCTGAAAGAAGGCGACCGGGTGTCGCTGCCCGAAGGCGAATGGCTGGTGGTGGGCACCTTCGAGAGCGGCGGCAGCATGACCGAGTCGGAGCTTCTTGCCGATGCAGCAACCCTGATGTCGTCGATGCGCACCACGGCCTTCAAGAGCTTCACGGTGCGTTTGAACTCGCCGGACGCGCTGGCGCTGTTCAAGCGGTCGGTGACATCGCGGCCCGGCCCCGCGCTGCAGATCGAGCGTGAGACCGATTACTTCGCCGACCAGTCCAGGTCCTTCACAAAATTTCTCAACACCATCGCCTATGTGGTGGGCGGAATCATGGGGCTGGGCGCGATGTTCGGCGCGCTGAACACCATGTATTCGGCGGTCAGTTCGCGGCAGCGGGAAATCGCCACCCTGCGGGCGCTTGGGTTCGGCGCAGGCGCGGTGGTGACCTCCGTTATTGTCGAGGCGCTGCTGTTCTGCGCGGCCGGGGCGCTGGTCGGCATCGCGGTGGCGCTGGCGCTGTTCAACGGCAACGAACACGCCCTGGGCGGGATGGTGATCCGGCTGGCAGTGACGCCGCAGCTCGCCGTAACGGGTGCAGGATTCGCGCTGGTGCTGGGGCTGGTCGGTGGGCTGCTGCCGGGCATCCGCGCCGCGCGGCTGCCGGTGGCGACGGCATTGCGGGCGGTGTGAACCTTCCATTCAACGGAGGCACGATGCGGATACGTACTCTTATAGGTGCGGCGCTGATGGGCATGACGGGACCGGCTTTCGCCGATGTGACGCCACCTTGGGGAGATCCGGTCTGCTTTGTCTTCAAACCGAATTACGAGCGCGACAAAAAGGGCATGCCGCCCACGCCGCCGGAAAGCCGCTATGATATCCCCCAGCCCTTTGCCCATGACCGCCGCGTCTATGCCGGCATCTATCAATCGGTCGAACAATATTACGCGCCGCTGGCGCGCTTTTTCTGGCCGGCGCTGACATTCGAGGAGAGCAACAATTCCGTCCGCATCAGCCGCGTCTCCAAGGGCAAGCCACCGCGCCGGGTCAAGGCGCTGGGCGCTTTGCGCACGATCGACAACACGCGGCGGATTTCAATGCGGATCAACAAATGCAACGGGGCGATATCGGAATTGCGCTTTGAGAAGGGCGGATAGACATTGGTGATCGCCGCCGCCGCGCTGGTCTATTTCCTGATTGTATTCGCCTGCGCCTTCCTGATGGGCATGTTTCGCGTGCTGGTCATGGTCCCGGCCATCGGTGAAATGGCGGCGGTGGCCATCGAGGTGCCGCTGATACTTGTAATTTCCTGGTTCGCCGCAGCACGGACTATTGCGCACTTTCAAGTCGCAGCCCGGGCGGGACAGCGCCTTGGAATGGGCGGTCTTGCCTTCGGGATTCTCCTGCTGGCCGAGGCGGGGCTGGCGCATTTCGCATTCGCTACGCCCTGGCCGGCCTATTGGGCCGGCTTGCGCACGGCGCCCGGCTTGCTGGGGCTGGCGGGCCAGATCCTGTTTGCGCTGGTGCCGGTGCTGCGCCTTGTGATCGTGCGGCGCTGAAACGCCTACAACAGGCTTTCCCACAACAGGGAGAAGCGTTCCTTCAGCCGGTTCCACAGCGGCCGGTTCTTCCAGGCTTCCAGGGTGACGCGCGTCGCGCTGGCTTCGTCCCTGGCGAACAGGTCTTCCAGCTCCTGCGCGGCCTGGCTGCCCAGCACCACCACGTCCACCTCGTCATTGGCGATGACGCTGCGATGGTCGAAGTTCGATGAGCCGATCACCGACCAGACGCCGTCGATCACCGCGGTCTTGGAATGCAGCACGATATTGTGGGTCTCGTGGATCGTCACGCCGGCTTCCATCAACCCGGTGTAATGGGAATGGGCCACGGCGATGGACAAGGGCGAGTCGCTGCGGCCGGGCAGCACCAGGCGCACATCGACGCCGCGCCCGGCGGCGGATTTGAGGTCATCGATCTCCTGCGCCGTGGGCGCGAAATAGGCGGTGGTGATCTTGACGTTCTTTTCGGCGGTGCGGATCGCGGTCAGCAGCGAGGCATAATATTGCGGATCATTGTCGCCCGGCGCGCTGCCCATCACCCGCACCACCGCCGGGCCGGCCGGGCCATTGGCCGGAAACATGGCGGCGGCGTCAAACGGCTCGCCCTTCTGGCTGGCCCAGTGATCGAGGAAGAGTTTCTGCAGGGCGGCGACGGCAGGGCCTTCGATCTGCAGGTCGGTGTCGCGCCACTGGTCCGGCGTGGTGCCGGGCGGGGCGGCGGACTTGCCCGAACCGCTGCTCTGATAGGCGGTGGACATGTTGATGCCGCCGACGATGGCGACCTGGCCGTCCACCACCAGGATCTTGCGATGGTCGCGGTTGTTGGGGGCGTAGGGCAGCCCCCGCGTGTCCAGCGGATTCATCGGGTTGAACGAGAGCAGCTTGATGCCGGCATTCTTCAGGCGGTCGAGGAAAGCGGTGGGCGTCGCGCTGGAGCCGTAGCTGTCATAGAGGATATTGACCTGGATGCCGGCCTGGCGCTTTTGGATCAGCAGGTCGCCAAGCTGCGCGCCGTCATAGGCGATGTCCTCGAAGATGTAATATTCCAGGTTGATGTCGCGTTTGGCGCCCCGGATGGCGCCGAACATGGCGCGGAAGGTCTCCTCGCCGTCGCGCAGCAGCTTGGTGCGGTTACCCGCCACCAGCGGGCTGTCGGCGATGGCGGTTTGCGTCGCCAAATGGCGCTGCAACAACCGGTCATCGCCCCTGGTCTCGCCCAGCTTGAGCAGGATCGCCTTGCTTTGCTCGGCGGTGAGCGGGCCGCGCCGCCCGACCAGTTGCGGGACGCCAGTGGAGGCCGAAGGGTTGGGTTCGGGCACCTTGGGGACCGAGGCGCAGCCGCCCAGCATCCCCAACACCGAGGCGCCCAGGAATAACGCCAGCAGGACGGTGTGGGTCGGGGGCGTGGAAGCGGGCATCCGCTGGTAACGCACAGGCAGGGAACTTTGGCTCAACCGGAAATCGCGGGGCATCGCCCGACGGTACGGTGGGGCGGTATGCCGGCATTGCAGCCGGGATCAGCCGGTTTTAGGGTGAATTCACTGGCTTTCTTCAAGGCGGCCGTGCCGCCCGATGACTCCATACGTTTCCATGGCGCCCCGGCGAAAAGACGCCCTCAATTCCGATAACAACCACATCTTGCTGATCGTGGTGATCGGGATGGCCGTCACCATCTGCCTGAGCTGGTGCTTTGGACAGGACCTGATCAGGCTTATGATCTCTTCTACTTAAGGCATCGGCTGGCGCGCGTGTGACGGCGCGCCGGCGCCCTAATACTGCTGCACAAAC
>JAZKDV010000121.1:0-23346 GCA_040387395.1 Pseudomonadota bacterium | reverse complement strand
GGATCATCATTCCGAAGGCTATTTCTGTGGCGCGATGGACCCGACGCGCCGGGAAGTGGATTTCGAAAGCGCCGTGCCGCTGATGGGCAAGGCCGGTTCGATGAGCTTCCACCATGTCCGTCTGGTGCATGGCTCGGCGCAGAATGTCTCCGACAAGCCGCGCCGGCTGCTGCTGTATGAATTCTCGGCCGGTGACGCCTTTCCGCTGATGGGCATCAAGGACTGGGACCAGTACAACGGCAACCTGGTGTCGGGTGCGGTGATCAACACGCCGCGCATCGTGCCGGCCCCCGTGCGCATGCCGCTGCCGCCGTCGCCGCGCCAGGGCTCGATATACGAAAATCAGAGCACGGCGCAGAACAAGTATTTTCAGCGCCGCGAGCCGGAAAAGGTCTGACGGCGCGCAAGACGCCGCGACCATTGGGGGAAAGTTTGACGGACGCTGCAGTCCCATCGCCGACGCGCCTGCGTCATGTGATGCTCGCCGCCGGTATCGGCTCGGCGCTGGAATGGTACGACTATTTCATCTACGGCATGGCCTCGGCGCTGGTGTTCGGGCCACTGTTCTTTCCCGCCTATGATCCGGCCATCGGCGTCATGGCATCGTTCACCACCTTCGCGATGGGATTCCTGGCGCGGCCCTTCGGCGGGCTGTTCTTCGGCCATTTCGGCGACAAGTGGGGCCGCAAGCCCATGCTGGTGGCGACCTTGCTGCTGGTGGGCGGCAGCACCTTTCTGATCGGATTGCTGCCGACCTACGCCCAGGTCGGCATCTGGGCGCCGATCCTGCTTTTGACTCTGCGCCTGTGCCAGGGCTTCGGCGCCGGGGCGGAGTATGGCGGCGCGGTGGTGATGGCGGTGGAGTTCGCGCCTGAAGGCAAGCGCGGCGTATACGGCGCCTTTGCGCCCTTCGGCGTCACGGTGGGCAACGCGCTGGCGGGGGCGACCTTCTGGGCGACCGGCATGCTGGCCGCTGACGACCTGATGAGCTGGGGCTGGCGCGTGCCGTTCCTGGGCTCGGTCGTGCTGCTGGCGCTGGGCGTCTATATCCGGGCCAAGGTGAGCGAGACGCCGGTGTTCCAGCAGGCGTCCGCCAAGCGCCCGCCGCTGAAAATTCCGGCGCTGGAAGCCATCCGGCGCAGCCCGCGCAATTTCTTCGTCGTGGTCGGCGCGCGGCTGGCCGAGAATGCGCTCGGTTATCTCTATCCGGTGTTCGGCCTGTCCTACCTGATCACCACGCTGGACGTGCCGCGCAATGTCGCGGTGTTCGGTGTGATATGCGGCAATATCGCCCTGGCCTGTGGCTTGTTTTTCTTCGCCTGGCTGTCCGACCGCATCGGCCGCCGCCCGGTCTATATCTTCGGCGCGCTGTTCTCGGCGGCCTGCGCTGTTCCCTTCTTCCTGATGGTGGGCACCAAGGACCCCACCATGATTGCGCTGGCCTTCATCATCGAAATGGGCATTGGCAGCGGCGCCATGTTCGGGCCGCAGGCGGTCTATTTCGCCGAACTGTTCGGCCCACGGCTGCGCTATTCCGGATTCGCTTTCGCCCGCGAGCTTGGCTCGATCATCGCGGGCGGTCCCGCGCCGCTGATCGCCGCCACCCTGGTGGCATGGATGGCGGGCGCACCCTGGGGCGTCTGCGTCTATGTGGTGGCGATCTCGCTGGTGACGGCCTTTGCGGTGTGGTGCGGGCCCGAAACCTACAAGAACGATATCAGCCAGGACGATGTGCAGGATCGCTCCACTTAGGGATTGGCTTCGATCCGTTTCCACAAGTCGCGGATCATGTCCTTCATCTGCAGGGATTCCTGCCAGCGGTCCGACAGTTCATAGCCGTCCGCGCCGGTGATGGCATAAGGCGGCGGTCCGAATTCGCACAGGAAGGTCAGGGTCTCGTCCGCACCCGCGCGCTTCTTCCACGAGCGGATGCCGTATTCCCACCAACCCATGAACAGGTCCAGCCAGTCTTTGTGCTGGGGGAAGTTGAACTGCACCTGGATCTGTTCGCGGCTGGCGATGCGGCCATGGATGCCCCAGCTATTGTCCAGGATACGCTTCATCATCGCATGGTTCTCCGGTGCGATCGGCCAAGCGAATTCGCGCCCCACGACATAGTGGGACAGATCGGCGGTGAAGCGCAGGTCGGGAAAGCGGTCCAGCAGATGCAGCGTGTGGAACAGGTCGGTGGTCATGCGGTCGCGATGGGTTTCGATATGCATCTCGATCCCCGCTTCGCTGGCCAGCCTGCGCCAGCCTTCGATATAGGGAACGCATTCTTCCAGCGTGTAGGGCCGCACGTCGGGCTGCAGGTTCAGGTGATCGGCGCCCAGCTCCTTGACCAGCGCCAGCACCGGTTTCAGGTCGTCCACCGTCTGGGGATAGCATTGCGCCTGCCATGTCATGCCGTGCTGGCGCAGGAAGCCGGTGACGGTGCGGGCATAGTCGGCATCGATGAAGCGCACGCCGCAGCCGTCGAAACCGGCATCGCGGATCATGGCGAGCTTTTCGTCCAGCTCCCATTCATGGCCGTCGGGACGGCGGCGCTCCATCGCCCACAGCGATTGATAGACCAGCAGTTTCTGCGCCATGCCCCACCCCGTTTTGCATCAGGCTAACGGGGCAGGGGGCGCAGGGCCAGCCTATTTCAGGTTGGTCGACAGGTTGGTGAAGGTGGTGGAAAGGCCGGTGCCCACGGCGGTGACGCCGGTGATGATGACAACGGCAATCAGCGCGGCGATCAGGCCATATTCAATCGCCGTGGCGCCATTCTCGTTCTTCCAGAAATTCTTCAAAATCATAACAAGCCTCTTGTTCAAATCGCGATCACCCTAGGGGGCAGAATTTTTCCGGGGCGTTACGGCAATCGCTAAAAACTGCGAATGATGCGGTTTGATTCCAGTTTGAGACGAATGTGCCATCGTGCTAGGAAAAGCCCGCTTTTGGCGCATTTGCAGGACAGAACAACAATGATCACCACCCGCCCGCTCGCCGCACTGTTCACCGCATTGGTTTTATCCACAACCGCGAGCGCGCAAACCATTACCAAAGGCGCGCAAGTCACCACCCAGGATTACCTCCGACAGGGGCAAGCTGAAGTGGCGCGGCTCAAGGCGTCGACGCCGATCAATGCCCGCGCCAGGAACGTCATCATCTTCATCGGCGACGGCATGGGCATCAGCACCCTGACGGCGGCGCGCATCTACCAGGGCCAGAAACTGGGCCGCGACGGGGAATCCTTCACCACCGCGATGGACAGCCTGTCCAATGCCGCGCTGGTCAAGACCTATTCCCATGACGCCCAGGTGTCGGACTCCGCGCCCACCGCCAGCGCCATCATGGGCGGGGTCAAGGCGCGCAACGACGTGATCGGCGTCGGCCCCGAAGCCATTGTCAGCGATTGCCCCGGTTCGAAGGACAAGCACATCCCCTCGATCTTCGATTTCGCGCAATCCACGGGGCGCGCCACCGGCATTATCTCCACCGCGCGTATCACCCATGCCACGCCCGCTTCGACCTATGCCCACACGCCGCAGCGCGACTGGGAAGCCGACAGCGACATGCCGGTCGCGGCCAAGGCGGAAGGCTGCCTCGATATCGCCCGCCAGATGATCGAGAACCCGGTCGGCGCCAAGCTGGACATTATTCTCGGCGGCGGACGCAGTTTTTTCCTTCCCTCCACCATGGCCGATCCCGAATACACCGACCAAAAGGGCCGCCGCACCGACGGGCGCGATCTGCTCGCCGACTGGAGCCGCCGGAACCCCGGCGGCAGCTTCGTGTGGAACGCCCGCGATTTCGCCGCGCTGGACATGAAGTCGAACCAGAAGGTTCTGGGCCTTTTCCAGCCTGATCACATGCAATACGAAGCCGACCGCGCCAAGGACAAGGGCGGCGAACCCTCGTTGGCCGAACTGACCCGCGCCGCCATCACCAAACTGGGCAGCAAAAAGACGGGCTACGTGCTGCTGGTCGAAGGCGGTCGCGTCGATCACGGCCATCATGCCGGCAACGCCGCCCGCGCGCTGGAAGACGCCGTCGCGCTCGACGGCGCGATCCGCGCTGCCCTCGACAGCGTCAACCTGAAGGACACGCTGGTGCTGGTCACCGCTGATCACAGCCACACGCTGACGATCAGCGGCTATCCCATTCGCGGCAATCCGATCCTGGGCATCGTGCGCGGCGTGGACGGCGAAGTGATCAAGGGCAGGGACGGCAAGGCCTACACCACCCTTGGCTATGCCAACGGCTCGGGCGCCACGACCGATAAGCCGCGCAGCGATCCTGCCGCGACCGACACCACGGCGCTGGATTACAAGCAGCAAGCCTTGGTGCCGCTGGCGGGCGAGACCCATGGCGGCGAGGATGTGGCGGTGCGCGCCTCCGGCCCCATGGCGCACCTGTTCAAGGGCACCATCGAGCAGCACACCATCTATCACGTGATCCGCGAGGCGATGACGAAGCGCTAGGGCGCGTTACGCCACCGGCTTTTCGTGCCAGATCTCGAACTTCTTGTTGGTGATGAACAGCACCGTCACGTCTTCGGTCTGGGTGGCGCCATGCTGCATGCGCATGCCTTCCTCGAACCAGACGAAGTTGCCGGGCCCGAAACTGCCCTCATGGGTGACCAGCGTGCCTTCAAGCACATAAATGCCGTGGGCGCAGGGATGGGTGTGCCAGGTGTTCATGAAGCCGGCCGGGTACTTGGCCATCCGCACCGTGACGCCGGTCTCCGGGTCTTCGACAAACGGCTTGACGAAAATCGCCTTTCCCAGCGCGGGAATGACGCTTTCCTTCCACGCCATGGCGTTGGAGTCGAAGGCCTGGATCTTGTGCGTGGTCATTGCGTGCTCCCCAGCTTTGTTTTGCCGAATTAGAGGCACAAGACGCGCTGACGGGCAAATCGCAGCGGGGCATTGAAATAAGCGCGCGCCTCCCTATATTTACAGTATGACGAACTTTGTTCTCCCCCGAGAAGCGCTTCGCGCGAGCCGCATTCACGCAGGCTCCTGACCGGACGCCGCGCGCGGCGTCCGGATTTCGTCCCACTTCATCCATTTTGTGACTCACCGCTGGAAGCAGCGCGTGAGCAAAACCGCAGGAGGAAAGCATGTCGCACGATATGCCGCAGATTTTCATTGCGCCCGCCGCGCACAAGCAACTGAAGCGCATTGTCGGCGACGCCTACAATGCGAAGCAAATAGCCGCCACTTTTCTGGATTCAGAACTGCGCCGGGCCGTGGTGAGCGAGACGCTCCCCAAGCATGTCGTCACGCCGGGAAGCCTGGTGCGCTACCAGCTGGATTGGGGTCCGTTCAGCGCGGTGCGCGAACTGGTCTATCCCGGCGACTTCACTGACGAGGACACGCAGATATCGCTTCTGTCTCCCATCGGCATTGCCCTGCTGGGCCTGCGGCGGGGCGACACGATGCAGGTGCTTGTGCCCGGTATGGGATTCCAGACCCTGCATGTCGCGACCGTTGTCTATCCCGAGCTGGAAGCGAGCGCTTCGCTTCGATCATAGGACATTGAACATGACAAACGCTGCCCCTCTGCCCGAAATCACCATCACGACGATGGACTATGACCGGCTGTGCAATCTCGCCGAGAGCGCCAGCAGGAATGCGCCGGAGGTGTCGGCCTTCCTGCTCGACGAACTGAGCCGGGCGATTGTCACGCCGCCCTCGGACAAGCCGATTGTCCGCATGGGCTCGCATGTCGATTTCCGGGATGAAGAAAATGAGACGGTGCAAAGCGTCCGCCTGGTCTATCCCGACCAGTCGGATTCCCGCCAGGGTCTTATCTCGATCCTGACGCCCGTCGGCACCGCCCTGATCGGCCTGTCACCCGGCCAGTCCATCCAATGGCGCGATCGCCGTGGCTCCCTGAAGAAACTGACCGTGCTCGCGGTTCAGGATGCGCCGGAAGCGCAGCGGACACCTGCTGGCTGAGCGTGCTGCGGGAGGATGTTGGAGCGGGTGATGGGAATCGAGCCCACGTATGCTTGCTCTGACGCTACAGCTTTCTTTCGTTTCAGCGGTAGCGTTTCGCTTTCTGCCAAACATCCTCGATCGGTTGTTTCAGATCGCGCTCGATCCAGATCGGCTGATGCGTTTCATAGGGCATGGCATAAGGGCTCTCGATCCAGCCGGCGAACTCGACCGAGCGGAACAGCTTCAGGTGCTGCTCGCGCGTGCCGCCGATCTCGATCACCACACTGCCGTCGTGACCCCGCGGGCCCCAGATCCAGTAATTATTGTGTCCGCTGATGGCGGGCGGCAGCCCTAGCCGCGAGCCATAAATGTCGATGGCTGCCGCCTGCCCGTAATTGCCGCCGGCAAACACGGCTTTGGCGCGTTCCTCTGGCGGCAATGACCAATAGACTTTGGCGATCTTCGCGGCCATCTCGGGCCAGCCATGCATGTCGGCAAAGTGCTGCGGCAGGCTTGACTGCTTCAGATGCTCCGTCGCGGTCGCGGACGGCGTTATGCCCAGAGCCGCGGAATAACGGATGTACGCCTCTTCCGACATGAGCGGAATCGCCAGCGGCGCAAGGACGGCGCCGGAAACGGCGATCGCCGCCACAGTAGCACCACGGGCATAGGCGTTCGCCATCCATCGCTCGATGACAATCGCTCCCATCGCCAGAAGCACCGGATAGATCGGTGCCAGGTAATAGGCCTTGCCGTGATTGATGACGAAGAACGCGAACAGCAGCACATAGGCAATCGGCACGGCACGGAAGACGGCAAAAGCCGGCTTGCGCGCTCCCGCCCACAGCCCCGCAAGCCAGACCGGTCCGGCCAGCGGCCCCATCAGCAGAAGCTGCTGCGTGAAAAAGCCCCAAGGCGATAATTCAATGTTCTTGCCGCTCGCCCCCGCCTTGCCGAGTTCGATAAAGGGCCAGCCATGCGCCTGCTGCCAAAGGATGTTGGGAAGCACGATGACCAATCCCAGCGCCGCGCCGGCATATACCCATGGCTTCAGCAAAGAGGCGCGCAGCGACGTTGCCAGCAAGCCGATAGCCAGCGCGACCACGTAGAACGCGATCATGTATTTGCTGAGCAGGCTGAGCCCGACAACGGCGCCAAAGGCCAGCCACCAGCGCTCGTCCCTTGTCTGTTCCAGCCGCACCAGAATCCAGACGCAGGCGAGCCAGCTGATCGGCTGGAACGTATCGGTGGTGAAGATCATGCCAAGGGCGAGGAATTGCGGCGCCAGAGCCGTGCAAAGCCCGGCGAGCCATTGGGCATAACGCCCACCACCGGCGACGCGAACGAACTCGGCGGTCATGACGACGGTGCTCGAAAGCGCCAGCGCCGGAATGAGCCGGAAGCCGATCAGCCAATCGCCGGCCAGCGCATACGACCAGGCCGCCAGCATCGGCACCAGCGGCGGTTGGTCCACATAGCCCCAGGCCAGACGCTGCCCGCAGACGATGAAATAGAGCTCATCGCGGTTTATGCCGTATCCGGCATTGAAAAGAAGATGGACCAGAAGTGTCACGCCGCCCAATACCAACGATGGGCGGAAAAATTTTTGGATATCAGCCGACATGCGTACCCCTTGGCCACGCGCCCGACGCGCATTTGCGCCGGCACAAATCCGCAAAAACCGTCAGCAAAACCGTTCTGGCCAAGTATTGGAGCGGGTGATGGGAATCGAACCCACGTATGCAGCTTGGGAAGCTGCCGTTCTACCATTGAACTACACCCGCGCCCGGCCGGGTATCTAGCATGGCCCCCTTTCGGGGTCCAAGAGCCTGTGTCACGTTTGGCGAGGGCGGTAATTGCGAGGGGCGAATATGGCGTTTCTGACTCGGCGCGGCATGCTGTCTTCCACGGCCACAGGGTTGGCGATGACCGGACTGCCCGTGTGGGCGCAGGTTCCGGCAAGTGAAGCAGCACGGAGCCTTGCCCCCAGCGGTGTCCTGCGGGTGGCGATCAATCTTGGCAACGGTGTGCTGGCGCAGCGCAGCGCCCAGGGCGAAATTGGCGGCGTTTCCGTCATCCTGGCGCGGGCGCTGGCCGCGCGCCTCAAGCTGCCGCTGACCCTTATTCCCTTCGATGGCGCCGGCGCCATCTTCAATGTCGGGGACAGGGACGTGTGGGACCTGGCCTTTCTCGCCATCGAGCCGGAGCGGGCCGCGAAGATCGATTTTTCCCCGCCCTACATCACCATCGACGGAACCTACCTGGTGCGCAGCGACGCGCCCTTCCGCACTGTCTCGGATCTCGACCAGCCGGGCGTGCGCATCGCCGTGGCGCAGGGCGCGGCCTATGACCTGTTCCTGACCCGCTCGCTGAAGCGCGCAGAACTCCGGCGCGCACCGACCGGGGCTTCGTCGGTGGACATGTTCATCTCCGAGCGCCTGGAGGCTGCCGCGGGGGTGCGCCAGTATCTGGAGGAACGGGCGCAGGCCAATCCGGGGCTGCGCGTGCTGGCGGATCGCTTCACCGGCATCGAACAGGCGATGGGCGTGCCCAGGGGGCGGCCGGCGGGCGCGGCCTATGTCAGGGCGTTCATCGAAGACATGAAATCATCCGGGGAGGTCCGCAAGGCGCTCGACGCCACGGGCCAGGCCGGCGTGGCCGTCGCGCCCCTGGCGGGGTCTCGATAAGAGCAGGTTTCACCACTAAGATACGGACAAGGCGAAAAAGGATCGGGTTTCCTGGCTGCGTGCCGGACCCAGATTCACAAGGGGAGGGGTTGAGTATGGCGTTCCTGACACGGCGCACGATGCTGTCTTCGACGGCCGTGAGTTTGGTGCTGGCCGGGCTGCCCGCGCAGGCGCAAACTTCTTCCGGTGCGCCCGATACCGAGTGGCGCCACTATGCCGCCGATCTCGCCAACACCCGCTATGCGCCGCTGGACCAGATCAACGCGGCCAATTTCGACAAGCTCGAAGTCGCCTGGCGTCTTCCCTCTCACATGCTGGGATCGCGCCCGGAATATACCTGGGAGGCGACGCCCCTGGTCATCAAGGGGCGGCTTTACTCCACCGCCGGGTCGCGCCGCGACGTGGTTTGTGTCGATGCCGCCAATGGCGAGCTGCTCTGGATGTTCCGCAAGGATGAAGGCGAACGCGCCCGCATCGCACCGCGCCAATATTCCGGCCGCGGCCTGGCCTATTGGACCGATGGCAGCGAGGAACGCATTCTGTATGTCACGCCCGGCTATCAGCTGGTGGCGCTGGACGCCAAAACCGGCCTGCCGGTGCCAGGCTTCGGCGACAATGGCGTGGTCGATCTCAAGTTGGGCATGGACCAGGACATCGATCCCTTGGGCGGCGAGATCGGGCTGCATGCCACGCCGGCCGTGGCGCGCAATGTGGTGATCGTGGGCGCAGCCCATGCCTCGGGCAGCGTGCCGGGCAACAAGCCGCGCACCAAGGGCTATGTCCGCGGCTTCGACGTGAAGACCGGCAAGCGTCTCTGGATTTTCCATACCATCCCGCTGAAGGGCGAGTATGGCTATGACACCTGGATCCGCGCCGGCGAGGCCGAGGCGGCGACCAACACAGGCTGCTGGGCGCAGATTTCGGTCGATGAGGAACTGGGCCTGGCCTATCTGGGCATCGAGATTCCGTCCGCCGACGAATCCGGCGTCCGCCGCCAGGGCAACACCCTGTTCAGCAATTGCCTGGTCGCGGTCGAACTGGAAACCGGCAAGCGCCGCTGGCACTACCAGCTTGTCCATCACGACATCTGGGACCGCGACATACCCTGCGCCGCGATCCTCTGCGACATCCCCGTCAACGGAAAGATCGTGAAGGCGCTGGCCCAGCCCAGCAAGCAATGCTTCCTCTATGTGCTGAACCGCGAGACCGGCAAGCCGATCTGGCCGATCGTGGAAAAGCGGGTGCCCAGGGGCGACCTGGCGGGCGAATGGTATTCGCCCACCCAGCCGTTCCCGACCAAGCCGCCGCCTTACGATGTGCAGAATGTCGATGCCTCCACCGTCATCGACTTCACACCCGAGCTGCACGCCAAGGCGCTCAGGCTTCTGTCGAAGTATCGCACCGGGCCGATCTATACCCCGCCCTCGCTCGCCAAAGCCGACGGCACCTGGGGCACCCTGATTGCGCTGTTCAGCCAGGGCGGCACCAACTGGGCCGGCGGCTGCTACGATCCGGAAACCCATACCGTCTTCACCTTCTCCGAGAATGTGGTGGGCGTGGGTGGATTGCTGCCCGGCAATCCCGCCTTCACCGATTCCGACTATGTGCGCGGCACCTTCAGCACGCCGCCCACCCGGGCGGCGGCGATCCAGGGCGGCACGGAGTATCTCGCCCCGCCCACCGCGGTGGCGAACGCGGCGTCAGGACCGGCCGCAGCTGCGGGCGCTGCGGACGAATTCCGCCCCGGCATCCTCACCATTGACGGCTTGCCGCTGGCGAAGCCGCCCTATGGCCGCATCACCGCCACTGATCTGACCAAAGGCGACATCGCCTGGCAGGTCGCGCATGGCGATACGCCCGACGCGGTCAAGAACCATCCGGCGCTGAAGGGGCTGAAAATTCCGCGCACCGGCCGGCCCGGGCTGATCGGTCCTACCGTCACCAAGTCGCTGGTGATCTGCGGCGAGTCCGGATTCAACACCACGCCCGGCGGCAAGCGCGGCGCCCTGCTGCGCGCCTATGACAAGAAGACCGGCGAGGATCGCGGCGCCGTCTACATGCCCGCGCCGCAGGTCGGCTCGCCCATGACCTACATGCTGGCGGGGCGCCAATATATCGTGCTCACCATCGGCGGCCCGGGATTCCCGGCCGAAATGATCGCCTATCGCCTGCCGTCCGCCTGAGGAAATTTCCTGCTTCGAGAGGTCGCTGATGAATTCTCGCAAAGCCGTTTTCACCGTCTGTGCCCTGTTTGCTTTTCTGACCGGCAGCGCCCAGGCGCAAAAGCCTGCGCCCTATCCGGTGGTGCAGGGCCAATACTACAAGTTCGAAAAGGTCGCCGACGGCGTCTATTACGCCTCACCCGAATTGAACGGCACGCCCTTTCCCTTCGGCAGCAATCCCTTCTTCGGCGCCAATCTGGTCGTGATCGTCAACAAGGATGACGTTGTCCTGGTCGACAGCCCCACCACGCCGCGGGCGGCGTATGCTTTTCTGGCCGACCTCAAGCGCCTGACAAACAAGCCCGTGCGGACTGTCATCAATAGCCATTGGCATTATGACCATACCGACGCCAATTCGGTGTTCGGGCCGGACGTCCAGATCATCGCGCACGACTATGTCCGCCAGGCGATTGAGAAGTTCGACATCCTGAACAACGAGCCTTTCTACAGCTCGTCACGCAATTCCGGGCGAACTTTGGTCGCGCGTTTCCAGAAACTGGTGGATGCGGAAAAAAATCCGGCGCGCAAAGCCGCCCTGCAGAAAAATCTCGCGGACGCACAGGCGTCGCTGAAGGAATTTGTCGTCGACATCAAGGCGATCAAACCCACGCCGCCCAACGTTACCTATAACAACCGGCTGGTGCTTCACCGGGGAGGGCGCGAGATCCAGCTTCTCTTCCTGGGGCGCGGCCATACCGGCGGCGATACCGTGGTCTTCCTGCCGAAGGAGCGCATCGTCGCCACCGGCGACCTGATGGAAAGCCGCCTGGCCTATATGGGCAGCGCCTTTTTCGACGAATGGATTGCAACCCTGGGGGCGCTCAACCGGCTGGACTGGGCCGTGACCCTGCCGGGCCATGGCGTGCCTTTCACCGACAAGGGGCTGGTGACCGCCTACCAGGCCTATTTGCGCGATGTGATGGCGCAGGTTGCCAAATTGCGCGCGGCGGGCGTGCCCGCCGACGAGGCCGCCAAGCGTGTGGACCTGCGGGCGCACGCCAAAAATTTCCCCGACATCGAGGATGTGGGCGCGGAACCACGCGGCATCCGGCGGCTCTATGCCTGGATGGACGAAACCGGGCGGAAGTAAACCTACTTCGTCAGCCGCAGCTTCCCCGCCACGGCGCATTCACGCAGCACGGTGAAATAGCGGTCCACGGCATCCGCGCCGATCACAAAGGGGCTGTCTTCGCCCGGCTTCCGCGCCACGCGGCTGCGGGTCCAGGCATGGTCGTACATGGAGTGGTTGGAGAAAACGATGCTGGCGCCTGCCGCCTTGGCGGCGTTCCGCATTTTCTCCGCCGACGCGATGTAGGTGTCGAAACGCTCCGGGCTGCGCGGGAAGTTGAAGCCCATGCCGCCGGAATAGGCCACCGTCATTTTCTTGCCGTTGTCGGTGACGGGGATCAGGTAGGACAGCGTGCCCAGCGTATGACCCGGCGTCTGGACGATGGTAATAGTGGTGTCGCCCAGCGTCAGCTTCTGTCCGTCGCCCGCATCCATGTCGCGCTTCGGGATTCCGCCGGGCTTGTTGGCCGCCTTGCTGATGGCATCCCAGTCCGGCGCACCCATGATGACGCGCGCGCCGAAACGGTCCTGGATCAGCTTGGCGCCTTCGTCGTGATCGCCATGGGCGTGGCTGACGACCAGATACTTGATGTCGGCGGGATTGAGGCCCAGCTTTTTCAGGCCGCCGACGATTTCATCTTCGACCGCATAGTTGAACATGGTGTCGATCAGGATGATCCCGGCGCTGGTCTTGATCGCCCAGGCGGAATGAATCTTGGTGCCCACCCAGTAGACATTGTCGAACACCTTGGCGGGCTCCGCATACCAGGTGTCGCGCGCCGGGATGACCCGGGGCTTTCCGGCATTGGCGCCGCGCGTCGCGGCGCCGGGATCGGTTCCGTCCGAAGGCTGGATGCACAAGACGCTCAATGTGCCCGCGAAATCCGTTCCGGCGGCCGTCTGTGCGGCCAGCACATGCTTGTCGATTTCAGTCTGCGCCGATGCCGCGCCCACCAGGCCCAGGCTTGCGGTCATCATCAATGCTGCTGCGAACCGGATTTTCATGCGCGTCTCCCCAGCTGTTCTTTTCAAGGACTATAGCATTTGCCGGACTGGCGGCCCAGCCTGTTCAGGGTTTGCCCGCCGCGGACTGCCAGTGCGCAATAAAGTCCGGCGTCCAGGCGAAGCCGATGATGTTCAGGATCAGGCCGTCGCGGATCATCAGGCCGGTGAACAGCTCGAACGCGATGGCCAGCGCCACCACGATCCCTACCGGCGCGCGCTTTGCCAGCAGGAAGCCCAGCGCCATCATCACCGTGTCCAGCACCGAATTGAGGATGCTGTCGCCGACATAGCCGGCCGCCAGCGCCTGCTTGCGGTAATGCTGGATCACCATGGGCAGGTTCTCGGCGATCTCCCACGCCACTTCCGCGCCGATCGCGATCAGCAGCCGCGTCATCACCGGCAGGCGCGGGAAAAGCAGATGCAACAGGCCGTAAAAGGCAAAGCCATGAATGAGGTGCGAAAAGCTGTACCAGTCGCTGATCTGCTGCGAGGTGTCGGGGCTGAGGGGATCGCCCGCCCACAGCAATATGCGCCCGCTTTGCGCGATCCAGGGCTGCCCCAGCCAGTTCAGCACCGCGACCTGCAGCGCCACCAGCGCGCCTGCCGCCAGCGCGAAGCGCCAGGTGAGTGTCAGTTTGGTAACGGTGCGAAGCATGGCGACAAACTTAGCGACAAATCCCCTGCCGTGCTGCTTTTCTCGGCAGTATTTTGCTGCGCCGCACACTGAGGGGCGATCCTTGTCAACAAACCCCGCGACCGCTTACAACCTTTGCGCACTGGGCCGCCCGGTTGGGATGCGCCACGCACAAAAGGGAAACTCCATGAAGTCGAAGTTTATGATCGCCGCAGCGGCGATCGCATTGCTGATGCCCATCGCGGCTTCGGCGCAGTTCCTCGGCAAGAACGAGGAAAAGACGACCGGCAACTCGATGTCGCAGAATTTCTGGTCGCCCAAGCCGACCAAGATGAACCCCTATGTCGCGCCGAACAAGCCGCACTGGAAGCTGTCGGAAATCCTGGCGTCGCACAAAGGCCAGACCGACTGGGTGCAGCCGATCGTGCGCAATCCGCACCAGGAAGCCGATTACATCTCGCTGGGCGTCGGCAAGAAGACCAAGCAGATCATGTATGGCGACGACCGCGTCGTGTTCATCGTCTGGGACGGCGCCTTGAAGGTCAGCATCGAGGGCAAGGAGCCCTTCACCGCGACCAAGGGCTTCATGGTCAACGTGCCCTTCCGCCACCTGTTCACGCTGGAATCGGTTGGCGACAAGCCCGCGCTGCGCTTTGAAGTGCGCCGCGCCGGCGTCGTGCCGCTGTATGCGCTGAACGAAACCCCCGATGCCGTCGCGGGCAAGACCTACACCCGCGTTCGCGGCACCCCGGGTCCGGCCAAGGACGACTCCAACCCGATCTATGTGGACTACATGAAGGAGTTCAACGGCTCGGAGAAGGCCTATGGCGGCAAGTTCGTCTGGGATGACGGCTTCACCTCCAACATCCTGCGCGGCAAGGCTGCGGCTTCGGTTCCGCCGGACACCGCGCTGGGTCACTTCCATGCCGACTTCAACGAGTTCTGGTTCATCATGGAAGGCAAGATCGGCATCAAGATCGAAGGCCTTCCCTACTTCACTACCGAACCGGGCGACATCATGAGCGCCGCGACCGGCCGCTGGCACCGCGCCGGCAACGATCCGGGCGCGCCCTGGTCGACGCGCGTTCCGTTCAACCCGCGTCCCCCGATCCTGCACAACTTCGCGCCGGAATAATCGGACCGGTTCAGACAAAGACCCCCGCGCCAAAGCGCGGGGGTTTTTTCTTTTGGGGCGACTCGCGCGCGTTTTTTGCAAGTTCCGCCCTGCGGCACGTTGGTCTTTGTTGCGGCGCAGCATCACGAAAATCCGCGGCTTTGGCGGGCGGGTTAAGCCCATCCCCAGATAGACGTGGTTCCGCAGTGTCCGAAAATTTACAGAGTGCGAAAATTCTGATTATTTGTCGGCGGTTAGGCCCCAAGGCTGGGGGATGCTGGCCGCAGGAAAGCACCGCGCCTTGGCGCGGCAATCAAAAAAGCAAAGAGCTGTGTTCATGAGACTGTCCGCCATCGCGATCGTTGCTTGCGTCGTTGCCACCCCGGCCCTTGCGGCGGAAGCCGACCTGCAAAAGCAGTTTCACGAAACGGTACAGCCCTTCGCCGCCAAATATTGCGCGGGCTGCCACAGCGGCAAGACGCCTGCCGCCCAGTTCGACATCAAGTCCTACGACACCCTCGCCAAGGTGAAGGCGGAATTCCCGCGCTGGGCGCTGGTCTCCGAACGGCTGCACGCCAAGGAGATGCCGCCCAAGCCGATGAAGGCGCCGCCGCAGGACGAGATGGACAAGGTCATGGCCTTTGTCGAAGCGGTGCGCGCCGAGGAGATCAAGCGCGCTGCCGGCGATCCGGGCATCGTGCTGGCCCGCCGTCTTTCCAATGCCGAGTATGGCTACACCATCCGCGACCTGACCGGCCAGGACCTGAAGGTTGCGCGCCAGTTTCCGGTCGATCCGGCCAATCCCGCTGGCTTCGACAATTCCGGCGAGTCCCTCACCATGTCGCCGGCGCTGCTGACCAAGTATCTGCAGGCCGCGCGCGCCATTGCCGACCACCTGGTGCTCAAGCCCGACGGTTTCGATTTCGCCTCGCACCTGGTGCAGGTCGACAGCGACCGCGACCGCTACACGGTCGGCCGCATCATGGATTTCTATCGCGCCCAGCCCACCGACTTCGCCAAGTATTTCGAAGCCGCCTGGCGCTACCGTCACCGCGCCGCGCTGGGCAATCCCGATGCCACGCTGGCCTCCACCGCCGCGTCAATGAAGATCAGCGCAAAGTACCTGCCCATGGTCTGGGGCATCTTGAATGAACAGAATGCGGTCGGTCCGATCGCCACCTTGCAAAAAATGTGGCTGGCCATGCCGTCGCCGTCGGCAAAGAACCCGGCCGCCCGCCTGGCGCCGCAGGTCCAGGCCAAGGCCGTGCAGATGCGCGACTTCACCGTGCGCATCAGGAAGCACACCGCCGTGCAGGTCACCTCGCTCAAGATCGAGGGCCTGCCGGGCCAGACCCAGCCGCTGCAGAATGTGCGCCTCAAGACCTATGCCGCGGGCCATCGCAAGAGCGATCCCGCCGCCCTGCGCGCCGACAACCAGCCGCCCGCCGCGCTGCCGCAGATTCCGAAATATCCGGGCCTGCACCAGGACGCCACGCCGCGCTGGAACACGGTCATGGCCCATGCCCGCGCCGCCAACAGCGACCTGGTCTATCCCGCCGGTCAGCGCGAGCCGTATGAAAAGGCCTTTGAGCGCTTCGCCTCGGTGTTCCCCGATACCTTCGTGGTGAGCGAGCGTGGCCGCTACTGGCCCGATGAATCCGAAGACAAGGGCCGCTTCCTCAGCGCCGGCTATCACAATTCCGGCGGCTATTACCGCGACGACACGGCGCTGATGCAGCTGATCCTGGACGAGAAGGGCCAGCGCGAGATCAACCGGCTGTGGGACGAGTTCGACTATATCGCCGACCACACTCAGCGCACCTACACCCAGTGGTTCTTCAACAATGCGGGCGTGGTCGATGGCCTGGGCGCGGAATCCGGCTTGCCCCGTCCGACCGGTCACGAGATCACCGAGACGCTGGTGATCAACCAGATGCGCGACAAGTATGTCGCCAAGGCGCAGGCCGACAAGAAGAACGATCCGGGCGCCGCCGAAGCCATGCGCCAGGAGTTCAAGCGGATCGACGACACGCTGCGCCATGTGGAACGCGAGCGTAAGGCTGCCGAGCCGAAGCATCTTGCGGCGCTGGTCAGCTTTGCTGAGCGCGCCTATCGCCGTCCGCTCACGGCGGACGAAAAGACCGGCCTCCTGGCCTATTACAACACCGTGCGCGCCAAGAACCGCCTGACGCACAATGACGCCGTCAAGGACACCGTCGTCAGCGTGCTGATGTCGCCGGACTTCCTCTATCGCTTCGACCTGTCGCGCAGCGCGTCGGCCCCGGCGCAAAGCGGACTCATCAAGACCGCGACCAATGCCCCGGCCAAGCCCTTTATGGCCGAGAAGCTGTCGAGCTACAGCCTGGCCAACCGGCTGAGCTATTTCCTCTGGTCGTCGATGCCCGATGCCGAACTGCTGCGCCATGCGGCCAGCGGCGACCTGGCGAATCCCAAGGTGCTGACGGCCCAGGTCCGCCGCATGCTGAAGGACCCCAAGGTCAACGGCCTGGCCACCGAGTTCACCGGCAACTGGCTGGTGTTCCGCCAGTTCGAGACCAACAACTCGGTCGACCGCGAACGCTTCCCCACCTTCAACGATGCCTTGCGCGAATCCATGTTCCAGGAACCGGTGCGGCTGGTGCAGGACACCATCGTCAACGACGGATCCGCGCTCGACCTGCTCTATGGCAAGCACACCTTTGTGAACCCGCCGCTGGCCAAGCATTACGGCATGCCTGACGTGCCCGGCGATGTGAACAATTGGGTGCGAATAAACAATGCCGACAAGTATGGCCGTGGCGGCATCCTGCCCATGGCCGTGTTCATGACCCAGAACTCGCCGGGTCTGCGCACCTCTCCGGTGAAGCGCGGCAACTGGGTGGTGCAGAAGGTGCTGGGCATCCGCGTGCCGCCGCCGCCGCCGGCCGTGCCCGAACTGCCCAACGACGAAACCCAGACCGACCGTCCGATCCGCGAGATGCTGGCCCAGCATCGTTCGGTGCCGATGTGCGCCGCCTGCCACTCCAAGTTCGACTCGTTTGGCCTGGTGTTCGAGGGCTTCGGACCCGTTGGCGATGCCCGCACCAAAGATGGCGCGGGGCGTCCCGTCGATGTCTCGGCCACTTTCCCGGGCGAGGTGAATGCGGTCGGCGTGCCAGGCCTGCAGCAGTTCATCCGCGACCACCGCCAGGACCGCTTCGTCGACAATCTCAGCCGCAAGCTCTTGGCCTATGGCCTGGGCCGCTCGCTGCAGCTGTCGGATGAATCCCTGGTCGACAAGCTGAACCTGCACATGGCGGCCAATGGCTACCGCTTCGGGGCGCTGGTCGAAGCCATTGTTTTAAGCCCGCAATTCCTGAATCGCCGGGCGCCCGAGCGGGCCCCGCTTCAGAAGGCCGATTTGCAGCCGGCCGTGAAATTCGTCAAAACTGCTTTTCAAAAGGGGAATTGATATGACCCGGCCCACGGATACGTCTTCGTTCAAGTCCCGCGCCTTTTCCCGCCGCGCCGTGCTGCGCGGCACCGGCTGCGCCATGGCGCTGCCCTGGCTGGAGTCGGTCAGCGCGATGGCCCAGACGCCGACCCCGGCGGATTTCCCCAAGCGCTTTGGCGTGGTCTTCATGGGCTGCGGCGTCAATGAGAACCATTGGAGTGCCGAAGGCACCGGCGAGGCGATGAAGCTCAGCAAGACGCTGCAGTCGCTGGAGCCGCTGAAGAAGAAGATCAACGTGATCGACGGCCTGCAGGTCAAGTCGCTGATGGGGCAGGGCATCCATCCCGCCCAGACCGGCAGCCTGTTGTCGGGCGTGCAGATCTCCAAGGGCGCGCTGATCCATTCGGGCGTCAGCGTTGACCAGATGATCGCCAACCATGTCGGCCAGGACACGGCGCAGTCCTCGATCGTGCTGTCCTGTGAGCAGCCGATGACCGGCTATCACGAGACCAATTTTTCGCTCGCCTACAGCTCGCATTTGTCCTGGCAGACGGCGGATTCGCCCGTGCCGGTCGAGGTCTATCCGGCGCTGGCCTGGGACAGCCTGTTCGACAATCGCGGCACCCTGCTGAACATCTCGGTGCTGGACCGCGTCAACGACCGCGCCAAGGACCTGTCGCGCAAGATCAGCGCCACCGACCGCGGCAAGCTGGACGAGTTCATGACCAGCGTGCGCGAGATCGAACGCCGCGTGGAAGTGATGCGCAAGGGCGCCGACAACGCGGCCGAGAATGCCAGCCTGAAGAACGCCTCGCTAGCCACCATGGACCGCCCGGTCAACGGCCTGCCGGAAGACCTGCGCGAACATTCCAAGCTGATGTGCGACATCATCGCCATCGCCTTCCAGACCAACAAGAGCCGCGTCGCCTCGCTGCTGATCTCGCGCGACCTGTCGGCGATGTATTATCCCTTCATCAACGTCAAGGAAGGCCACCATTCCGCCTCCCACTACAACAACAATGACGATTACGAGCGCATCGCCAACTTCCATGTCAGCCAGTACGCCTATCTGGCGTCCAAGCTCGACAGCATGAAGGAAGGCGAGGGCACGGTGCTGGACAATAGCTGCCTGATGTTCATGTCCAACATGTGGGTCGGCCGCACCCATGACAATTCACGCCTGCCGCTGGTGCTGGCGGGCGGATTGGGCGGCACGCTGGAAACCGGCCGCACGCTGAACTACCTGAACGAGAAGGAAGACAAGCGCAAAATGTGCAGCCTGTATCTTTCGCTGATGGACCGGTTCGGCATCAAGCAGGACGCGTTCGGCGATTCCACCACGCGCCTGGAACGCATCTGATCATCGGTCATGAAAAAACGGCTTGCCGGTATTTCACCGGCAAGCCGTTTTCTTTTGGTAATTCGTCTGGCTTACGGCGAGGGGGTGAAATTCACCTTGCCCATTTTTTCGATGGCGAAGGTGCCCAGCGTGCCGCCCTTGTTGGCGGTGCCGGTCCACAGGCCGTCGGCGCCTTTTTCCATCCGGCGCAGGCGCGTGTAACCGCGCCGTTCCACGTGATGGCGTGCTTCCGACTCGCTGAAGACGGTGGTGCCGGGCAGGCTGCTCTCGGCGGCGGCGGGCGCCGCAGCGGCCGCGGCAGGGGTCTCCTGGGCCATGGCAACAGAAGCAAACAGGCTGCAGGCGGCAGCGGTCAGTGCAACAAGACGCATGAAATCTCCGGGTTAGTGTCCCCTGTTATAGGGACATGTCCCGGCGAATGTACACCGCGCGGCCGGCGCTGACGCGAAGTGCGTTGCAGCATAAGCGCGAATTACTTCGCGGTGCGTGACTCGGTGATCATGCGCATCAACTGGCTGGACAAGGCGCGTCCCGCCAGCGCCTGCACGCCGTTGGGATAGCCTTCATCAGCAAGCTGGGCCTGCAGGGCGGGAACGTTGGCGACCTTGCCGCTCTTGGCGATCTGGAAGGCGCGCTCCACGACGCTGGGGCGCTGCTGGGCGGGGGAGGTGTTGTCAGTCATCCCCCTACTTTAGCAGACGGATCGGCGATTTACACCGGCGTAAAAAGCAATCCGGACAAGGGTTTCGCTCAACCCTCGGCGGCCAGATGTTTACGAAGCTGGGGCGAGGGAACCTCATCGAACCGGTAGCTGCGGAGGAACTGCAGGCCCATTTCCGGGGCTTTTTGCCAGATCACCCGGGCCTCGTAGGCAATCCGGTTGCGCATATCCATGAAATAGAGCCGCTCGGACACATATTGCTGGTCTTCAAGGTGAATCCGGGCGCCCGCCGCTGAAATGTCTCGGGTTTCGCATTTGATGTAGCGGCTGCCGTCCAGATTGGCGATCCGGCTGCCCCACAGGACCTTGCGGCGTTCCACCTGGCGCCGGCTGGCCAGGCCAGTGTCGCGGGTATTCGCCATGCTGATCGTCGTGGTCATGTCCGGCCAATGCCCCTTTTTCGTTCAGGGCGGATTTTGCGCCGATGCGCCTTGCGCCAAGCTTAAAAGGGTCGGGCGACTTTTAAGTATCGACTGGAACTATCTCAGAAGCTGATCTGGGTGCGCAGGCCGATGCCGTCGGCGGAAATGTCGTTGGCGGGCGCGCTGGCGTGCCGCACATGGATATTGTCGTAATCCAGCATGAAGCGCAGCCCTGCGGTGGGGTACCAGTTCAGGCCCAGGCTCCAGACATCCTGCACCCCGCCGGCGATGCCGCCCGAAGCAGGCGCAGTTGCGGGCAGGTAATCCAGCGCGATGTTGCTGTAGCGCGCCTTGGCTTCCCACGCGCCGATGCCGCCGGGCGTGCCCAGCGGGCGCGCGGGCGATGGATTGCGGAAGGCGGCGGCGGTGGGATCGTAATTGCGGGTCTCGCCGGTGATCGACCAGGTGGCCAGCGCATACCAGCCGCTGAAATCCGGATCGGGCACCGCGATGCGGCGCGCGATCGAATAGTGGAACCAGCCGCCCTGGCCATAGAAGCGATCGAAGGTCGCGGCGCTCTCCAGTCCGAAGGCTGTCACCTTGCGCGCGCCGATCGCGCCGGTGCTGACCGTGCGGACGGAATCCAGCGCCAATTCAGGGCCGTTGCTCAGTGTCACCGTATTCAGCGCGCCCGGGCCGGGCGCGATATCCGCCACCTTGAAGACATGGGTGGCGCTCGCATCCATCACCCATTTCAGCCGGTCACCCGCCACCAGCCAGGCGGCGCGCGCCACCAGCGCCTGCTGCTCGTCGAAGGTGGCCGCATCGTTGGTGCGTCCGGTGGTATAGGCCAGCGAGACGAAATAGCGTTCGCCCTGCGCGAACAGGTCTATGCCCTTGCGGCCGCCGGCGCCGGCCAGCCCTCGGGCGATATTGGCGGCGCTGGCCCGTTCCATGAACACGATGTTGCCCGCGCCGGTGGCGTCTTCCAGGCCCGCGGGCGGCGCAAAGGCGCCGATGCGCACGCCGAAGGGCTTGAACCCGTCATACTGCAGATAGGCGCGGTAGATATAGCCGGCGCGCGGCGCGTTGAGGCCGCCGAATTCATACGTGAAATTGTACGACCAGTCGCGCCACGCCGTGCCCGCGATCGAAACCTGGGCGCGGCGGAAATTGGTGCCGCTGTTCAGATCCACGCCCGGCGGATTGCGCCCTTGCGCGAAATAGGCGGCGTCGAAATGCACCGTGCTGCGCAGCGACAGGCTGAAGGCGCCGTCGGCAGAGGCGATGGTCAGGCGGCCATTGTCCAGGCTGGTGCGGGGCTGGGCCGCCAGCCGCTTCGCCAGCCGGCCGTGCGATTCGTCCATCTCCTCGCGCAGCTGGTCGACGGCGCGGCTATTGGGGGCGGCAGCCTTGATCTCGGCCAGTTGGCGCTGGGCATCGCGCAACTGGCGCTCCAGCGCGTCGATGCGGGCGTCCGCCGCGTGCGCCGGCGTGGCGCAGGCCAGCAGCGCCAGCGCAAACATGCCGTGTGGATAACTTGCCAATCCCGTGCCCTTTCGCCCGCGCCTGATAAGGGCCCAACGCCACTGGATCAACCCGCATTCCTGCACTACCTTCCCTGCGCTGTTGTTATAAGAAAAAGCCCAAAAAACATGCTCCAGCAGACCCCCGCGCAAAGCACCGCCTTTGAGCCCGATGTTGTCGTTGTCGGCTCCGGCGCGGGCGGCGGCATGGCCGCCTATGTCCTGACCCGCGCCGGGATCAAGACCCTGGTGCTGGAAGCGGGCCGCGACTACGACCCCAATGCCGAAAACGCCATGCTGAAATGGAACCATGAAGCGCCGCTGCGCGCTGGTTCCACCCCCGACAAGCATTTCGGTTTTTATGATGCCACCGCCAACGGAGGCTGGACCGTGCCGGGTGAGCCCTACACCGTGGCGGAAGGCTCCAAGTTCCGCTGGTGGCGTTCGCGCATGCTGGGCGGGCGCACCAATCACTGGGGCCGCCATTCGCCGCGCTTTGGTCCCTACGACTTCAAGCCTTACAGCCGCGACGGTCTCGGCATGGACTGGCCGATGTCCTATGACGAGATCGCGCCCTGGTACGACCGCACCGAAAAACTGGTCGGCGTGATCGGCGCCAATAACGGGCTGGAGAACCATCCCAATTCTTCGCCGGGCGTGCTGATGCCCTCACCCAAGCCGCGCGTCACCGAACTGATGATTGCGGCGGCGGCCAATGATCTGGGCATTCCCTGCATTCCGTCGCACTACGCGGTGCTGTCGCGCGACATTCCCGATCCCAAGGTGCCGCGCCAGGCCTGTTTCAATGCCTCGCCCTGCGGCCGCGGCTGCGCCATCGGCGCGGCGTTCCAGACCACCACTTCGCTGCTCCCCATGGCGATGGCGACGGGAAACCTGCGCATCCAGACCGACGCCACCGTCACCCGCGTGCTGACCGGCGCCGACGGCAAGGCGACGGGCGTGGAATATTTCGACAAGGCAGGCAAGCCGCAGATGGTGCGCGCCCGCGTGGTGGTGATGGCGGCCAGCGCCTGCGACACCGCCAAGATACTTCTCAATTCCAAGCAAGGCGGGCTGGCCAATGCCAGCGGCCAGGTCGGCAAGAACCTGCTCGACACCACCGGCACCAATGTGCGCGGCCATATTCCCGCGCTGGAAGGACGCCCGCGCTACAATGAAGACGGGCTGGATGTCGCCCACATGTATATCCCTTGGTGGCTATATAAAGAGCAGGCGGCGGGCAAGCTCGATTTCCCGCGCGGCTATCACTACGAGGTCGGT
>JAZKDV010000120.1:5956-17913 GCA_040387395.1 Pseudomonadota bacterium | reverse complement strand
GAAGCGAAAAGGTCCAGCGCGGAATCCGCCATGCTCGCCAGCAGCGCCACCGAATGGGAGGCGAAATAGGCCCCGGCCTTGATCACCACCAGGAACAGCGACACCGCCACGGACGCCATGGCGGCGCGCTTCATCAGGGTGCCGGGCTCAACCACGGCGAATTCTCATGCAAAAGATAGAGAAACTCATGTCTGATGCATCATAGACTTGGGCCCAGACCGGGTAAACTTCGGCCAAGCAAACAGGGATTGGGGAATGACAATGAAAACCAGGATCATGCAGGGACTGCTGGGCTGCGCCTTGATGATGGCGATACCGGCGGGCGCGCAGATACCGGCGGGCATGGACCCCGGTTCGCTGGGGCGCAATGACCCCATGCCGATCCGCCCCGATTACATGCGCACCCGCGCGGTAATCTCGCCCACCATCCATCCCGACCGCCGCGTCACCTTCAGGCTCAACGCGCCCGAAGCCACCGATGTGCGCCTCACCGGCCATGTCATCGGCGCCAAGATGCACTGGCTGTCGCCGGAGCGTACCCTGCCCATGACCAAGGGCGCGGACGGCGTCTGGAGCGTGACGCTGGGTCCGCTGGAGCCGGAAATCTATCCCTACAGCTACATGGTCAATGGCGCGGGCGTGTCCGATCCCGGCAACCGCATCAACCTGGTGGAAGTGCCGGGCGACAAGCCGGCCTATTACGATCCGCAGGACGTGCCGCATGGCGATGTGCGCATGGTGGTCTATCACTCCAAGGCGACCAACTCGGTACGCTATCTGCGAGTCTATACCCCGCCCGGCTATGACGACAGCAAGACGCGCTATCCCGTTCTGTATCTGCAGCATGGCGGCAATTGCTGCGAGTACAGCTGGATGGAACAGGCCCGCGCCAACATGATCATGGACAATCTGATCGCCGAGAAGAAAGCGCGGCCGATGATCGTGGTGATGGCGCTGGGCGCACGCTCCGGCCCCAGCGAGGGCTTGGGCCCGGTGGATTCCCAGCGCGAAGGTTTCAAGCCGCCCGCGGGCCGCCAGAGCAATTACGATCCGGGCAACCTGTTCGAAGTCGATCTGCTGACCGGCATCATCCCCTTTATCGACAAGAAATTCCGCACCCTCGCCAATGCCGACAACCGTGCACTGTCGGGCCTGTCGCAGGGCGGCATCCAGACCGTGACCATCGGCCTGCGCCACAGCGACGTGTTCCATTGGCTGGTGCCGATGAGCGCGGGCGCGGAAAACCAGGGCGACGACCAGTTCATGAAGATCAGCGAGGACATCTTCGCCAATCCCGAACCGCTGAAGAAGAACCTCAAGCTGCTGCATTTCCTGGTCGGTCGCGAGGACGTGCTCTACCAGCCCGACAAGCGGCTGGCGGAAAAGCTGCAATCGCTGGGAGTGAAGCTCACCTTCCAGGCCCTGCCCGGCATGCATGAATACAAGGTTTGGCGGCGCGGCCTGTATGAAACCGCGCCATTGCTGTTCCGCTAGGGAAAGAGCCGCTCGGTGGTCCAGGCGTCCTTGTCGGTTGGACGGCTATAGACCAGCCGGTCGTGCAACCGGAACGGACGGTCGCGCCAGAATTCAATGCGCAATGGCGTGATGCGCCAGCCGGTCCAGTGCGGCGGGCGCGGTACCGTGCCGATGCCATACTTCAGCGCATATTCGGCGATGCGCTTTTCAAACACCCAGCGCCCTTCCATGGCGCGCGACTGCGGCGAGGCCCAGGCGCCGATCTGGCTGTCTTTCGGGCGGGTGGCGAAATAGGCGTCGGCCTCGGCATCGGACACCTGCGCCACGGTGCCTTGAACCCGCACTACCTTGCGCAAGCTCTTCCAGTGGAAATTGAGCGCGGCATGGGCGTTGGCCGCCAGCTCGCCGCCCTTGATGCTTTCGGCGTTGGAGTAAAACACGAAGCCGCTGGCGTCGGCGCCCTTCAGCAGCACCATGCGCACATTGGGATGGCCGTCGGCATCGGCGGTGGCCAATGCCATGGCGTTGGCGTCGGCGGGTTCCGAGGCTTCCGCCTCCTTCATCCAGGCGGCGAACAGCGCAAAAGGATCGGCGTCCGGCGCAATGCCGCCGTCATCCAGAGGACCGCCCATTTCCATGGTCATGCCGCCGCCATAGCAGTTTCACCTCAAGCAGGGTAGCCTTGGGCCTCGCATGGCCCAAATGCACAAGATTTTACCGGTCCTGACCGTCTGTTTCAGCCTGCTGTCCGCCGGCGCTAGCGCGCGCACCGGCGAGGAGATCGCCAAGGTGTTCGACACCGGCGTTGTCCAGTATGACGCCGGCAATTACGAGGAAGCCTTCAAGATCTGGTGGGGGCTGCAATATGAAGACGTTGCCGCCATGCGCAACATCGCGATGATGCTGCGCAAGGGCCAGGGCACCACCCGCGATCCCAAAAGGGCGATGGAGATTTACGAACGGGCCGCCGAAGCAGGCCTGGCCACCGCCCAGGCCGACCTGGCCGACATGCTGCTGAAGGGCGAAGGCGGCAGGCCCGATCCCAAGGCGGCGCTGCCCCTGCTCAAGGCGGCCGCCGCCGCCAGCCATCCCATCGCCCAGTTCCAGCTCGGCCAGATGTTCGAGACCGGCGCCGAGGGGCTGGTGCCGCAGGATGTCGAGATCGCCCGCAAGCTTTACGCCGTTGCCGCCACCCGGGGCGTGAAAGAGGCCTCGGACCGCCTGCTGGCGATGCCGCCGCCCTCGCCCCCCGCCCCGGCCGCGCCGCAGGAAACCCTGGCCCCACCCCCTCCGGCCGCAAAACCCTGAGACTCAACTTAGCCTTGGCCTAACTGGCAAGACGCAAATCCCTGCCTATATTGGGATAAAGGCAGATTCGAACCATGGACGACCCCTACAAGATTCTCGGCGTGCCCAAGGGCGCCAGCGAAGCGGACATCAAGAAGGCGTTCCGCACGCTGGCCAAGAAGCACCATCCCGACAAGCATGCCGGCGACGCGGCCGCGCAAAAACGCTTTCAGGAAATTTCCGGCGCCTATGACATTCTGGGCGATAAGGACAAGCGCGCCCAGTTCGATGCAGGCGCGATCGGCGCCGACGGAAACGCGCGGGGCTTCGATCCGCGCCAGCATGGCGGTTTCCGCCAGGGCAACCCGTTCGGGTTCGGCGGCGGCGGCGGCGATCCGCGCGCCGGCGGCTTCAAGTTCGATTTCGACCAGGGCCCGGGCGGCGCGGCCGGGTTCGAGGACATATTCGCCGACCTGATGGGCGGCGGCGGACGGCGGCGCGGCCAGCCGCGCGCCTCCAAGGGCGAGGATTTCTCGGCCTCGGTCACGGTCAGTTTCGCGGAGGCCGCCAGCGGCGGGACGCGGCGCATCGTGCTGCAGAATGGCGAGCAGCTCGACGTCAAGATTCCGGTCGGGGTGAAAGACGGCCAGGTGGTGCGCGTCAAGGGACGCGGCGGCGCGGGCCGTGGCGGCGGCCCCAATGGCGATATCCTGCTCTCGGTTTCGGTGGCGGCGCATCCGGGCATGACGCGCGACGGCAACGACATCCGCACCGACCTGCCCGTGACGCTGAAGGAAGCGGTGCTGGGCGGCAAGGTGCCGGTGCCGACCCTGACTGGCGCGGTGTCGCTGTCGGTGCCGCCCAATTCCAACACCGGCACCACGCTGCGGCTGAAGGGCAAGGGCATCGGCGCGCATGGCTCCACCCCCGCCGGCGACCTCTATGTCCGGCTGGTGGTGACTTTGCCGGGCGAGCCCGACGAGGCCCTGCGCGAATTCCTCAAGGACTGGCCCGGGGACTATGACCCGCGCGCCAAAACAAAATAACCTGCTGTTCTAAAAGGGTTTTCTTGGTGCGGAATTTCCCTTTTCGCGAACGGCCTTATTCAGGGTAAATGACTGGGTTCGCGCACCCTTTTCGAGGAATTTGCATGTCATTTCAGGGGCTCATGAAGGGCAAACGCGGCCTGATCATGGGCGTGGCCAACCAGCACTCCATCGCCTGGGGCATCGCCCAGGTGCTGCATGATGCGGGCGCAGAGCTGGCCTTTTCCTATCAGGGCGACCTGTTCAAGAAGCGGGTCGTGCCGCTGACCGAACCGATGAATCCCGCGGCGCTGATCGATTGCGACGTAACCGATCCCGCCTCGCTGGATGCCGCCTTCGCCGAACTGGGCAAGGTGTGGGACCGCCTGGACTTCGTGGTTCATGCCGTCGCCTTTTCCGACAAGGAGCAGCTCAAGGGCCGTTACATCGACACCACGGCGGACAATTTCCGCATGACACTGGACATCTCCTGCTTCTCCTTCACGGCGGTGGCGCAGCGCGCCGAGAAGCTGATGACCAACGGCGGTTCGCTGGTGACCCTGACCTATTACGGCGCCGAACAGGTGATGCCGCACTACAATGTGATGGGCGTGGCCAAGGCGGCGCTGGAAACCAGCGTGAAGTATCTCGCCGAGGACCTGGGCAAGAAGAACATCCGCGTCAATTCCATCTCCGCCGGCCCGATCAAGACCCTGGCCGCCAGCGGCATCGGCGATTTCCGCTACATCCTGAAATGGAACGAATACAACTCACCCCTGCGCCGCAACGTGACGCAGTCGGAAGTGGGCCAGTCGGCGCTGTTCCTGCTGTCGGACCTGTCGAGCGCGGTGACCGGCGAGAACCTGCATGTCGATGCCGGTTATCACATCGTCGGCATGAAAGCGGTGGACGCGCCCGATATCAGCGTCAACAAGTCGGATGGCGCTTAGGCTTCCCGAGGGGCTGACGCTCTATTTCGCGCGCCACGGCCAGACCCAGGCCAATGTCGAGAGACGTTTCTCCGGCTACAAGGACACGCCGCTCACGCCGCTGGGCCTGGAACAGGCCGCGCAGGTCGGCCACATCCTGAAACGCGAACTGGGCACGGCCGCCAACTATCACTTCGTCTGCAGCCCGCTGGCGCGCGCCGTCGCCACCATGAAGATCGCCCGCACCGCCATGGGCCTGCCGGCGGAGGGGTACGCCACCGACAACCGGCTGAAGGAAATCAACTTGGGCTGCTGGGACCAGCTGACCGATGAAGAGGCCCGCGCCCAGAGCCCCATCCTGTTTTCCCAGCGCGGCAACGACAAATGGCATGTGCGGGTGCCGGGCGGCGAGAATTATGCCGAAGTCGCGGCCCGCGTGAGCGACTGGCTCGACGAGCTGAAGCAGGACACTTTTGCCATCAGCCATGGCGCCACTACCCGCATCCTCAGAGGCTTGCTGGCCGGGCTGGACTGGCGGGCGATGAGCGCCCTCGACGAGCCGCAAGGCGTGGTTTTCCGGGTCCGGGGCACGGACGTGGTCCGGCTGGACCCTTAAAGGCAAATCGGGCTAAACCCGTTTTCGCTATGTCGCACAACACCTTCGGCCACCTGTTCCGCGTCACCACCTTTGGCGAAAGCCACGGGCCGGCGATCGGCTGCGTGGTGGATGGCTGCCCGCCCGGCATCGAGCTGACCGAGGCCGACATCCAGCCCTGGATGGAAAAACGCCGTCCGGGCCAGAGCAAATTCGTCACCCAGCGCCAGGAGCCGGACACGGTGAAGATCCTGTCGGGCGTGTTCCAGGACGAGCGCATGCCGGCGCAACTGACCACCGGCACGCCCATCGGCCTGTTGATCGAGAACACCGACCAGCGCTCCAAGGACTATGGCGAGATCCGCGACAAATTCCGTCCCGGCCATGCCGATTATACTTATGACGCCAAGTATGGTGTGCGCGACTATCGCGGCGGCGGGCGCCAGAGCGCGCGCGAAACTGCGACGCGCGTGGCCGCCGGGGCCATCGCCCGCAAGATCCTGGACAAGCTGTATGGCAAAGTGACCATTCGCGGCGCCCTGGTGCAAATGGGTACCCAGAAAATCAGCCGCGCCAACTGGTCATGGGACGCGGTGAACGCCAATCCCTTCTTCTGCCCCGATGCCAAGGCGGCGGCCGATTGGGAAAGTTATCTGGAAGGCATCCGCAAGAACGGTTCCTCGGTCGGCGCCATCATCGAGCTTGTGGCAGAGGGCATTCCCGCCGGCTTGGGCGCGCCGGTCTATGCCAAGCTGGACAATGAGCTGGCCAGCGCCCTGATGAGCATCAATGCGGTCAAGGGCGTGGAGATCGGCGACGGCTTCGCCACCGCCGCCATGACCGGCGAGGAAAATGCCGACGAGATGCGCACCGGAAAAGACGGCAAGCCGGAATTCCTCGCCAACCATACCGGTGGCATCCTGGGCGGCATTTCGACTAGCCAGCCCATCGTGGCGCGCTTCGCGGTCAAGCCGACCTCGTCCATCCTGTCGCCGCGCAAGACGATTGAGAAATCCGGCACCGAGACCGACATCATCACCAAGGGCCGCCACGATCCCTGCGTCGGCATTCGCGCCGTGCCGGTGGGCGAAGCGATGATGGCCTGCGTATTGGCCGACCAGGCGCTGCGCCATCGCGGACAAGTCGGGTAAGAAAAACCTCCGTTACTGCGGCGGCCACGGCCCCGGTCCCTGCATGCGGGCGGGATAGGACCCGGTAATGTCCACCGCCTTGTCTCCCGGTTTGGGCAGCGCAAAGGCGATCAGGACCTGACGATAAACCGAATTTTCCCGCGGCGACGGACGGCGCGCATTGCCCTGCCCGCCTGCGGCGATGACCACATACTGGCGGCCATCCTTGCCCATATAGGTCACCGGCCCCGCATCAGAAGACGCCGGCATCTTCATTTTCCACAGCTGCCGGCCGGTACGCGCGTCATGGGCGTAAAAATGGTCATCGGATGGGGCTGCGAAGATGACGCCGCCGCGCGTTGCCAAAGTGGGGGCGATGCTGGCCGCACCCATGTCCCTGGCGCCCGGACCATACTCGTCTTCCAGCGAGCCCAGCGGCACGCGCCAAACGATCTGGCCCGTTCCCAGATTGACGGCAACCAGCTCGCCCTGCTTGCCGCCATTGCAGCTGCGGCCGCCCTTGTCGTGAAACCGGACATTGCCGACATTGGAGTGAAGCCCGCCATTGCCCTTCACGCCGCTCGATGTCGGGGTCACCGTAATCATGGTGGGCATATTGGTGACAGCGGCGAAGGCGAGTTCGCGCTGCGGATCGATCGAGACACCGCCCCAATCCATGCCACCGATGGCACCGATGCTGTTGAGCGCCCACGCCCCACGCCCGACAGGGACCGAGAAAGGCCCGACATCGGAAAGCTTGCGATCATCGAACAGCGCCTTGCATTCTTCATTGGCCTGGGGCGAAAGCTGGCTGAGCTGGTCGCGCTTCACCGTCGCGGGGATCAGCGGCGGCGGCAGGATCGTGAAAGGCTGGGTCGGTGATGATTTTTCACCCGGAATCTGGCTCTGCGCCACCGGCCGCTCTTCCCAGGGATGGATCGGCTTGCCCGTTGCAGCATCCAGGATCCAGATCATCGCCTGCTTGGTCGGCTGCACCACCACTTTAACGCGCGTGCCGTCCTTGGTGACCGTCACCGGCGCGGGTGCGGCGTTGGTATCCAGGTCGAAGATGCCGTGATGCTGTTCCTGAAAACGCCACCTCACCTTGCCAGTCGCCGCATCAATCGCGACGGTCGAGCCGGAGCCGGCATTGTCGCCTGGACGCCAGATTCCGACATAATCGGGACTCGGGGAATCGGTGGGGACATAGACCGTGCCGCTGGCTTCATCCAGCGCCATATGCCCCCAGCCGCCCATGCTCACCAGATTCTGCGTCTCGGGTCCCCAGCTGTCGCCGCCCGGTTCGTTCGCGGCCGGAATCACGCGCGCGGTCCAGACCAGCTTGCCGGTTCGCAAATCATGGGCATGGGGATCGGCCGGCTGGGCCGGCGGCGGCAGGAAGCCGGTGGCGCCCATGGTGATGATCAGGTTCTTGTAGATGATGGGCGGTGCGTTGGACTGGACGCCGCCGCCGATCTTTCCGCCTTCGGCCGGATTGGGCAGGCCGATATTCAGGCCCGTGCCCGGCCAGTCGGAAGACAGATGGCCGGTCTTCAGATCGAAGCCGTACACCACATGCCCCCAGATCGCCACGATGCGTGGCTTCATGGCCCCGTCGCCGGGCCAATAGGCCAAGCCGCGGCGGTTAACGCCCGCGCCCACCGTGACAGGCGGCTTGGTCCGCCAGACGAGTTTGCCGGACTCCGGCTCCATGGCGATGATGTCGCCCGACTGGCTGTCGGTGAAATAGAGAAGCCCGCCGATCATCAACGGCCTGGTCTGCCAGGTGCGTCCGAACTTGCCGCTGTCCCAGACCCAGACCGGCTTCAGATCGGCGACATTGGCGGCGGTGATCTGGTTTAGGGACGAATAGTTCATGCGTGCGCCGGTACCGCCCCAGTCTTTCCAGTCGGTTCCGGTTGGCTGCGCCGTCGCCCCGCCCAACAGGCCGATGCCGGCCAATGCCACGATCCCTGCCGCGTGATTTTTCATGAACATCCCCGAATTGTTGCTGTTTGGCGGTGAGCGCTGTTTATTTCCAACGCAGCGTGAACGCCACTTTCGGCCCGATGCTGACCTGCGGCTCGGACGGCGGCTCGGCCTTCATCTGCTTTTCGCGGAAGGCCACGCATTGCTGCACCAAGCCGCCCAGCCCGGCGAAATCTTCCGCCTTGGGGACGGCCCTGAGGAAGCAGTCGTCGAAATAGGTCAGCTGGTCGAGCTCGCCGCAGCCAAAGCTGGTGCGGTCGGGCCGCGCCGCCGTGATGATGATGCGGCTGTCGCGCGCCAAAGCAGGCACGAAGACCCCCGAATAGCAGGCCGACATCACCACCACCGACGGCTTGGAGCCGCAGCTGTTGTTGACGATGGTGGCCATCTTGTCCGGCGACACCACCGCACTGCCGACCCCGATACCGTCCGGCGTGCCGTGCGAGGTGAAATAGATCAGGCAACCGGCAGACGCGCGGCTGGACAGGTCCCACAGCGCGCCGGCGATGGAGCCGATCTCGGCGGGACGGGCGGCGGCATCCTGATTGACGGCGAACTGTTCTATGTTCGCGGCCGCAAAGCCCATGCCGGTAAAGGCCTTCACCAGGTCCTTGCGGGCATTGTCGAACACCTTGGTGGGGCCGCCATTCTGGGCACGGTTGTCGCCGGCCACGACCAGCACCGCCCATTTTGAAAAGTCCTCGGCCCTGGCGTGCGCCGACAGGATCGACGGCAGCAGCAGGAAACCCAGCAGAACCAGAAGGCGTCTCATCCCTTGCCCCGGACAAATGCGGCGACCAGTTCAATATGCGACGACCAGAGGAATTGGTCTATCGGGGTTACGGGCTGAAGCCGGTAGCCACCCTGGACCAGAATGGACGCATCGCGGGCAAAACTGGCAGCGTCGCAGGAGACGTAAGCAATGGCGGGGACACGGGATTTGGCGAGCTGGCGGACCTGCGCCTCCGCCCCCGCCCGGGGCGGGTCCAGCACCACCGCGTCATAATCCTTCAGCTCGCCCGGGGTCAGCGGCAGCTTGAACAGGTCGCGGCGCTCGGTGGTGACCGGCTTGAGACCCGGGGCCTTGGCGGCTTCGGCCAGCGCCGCCAGGGCGGGCGCATCCTGTTCCACCGCATGAACCCTGGCCTTGGCCGCCAGCGGCAAGGCGAACGTGCCCACCCCGCTGAACAGATCAGCCACCAGCTTGGCCTTACCCACGATCTTGAGCACGCGTTCCTGCAGCGCGGCTTCGCCTTCGATGGTGGATTGCAGGAAGGCATAGGGCGGCAAATGCACGCGCACCCCGCCTTCTTCGACCTGCGGCGCGGCGCTTTCCAGCACCAGGGCATTGTTAAGATTGAGGCGGACGATACCCAGTCCCGCCACCGCCCCGGCCAGATCAGCACTCATCTGCGGCGTCAGTTTTTGCGGACTGCGGACGCCCAAATCAAAGCCGGTCAGCGTTTCGGTGAGATAAAAGTCGGCCGGCGCCTTGAGGAAACCGAACCGGCTGCGCAGCTTCTGCACGAGCGCGAACAGGCCCCGCGTCAGTACCAGGCACTCGCGCATGTCCACGATCTCATGGCTTTTGACGGCGTGAAAACCGATTTCACCACACGAGATCTCGACTACGGCGCGGCGGCGCGAACGCGGGGGCACACTGACCACATCCAGCACTTCGGCGCTGACGCCGGCTTTCATCAGCGCGGCCTGCACCATGGCGCGTTTGCCGGCGCGGTAATCGGCAGACGGCAGGTCCTGCAGCGCGCAGCCGCCGCAAGCCCCGAAATGCCGGCAAAGCTGGTTAGGCGATATTGCCGACACGCGCGGCATCTTCCACGCGTCCAAGCGCCTTCAGCGCGGTGGAGACGATACCGTCCGCATCCAGCCCCGCCAGGGCGTACATCTTGTCGGGCGTGTCATGGTCCTGGAAGACATCGGGCAAGGTCATGGGACGGATCTTGAGGCCTTTGTCGAGCAGGCCGTCATGGGCCAGGAAGTGCATCACATGGGCGCCGAAGCCGCCCGAGGCGCCTTCCTCGATGGTGATCAGCACTTCGTGCTCCTTCGCCAGGCGGCGGATCAGGTCGGTATCCAGCGGCTTGGCGAAGCGGGCATCGGCGATGGTGGGCGACAGGCCGTAAGCGGCCATGCGTTCGCCCGCCAGCAGGACCTGGGTCATGCGGGTGCCGAAATTGAGAATGGCGATCCCAGTGCCTTCCTTGACGATACGGCCCTTGCCGATCTCCAGCGGAATGCCCTCGGGACGCGCCACGCCCGTACCTTCGCCGCGCGGATAGCGGATGGCGCTGGGACGGTCGTCGATCTGGGCGGCGGTGGCGACCATGTGGGTCAGCTCCGCCTCGTCCGACGGCGCCATGATGACGAAGTTCGGCAGGGTGGCGAGGTAGGCGATGTCGAAAGAACCGGCATGGGTGCAGCCGTCCTGGCCCACCAGGCCGGCGCGGTCCATGGCGAAGCGCACCGGCAGCGACTGGATCGCCACGTCATGCACCACCTGGTCATAGGCGCGCTGCAGGAAGGTCGAATAGATGGCGCAGAAAGGCTTCATGCCTTCGGTCGCCATGCCGGCCGCGAAGGTCACGCCATGCTGCTCGGCAATGCCGACGTCGAAGGTACGGTCCGGGAAGGCCTTGCCGAACAGGTCGATGCCGGTGCCCGAAGGCATGGCGGCGGTGATGGCGATGATGCGGTCGTCTTTCTTGGCTTCCGCGATCAGGGCCTCGCCGAACACCTTCTGGTATTGCGGCGCCTTGGGCGTGGACTTGGCCTGCTCGCCGGTCAGCACGGTGAACTTGGCGACGGCGTGATACTTGTCGGGCGCGGCTTCGGCCGGGGCATAGCCATGGCCCTTCTTGGTCACCACATGCACCAGCACCGGGCCGCGCATGGTGTCGCGGACATTCTCCAGCACCGGGATCAGGTGATCCAGGTTGTGGCCGTCGATGGGGCCGACATAGAAAAAGCCCATCTCTTCAAACAAGGTTCCGCCCATGGCCATGCCGCGGGCATATTCCTCGGTGCGCTGCGCCACCTTGAACAGGCCGCGCGGCAGGATCTTGCGCGCCAGACGCTTGGCGACATTGCGGATGCCGGTATAGGGACGCGACGACACCAGACGCGCCAGATAGGCGCTCATCGCGCCGACCGGCGGGGCGATGGACATGTCATTGTCGTTGAGGATGACGATCAGGCGGTTCTTGTGGGCGCCGGCATTGTTCATGGCCTCATAGGCCATGCCCGCGCTCATCGAGCCGTCGCCGATCACGGCGATCACATTGTTGTCGCCGCCCTTGAGGTCGCGCGCCACCGCCATGCCCAGGCCGGCGGAAATCGAGGTTGAGGAATGGGCCGCGCCGAACGGGTCATATTCGCTTTCGGCGCGCTTGGTGAAACCGGACAGACCGCCGCCCTGGCGCAGGGTGCGCATGCGGCTGCGGCGGCCGGTGATGATCTTGTGGGGATAGGCCTGGTGGCCGACGTCCCAGATGATGCGATCATGAGG
>JAZKDV010000120.1:3528-5946 GCA_040387395.1 Pseudomonadota bacterium | reverse complement strand
CCGGCGTCTTGAACACATAGTGCAACGCGGTGGTCAGTTCGACCACGCCAAGACCGGCGCCAAAATGGCCGCCGGTGACCGAGACGATGTCGATCAGGTCGGTGCGCAGCTCGTCGGCGAACTGGCGCAGCTGCCACTTTTCCAGCTTGCGCAGGTCTTCCGGCAGGTCCACCTGGTCCAGCAGCGGCGTCTTGGTATTGGGAATATTCATCAGACGGTTTCCATGCTCTCACCGATCTGGGGGCCGGTGGCGCCCATCACGATCTTTTCCAGCCGGCCTTCGGCCGATTTCAATTTCTTCTCGCAGTGCGCCTTCAGCGCCTGGCCGCGTTCGTACAATGCAATGGAATCCTCGAGATCCACTTCGCCCTGCTCCAGCCGGGAGACAATGGCCTCAAGCTCCTTGAGCGCGCCCTCGAACGGCAGTTCGTCGATGGCGGCGGATTTTGCGGCAGGGGCTATGGCTCGTCTCCAGCAGGCGTCACGGTCTTGCGAAATGCCCCGACCCCGGCAGTCTCACCCAGTAGGTGTCCCGCGCCGGCTTCGTGCCCCCGCACACCCGAAATTATAGTTTAATGACCCCTCGGGACAAGCAGTTTCGTTGCAATTGCGAAACGCTTTTGTGCCCGGATTGTCACGGTTCAGGCAGCCTGGGCGCCTTGAGGCTGACCCCGCCGCCCACGTCACCCGCCGGCAGCTCCGAAATCCCGCCCAAAAGAGCCTGCAGGGCAGGAAGATTCAGGAGCGATTCGATTCGGCCCAGCATTCCAAAACTGGCGTCCATGTCCCCCATGAGGCGCGACAGACTGGCCCAAAGTCCAGTACGGCGGGGATAGACCTTGAAGACGATTTCCCCCGCGGGAACTTTGGCCAGGGCCGCAGCCTCGCCCGCCGCCGTCCAGAAGCCGCCCAGCCGGTCGACCAGACCGTGGCTCTGGGCGTCGGTTCCCGACCAGACCCGGCCGCGCGCCACATCGCGCACCTTGGCGATGGGCAGCTTGCGTCCCGCCGCCACCTTGGCGGTGAAGTCCTCATAGATCACGTCGGCTTGGCGGTTGAGAATCGCCAGCTGTTCGGGGGTATAGGGCGACAGCGGAGAGCCCATCAGCGTGTTCCGGCCCACCGACACCTGCTCCGAATTGGCGCCGACCAGCCCCAGCGTCTTGTTGAAGGATATCTTGCCGGTCAGGACACCGATCGAACCGGTGATGGTGCCGGGCTGGGCGACGATGCGGTTGGCGGTGGTGGAAATGTAATAACCGCCGGACGCGACAACTCCGCCCATGCTGACCACCACCGGCTTGCCCGCTGCCTGCGCGCCCTTCACCGCGTGCAGGATCTGGTCCGACGCGGTGACCGATCCGCCGGGCGAATCCACCCGGAGCACGATGGCCTTGATCGACTTGTCACGCGTCGCCTGGCGGATGGCCTCGGACAGGTCGTCGCTGGCGATGCCGCTACTGGCGTCCAGCAGCGAATTCTTGGCGGTGCCGTCGCGGATTTCGCCCGCCGCTTCCACGATGGCGATATTGCCGTTGCCCAGCGGCTTGGCCACATCGCGCGCATAGGTCATGAACTTGACCGCCTTGACGCCGGCCCCGGCGCGGGCGTTGGCGGCGGAGATCGCCTGATCGTCATAGCCGATGCGGTCGATCAGCCGCTTTTTGAGGGCGTCCTCGCTGAATTGCGGGCTGGCTTCCAGCGCGGCCACGACAGCTTCGCGGCTCAGCTTGCGGTTTGTGGCCATCCGCGCCACCGCGGAATCGTAAACCGACTGCATCAGGCGGGTGAGCTGCTCGCGGTCGGCGGCCGACATCTGCTTTTCCATGAACATGTCGGCGGCGCTTTTGTATTCGGCGCGCTTGACGATCTGCGGCTGGGCTTCGATCTTGTCCAGCACACCGCGCAGGAAAAGCCCGCCGCCGCCCGCGCCGGCCGGCGTGAACGGGCTCTTGGGCTGCATCCAGATTTCATTGGCGGCGCTGGCGGCGACATAGTCGCCCAGGCCGGCGCCGAAGAAGGCGGTGGTCTGGGCAATGACGAATTTGTCACGGCCGCGGAAGCGTTCGATGGCGGCGGCGATCTCCTGGCCTTCGGCGGTGGACAGCGCGCCGTTGCCCAGCTTCATCACCATGCCCTTGACGCGGTTGTCGCGGCCGGCGGTTTCCAGCCCCAGCACCACTTCCATCACCGTCACCCGGCGCGGCGTGAAGATGGTGGTGGGCGATGCGGAGGAATCGGCGATCGGCTCGCGCAGGTCCAGCGCCAGCACCATGTTGCCGGGCTGGCCATCACCCCGGGCCAGAGAAAAGACCAGCAGCACCACCAGCAGCAGGATCAGCGCCACCACGGCCCGCGCGATGCCATTGACCACCGACATGACGATGGAGCGGCCCCAGCCGAGAAAACGGATCATGC
>JAZKDV010000120.1:0-3428 GCA_040387395.1 Pseudomonadota bacterium | reverse complement strand
TCCGTCATTTAAGGTGAATTAGTTCTTGAAGGCGTCGCGCACGGCATCCTTGGCGCCGCCGACGGCATTCTGCACCTTGCCGGCAGCCTTGTCGGCCGCGCCTTCGGCCTTCAGCTTGGCGTCGCCGGTCAGCTTGCCGACGGCTTCCTTGACCGCGCCCTTGGCCTGGGTGGCGGATCCTTCGATTCTGTCCTTGTCCATGAATGCTCCTGAAATGGGGTTTTGACGTTTGGGGAAACGCTTCTGGTATAACGGGCGGCGTTGCGCGAAGGTTCCCGTGAACCGGAACGCGGCGATGGCCGTACAAACATCGATGGAGGCAGGCATGCGCAGACGAATATTCCTGGCCGGTCTGATGGGCAGCGCCGCGCTTGGCGCGCCGGCCTTCGGCTTTGAAGTGACCAGGAGCGATGCCGAGTGGAAGAAGCTGCTGTCGCCCGCGGCCTATGACGTGCTGCGCCACGAAGGCACCGAGCGCCCCTTTTCCTCGCCGCTGGACAAGGAGAAACGCGACGGCATTTTCGCCTGTGCCGGTTGCGAGCTGGACCTGTATTCCTCCAGCACCAAGTTCGAGAGCGGCACCGGCTGGCCCAGCTTCTGGCGGCCATTGCCCAACGCGATCGGCACCACCACCGACAGGAAGCTCGGCATGGTGCGCACCGAGGTGCATTGCCGCCGCTGCGGCGGGCATCTGGGCCATGTCTTTGACGACGGTCCGCCGCCCACCGGGAAAAGATACTGCATGAATGGCGTCGCCATGCGGTTCAAACCCGCCAAGGCATAAAAAAAGGCCGGCGAAAACCGCCGGCCTTTTTTTATCTTGTTTGTGACCGTTACGGCGTCGCAGCCGGAGCGGCGGGCGCCGCCGGAGCCGGCGTAACGCTCTTGGCCTTGGCGCGGGCCTGTTCGACCATCGAGTCATGGGCGGCGGCAAAGCCCTTGAGCGAGAACTTCAGCTCATAGGACTTGCCGCTGTCGGCGAAGATGCGGACCTTGGCGTCCGGTCCCGACTTGGCGATGGAGTTGATCGCCGCATTCTCGATCGGCATCTGCACGAAGCAGCCGGTGCGGTCGCACATGCGGTACTTCATCGGCTGCGACTTGAACTGGTCGGTTTCGAGCACCAGGCCGCGCGGGATTGAGACTTCCAGCGGCACCGTAATCTGGATCATGTGCCGGTCTTGGCTGGGCACATAGGTAATGGAGAAGGACAGCACGCGCTGCTGGCTGCGCTGATCGTTCAGCTCCTGATAGATGTCGCAGGGGCTGGGGCTGGTGATCGGGAAGCAGCGGACGACCCAGTCGCCGATCGCCTTCACGTCGGGACGACCTTGGGGAGCGGCGGCGTCCTGGGCCAGCGCGGCGCCGGAGGCGAGCAGAATGCCCAGCGCGGCGCCCATCACGGAATGCGAAAACGTCATGACTAGAATCTCCAGAACAAGTTTAGCGTTTCACGTCGCCGCTCCGCGAGGTTCGCACGCTGGCATTAGGTCGCCGTTACGGCGTAGCAGCCGGTGCGGCAGGGGTAGCGGACACTGGGGTCGCCTTGACGCGAACCTGCTCGACCATCGAATCATGGGCAGCAGCAAAACCCTTGAGCGAGAACTTCAACTCATAGGATTTACCGCTGTCGGCGAAGATGCGGACCTTGGCATCCGGTCCCGACTTGGCGATGGAGTTGATCGCCGCATTCTCGATCGGAATCTGCACGAAGCAGCCGGTGCGGTCGCACATGCGGTACTTCATCGGCTGCGACTTGAACTGGTCGGTTTCGAGCACCAGGCCGCGCGGGATTGAGACTTCCAGCGGCACCGTAATCTGGATCATGTGCCGGTCTTGGCTGGGCACATAGGTAATGGAGAAGGACAGCACGCGCTGCTGGCTGCGCTGATCGTTCAGCTCCTGATAGATGTCGCAGGGGCTGGGGCCCTTGACGGGAAAGCAACGGACCACCCAGTCGCCGATCGCCTTCACGTCGGGACGCCCCGAGGGAGCGGGGGACGCAGCCGCGGGAGCGGCGGCGTCCTGGGCCAGCGCGGGACCGGAGGCGAGCAGAACGCCCAGCACGGACCCCATCAGGGAACGTGAGAACGTCATGACCAAAGTCTCCAGAACCAGTTGGTGCGTTTGGCGTCGCCGCTGCGCCAGGCGCGAACGGCGGCGTCATAGCCCTTGAAGGTCATCGCCACGGCGATGGGCTTGCCTTCCAGGGTGGCGAACATCACGCGGGCTTCGGTCGCGCCCTTGAGCGCGGCGGCCATCTTGTCGTCGAACGGCGCGGTGGCAAGGCAGCCGACCGCGTTGCAGGTGCGATAGGGCAAAACCTTGACCGGTTCCTTGCCGATGGTCAGGCCCATGCCCGCTTCCAGCGCCACGCCCAGCGGCATGTGGAAGCCGATCACCTGATTGCCCTGCGGGTCGGTGGTAATAGTGGTGCGCGCAACCGGCTGCGGCTGGCTCTTGTCCATGATCTCGCTGGAAAGCTCGCAGGAGCCTTCCTTCACGGTGGCGGCGGGACAGGTCACGCGCCACTCGTCATAGGCGGACAGCACGGCCGCGTTGGTTTTGTAGGTCGCCACGCCGCGCACCATCCAGCCCAGGAGCAGGCCGAGAGCTAGCGCGGCACCGCCCACGACAAGACGTTCAGTCAGGTTTTTCATCGCTTCGGATTCGCTTTTATTTCTTCGGATAAGCCCAAAAGCCGCCTTTTCAGCAGCCCCCGACCCAGCCGGGCGGACGAACTACCAGATCAGGCGGACAAAGGAAACGCCCCTTGGGACCCTGCCCCCGCCCCAGCGCCAGCTTTGGCGCGGCTTGGTGAACGCCGGGCGCGATATGACGGGGTTTTAATCCCGGGTATGGGCCAAGAGCACCGGATTTTCCCGCCAGAACTGTGGCCAGACCCGCTTCAGGGCGGCGAGCTTGGGCAGGTCATGTTCCCGGATGTAGGCCGAGTTGGGATTCTTGACCAGATAGTCCTGATGTTCGGATTCGGCCCGGTAGAAACCTTTCAGGGCGCTGACCTTGGTAACGATGGGCGCCGGAAAAAGCCGCGCCGCATCGAGCTGGGCGATATAGGCCTTGGCCGTCGCCTGCTGCGCCGGACTGGTGGCGAAAACTTCCGAACGATAATGGGCGCCCCGATCCGGGCCCTGGCGGTTGAGCTGGGTGGGATCGTGCACCACCGAGAAATAGATCTGCAGCAACTGGCCGAAGCTCACCTGTTTGGGATCGAAGACGATCTCCACCGCTTCGGCATGGCCGGTGCGCCGGCTGCTGACCTCGTCGTAATTCGCCGTTTCCTGGGTGCCGCCGGAATAGCCCGCCGCCACGCGGGTCACGCCCTTCACATGCTCGAACGCCGCCTGCACGCCCCAGAAGCAACCGCCGGCCAGCACCACGGTTTCGGTGGCGGCGCGATTGGCCGG
>JAZKDV010000119.1:0-5997 GCA_040387395.1 Pseudomonadota bacterium | reverse complement strand
GGTGGTCAGCCAGCCCAGCCAGCGCAGGGTGGGCCCGAGGCAGAAGGCGCCCATCTTTTTGCGATTGCAGGCCACCAGCATCAGGGCGACCATTATCGGGACCGCGACGAGGCCGTTCAACACTGCGCTCCAGTACAACGCCTCGATCGGATTGATGCCGCAAAAGCCGATGCCCAATCCCAGCAGGACTGCCGCGCCGATCACGGTGTAAAAGCCGCGCGCCTGCCAGGGCATGTTGTCCAGGCCCGTCTTCCAGCCCCGGGCTTCTGCGATGGCATAGCCGGTCGATCCCGCCAGCACCGGAATGGCCAAGAGGCCCGTGCCGATGATCCCCAGGGCGAATAGCGCAAAGGCGAACGGTCCTGCGATGGGCCTCAGCGCGTTCGCCGCGTCGGCGGCGGTCTGGATATTGGTGATGCCATTCTGGTGCAGGGTGGCGGCGGTGGCGATCATGATGGCCAGCGCGATCAGGTTGGATGCCAGCATGCCCGCCACCGTATCCAGCCGGATGCGGCTGATGGCTTCCTCGGCTTCGTCCGGGTCCTTCAGCAGCGGCTGCAGCCGTTCGTCGTGATCGACTTCCTCGACCTCCTGTGCGCTTTGCCAGAAGAAAAGATAGGGACTGATGGTGGTGCCGAAGATCGCCACGATGGTGATGGCGGCATTTTCGTTCAGGGCGGCGCCCAGCCCGATCATGCCGGCGCCGATCGCGCGCCAGTCCAGCGGCAGCAGGAACAGGATGGCGACATAGGCGAACAGGCTGAAGGTCAGCACCATCAAAAAGCGCGAATAGCGGCGATAGGGAATGAAAAGCTGCAGGCCCAACGACAGGAAGGCGAAGAAAATGGTGAAGCCGTGCTGGCTCCCTCCCGTCACCAGCCGGGCGGCTTCGCCCATCGCGGCAAGGTCGGCGCCGACATTGATGGTGTTGGCGATGAACAGCAGCGCCAGCAGGCTCGTCACCACGGGCGCCGGCAGAACCTGCGTCATGTTGTAGGCCAGCCCGCGCCCCGTCACCCGCCCGATCAGGGCGCAGATCATCTGGATGGCGACCATCAGCGGAAAGGTCAGCACCATGGTCCAGAGCAGGTCAAAGCCGAACTGGGCGCCGGCCTGGCTGTAGGTGGCGATGCCGCTGGGATCGTCGTCCGCCGCGCCGGTGATCAGCCCCGGGCCCAGCCGCTTGAACAGCGGGGCCTGGTTGATGCGTTTTTTCAGGCGGGCTCTGGGGGAGGGGCGGGACATGGTACGCCTTGTCTAACATGACAGGCCGGATTTGGTTGCGGCGTTGGCGCACCCGCCTGAATCGGGATAGTCAGGCCTGATGAAGGGCTATTTTGGCGTAGGAATCGAAGGCGTCTCCAAGCCGATGAATCTGGGCAATCTGGTCCGGATCGCGCATGCCTTCGATGCGAGTTTCTTTTTCTCCATCGCCCCGCGCCTGAACCTGTCCAAGGCCAACAGCGATACCAGCAATGCCGAAGGGGTGATTCCCTTTCATTCCTTCGACACGCCCGAGGATTTCCGGCTGCCGCTGGGCTGCCGCCTGGTGGGGGTGGAGATCACGGATGATGCGGTGGAACTGCCGCGCTTCCGGCATCCCAGCCGCGCCGCCTATATCTTTGGGGCGGAACGCTATTCCCTGTCGCCCCAGATGGTCTCCCGGTGCGAGTTTGTGGTGAAGATTCCCACACGCTTTTCCATCAATGTGGGCATGGCGGGCGCCATCGTCCTCTACGACCGGCTCATCAGCCTGGGCGGCTATGGCGGGCGGCCCATCACGCCGGGCGGCCGGGACGTGGATGTTCCGCCTGTCCACAATTGGGGCGCCCCGCTGGCCAAGCCCCGTGATTACTAGGGTTGGCAAAGCGCGGACGCACTCCATATAAGACCCACCATGGCAACGCCGGCCCTCCGCATTTCCAATCTGCGCAAAGTCTATGCCCGCGGCACCGTCGCGGTTGAGGACATTTCGCTGACAATCCCGGAAGGGGAGTTCTTCGGCTTCCTGGGTCCCAATGGCGCGGGAAAATCTACCACCATCCATTGCATCACCGGCATCGCCGAGCCGAGCGCCGGCAAGATCGAAATCTTCGGCATTGATGCGGTGAAGGACTATCGCGAGGCGCGCCGCCTGGTCGGCCTGTGCCCGCAGGAATTCAATGTCGATCCCTTTGCCAGCCCGCGCCAGATCGTGGACTGGATGGGCGGTTATTTCGGTATGCGGGCCGCGTTGCGCAAGGAGCGCACCGACATGCTGATGGAGCGGTTCGAACTGACCGCCCACCACAAGAAGCAGTTCCGCGAATTGTCGGGCGGGCTCAAGCGCCGCGTGGTGCTGGCGCGCGCGCTGATCCACGACCCCAAGCTGATCATCCTGGACGAGCCCACGGCGGGCGTGGACGTGGAACTGCGCCGCGTGCTGTGGCGCTATCTCGCCGAGATCAACCGCGACGGCAAGACCATCCTGCTGACTTCGCATTATCTCGAAGAGGTCGAGCGTCTTTGCCGCCAGATCGCCATCGTCAACAAGGGCCGCGTGGTGCGCGAAGGCACCAAGGATGAAATGGTGGCCGAACCCGGCGGGCTGGAACAGGCTTATCTGGTGGCCACCGGCGCGCAGGCCGATCACGTGGCGGCGCAGTAGCATGGACCAGAACGCCAAGATGGGCACCAACTGGATCGGCCTTTACACCATGGTGCGGCGCGAAGTGTCGCGCATGATGCGGGTGCCGATCCAGGCCTTTATCGCGCCCTGGATTTCGGCGCTGCTGTTCATCTTCATTTTCGGCTTCGTGGTCGGCGGGCGCATCACCGAGATCGGCGGGCACCGCTATCTGGAATTCGTGCTGCCGGGCATCGTGATGATGAACGTGGTCAACGCCGCCTTCCTGCAATCCTCCTCGGCGATCTATTTCTCGCGCTTCATCAAGTTCATCGAGGAGACGCTGGTGGCGCCGCTCTCCTATGCCGAGATGATCGCGGGCAGCCTGTCGGTGGTGGTGCTGCGCGCCTCGGTCACCGGTGTGGGCATCATGTTCATGGGGCTGTTCTTCGACGCCACTCATGTCGAATCCTGGCCGCTGTTCCTGTTCTGGATCGTCAGTGTATCGGCGGTGTTCGGCCTTTTGGGCATTGTAGTCGGCCTGTGGTCCAAGAGTTTCGAGCAGCTCAACATGCCGGTGGTGTTTTTCCTGACGCCCCTGTCGATGGTGGGCGGGGTGTTTAACACCGTCGGGATGCTGCCCGAATGGCTGCGCTGGCTGGCCTGGGCCAATCCCTTCTACTATTTCATCAATGGCCTGCGCGGTTCGATGATCGGGTTCGACGAAACACCGGCGGGCCTGGGCGAGGGGCTCACCCTGCTGCTCCTGGTGGTGCTGGGCGCGACCGTGTGGCGGCTATATTCCAAGGGTTACGGCCTGCGCGAATAGGCTTGGTCTTTTGCGTCCTGAGTGCGTCGCGCGTCGCTCATGGGCTTTTCGCCCACATCGCTCCTTGCTCCTGCTCAGGCCACAAAATCCCATCGCCTATGGAACCCGGGGGCAGCGGAAAACTTGCAGGGGCAGGGGCGCTTTCGTTATGGTGCGCCCAATCACACAAACGCCCGATTCCAATGCAATTTTCTGCACCGGATTGGGCCGTAAGCCGGAGTTTTCATGAACAGGATGCTGGGAATTTTTGCGGGTGCCGCGCTGGGCGCGTTTGCCGCCTTGCCCGCCATGGCGCAGCCTGCTGTCGGCACCGTGCCCGCCACACTGCTGGGCGTGTACAACAACTGGACCGCCTATCAGACCGGTTCGGGTTCCAGCCTGACCTGTTATGCACTGTCCAAGCCGCGCGCGACGCGCCCCCGCGGCGCCAAGCGCAGCGATATCTATCTCATGGTCAGCACCTGGCCGTCGCGCAAGGTTCGCGCCGAGCCCCAGATCGTCCTGGGCTATCCGGCCAATGAAAAGGGTACCGCCGCGCTGGGCGTCGGCCCCAGCAAGTTCACTTTCTTCATCCGCAACAACAATGCTGTCGGCAGCGCCTGGCTGGAGTCGCTGAACGAGAATGCTCGCCTGGTTGACGCCATGCGGGGCGGCGTGTCGGCGGTGGCCTCTGGGATTTCCCAGCGTGGCACCAGGACTACCGACACCTACAGCCTGTCGGGCTTCAACGACGCGCTGGCAAAGATTCACGCTTCCTGCCCGATGTAATGGAACCACGCACCTCTCTTATCGGTCTCGACCGGGGTGCGCTGAAAACCGCGTTGCTGGGTGCGGGCATACCGGACAAATCCGCCGCCATGCGGGTGAGCCAGTTGTGGAACTGGATCTATGTCCATGGTGCGCGCGACTTCGCCTCGATGACCAACCTGGCGCGCGACTTCCGCGAGCTGCTGGAGCATTCCTTCACTCTGGCGCGGCCTGAGATTGTCACGGCGCAGGTTTCGGAAGACGGCACCCGCAAATGGCTGTTGCGCACCGGGCCCGGCATCGAGTTCGAGACCGTCTATATTCCCGAAAGCGACCGCGGCACGCTGTGTGTTTCCTCGCAGGTGGGCTGCACGCTGACCTGCCGCTTCTGCCACACCGGCACCCAGAAGCTGGTGCGCAACCTGACCCCCGATGAAATCCTCGGCCAACTCCTGATCGCCAAGGACGCGCTGGAAGACTGGCCGTCCACCGGTCCCGGCCGCAAGGTCACCAACATCGTGATGATGGGGATGGGCGAGCCGCTCTATAATTTCGACAATGTCCGCGATGCGCTCAAGCTGGTGATGGACGGCGACGGGCTCGCGCTGTCGAAGCGTCGGATCACCCTGTCGACCTCGGGCGTGGTGCCGATGATGGCGCGCGCCGGCGAGGAGATCGGGGTCAACCTCGCGGTGTCGCTCCACGCGGTAACCAAGGAAGTGCGCGACGAGATCGTCCCGCTCAACCGCAAATATGGACTGGAAGAGCTGCTCCAGGCCTGCGCCGATTATCCCGGCGCCAACAATGCCCGGCGGATCACCTTCGAATATGTCATGCTCAAGGACAAGAATGACAGCGACGAGGACGCCTATGAGCTCGTCCGGCTGCTCAAGAAGTACAAGCTGCCTGCCAAGGTGAACCTGATCCCGTTCAACCCGTGGCCCGGCGCGGACTATGAATGTTCGGATCCCGACCGGATAAGGCGCTTTTCGAACATCATTTTCGAGGGCGGCATCTCCGCCCCGGTGCGCACCCCGCGCGGACGCGACATCATGGCGGCGTGCGGGCAGCTCAAGTCGGCGTCAGAGAAGAAGAGCCGGGCCGAGCTCGACCGGCTCGCCGCAGAGAAGCAGGCGGCGCTGGGGTAGCTTACCCCTTGCATCCCTGGCCCCGCACCGTCTTTATGCGCCGCCAAGGAGCGCGCACTGCATGTCGCTATTCGACAACTTCGTCGGCCGCCTGTTCAAGCGCGGCGAGATCACCATGGTCTTTGCCGATGGCAGCCGAAAAACCTATGGAAACCCCGATCCGGAACTGAAGCCGGTGACGATCCGATTCGCCGACAAGGGTGTCGGCCGATTCATCGCGCGCAATCCGCATCTTCACGCGGCCGAGGCCTATATCGACGGGCGGATCGTCCAGGAGCAGGGCGACATTCGCGACCTGATCACCTTGGTCCGCACCAATGGCCAGTGGGAGGAAGGCCGCATCACCCTGCGCGGCACCTGGGCCAGCCTAATCCGCGATCGGACCAAGGCGGCGCTCACCAGCTTCAACACCGCCCGCGCGTCGCGGCGCAATGTCGCGCATCATTATGATCTGAACGACCGGCTCTACGATCTCTTCCTCGACGTCGATCGCCAATATAGCTGCGCCTATTTCACCGATCCGACCAACAGCCTCGATCAGGCGCAGGCCGACAAGAAGGCGCATATCGCCGCCAAACTCCATCTGAAGCCCGGCCAGCGGGTGCTCGATATCGGCTGCGGCTGGGGCGGGATGGCGCTTTATCTGAACCGGGTCGCCGATGTCGATG
>JAZKDV010000118.1:0-2023 GCA_040387395.1 Pseudomonadota bacterium | reverse complement strand
CGTTCTGACGGCGGAAGCGGCGCAGAAATCCGGTCCCGGCATGATGATGGCGTTTGTGATAGCAGGCGCCGTCAGCGCCGTGGCGGCGCTGTGCTATGCCGAACTGGCCTCGATGGTGCCGGTATCCGGCTCGGCTTACACCTATTCTTATGCCGTGCTCGGCGAACTGGTGGCCTGGCTGGTCGGCTGGGCGCTGATCCTGGAATATGCCGTCGCCGCCAGCGCGGTGTCGGTGGGATGGTCCGGCTATATCGTCGGCCTGCTGGCCCACCTGCCCGATCCCAGCATCATACCGCCCGAACTGGCGGCCGGTCCCTATGCCGGCGGCACCTTCAACCTGCTGGCGGTCTTGATCGCGCTCGCCGTCACCTGCCTGCTGGTGATCGGCACCCGCGAAAGCGCCACCGTCAATGCCGTGCTGGTCGCGATCAAGCTGGCGGCGCTGGGCGCGTTCATCTGGCTGGCCCTGCCGGTGATGAATGCCGAGAATTTCCATCCCTTCGCGCCGCTGGGCACCACCGGCATTGTCGCGGCGGCGGCCTCCATCTTCTTCGCCTATGTCGGCTTCGACGCAGTGTCCACCGCCGCCGAGGAGACCAAGAATCCGCAGCGCAACCTGCCGCTGGGACTGATCCTGTCGCTGGGAATCTGCACCGTCATCTATCTGCTGGTGGCGGCGGGGGCGATCGGCTCCTATGGCGCACAGCCGGTTCTGGGGCCGAACGGCGAAGGCCTCAGCCCCGGCAGCACGGCCCTGACCCAGGCCTGTACGGCATTGGCCACCGAGCCTCTGGTCTGTTCGCGCGAGGCCTTGGCGCATGTGCTGCGGTCCATCGGACATCCCATGGTAGGCAACCTTCTGGGGCTGGCGGCTGGCCTCGCCTTGCCCACCGTGATCCTGATGATGATGTTCGGCCAGACCCGCATTTTCTTCGTGATGTCGCGCGACGGATTGCTGCCGGATAAACTCAGCAGCATTCATCCGCGTTTCCGCACCCCGCACGTCGTGACATGGATCACCGGTATCGCGGTCGCCTTCGCCGCCGCATTCCTGCCGGTGGGACGGCTGGCGGACATTTCCAATTCCGGCACGCTGTTCGCCTTCGCCGTCGTGTCGCTGGCGGTGCTGGTGCTGCGCCGGACCCAGCCGGACCGCAAGCGCCCCTTCCGCGCCCCGCTGATCTGGATTTTCGCGCCGCTGTCGGTGGTGGGCTGCACGATCCTGTTCTTCTTCCTGCCCTGGCAGGCGCAGCTGCTGTTTCCGGTCTGGTCGCTGATCGGGCTGGGCTTCTATTACGCCTATGGCTATCGCCACAGCCATGTCGGACGCGGAGAGACGAAAGTGCCGGATGTGGAATTGCCGGGGCCGATTTTGAAATGACCTGAAGCACTGCCGCGCCGAATGGCGGGGGAGCGCCGGGAATCCCGCGTCACAGGTGATGAAGGTGAAAATGGTCGGAGCGACAGGGTGAGGCGCGGCGCGCGTTCGCGCGTGAGCATGTCCGGTGGACATGCGAAAGCGGCGAACGCCCGGAGCGCAAGCGAGGGGCCGGGAATCCTGCCCACAAATGATGACGGTAAAGAATTGGTCGGAGCGACAGGATTTGAACCTGCGACCCCTTGTCCCCCAGACAAGTGCGCTACCAGGCTGCGCCACGCTCCGACTTAGATGATTGAGGCGAAAGCCGCCTCAGGGGGTTCGAAAGGTCGCGGAACATAGCGACGACCCAACCGCGCCACAAGCCTTTATCTGGAAAGCTTTTTTACGGCGTTTTGCGCCGGTTCAGGCCTGGCGCGCGGCCTGCAGACGGGCCTTCAGGCCCATCAGTTCGTCCAGCAACTCTTCCAGACGCTCATGATCCTCGGCGGCCATGCCCAGTTCCTCGGGCTCCTTCTCGGTGACGTCCTGCTCGATGACCTGCTCGGTGACAGGCTCGAACGCCTCCAGCAGGCGTTCGGTTGCCGGCGTGGATGGCGCAGGCGAAACCGGCTCGTCGAAGAAGGGCAGCGAGATCGCGGGCAC
>JAZKDV010000117.1:3984-5985 GCA_040387395.1 Pseudomonadota bacterium | reverse complement strand
GCAGCACCGCATCCTGTGGCGCGATCTGGCCCGACCCGACCATCAGCGCGACCGAGATCGCCGCAGATTGCGTGTTGACAAGACCCGCCAGCGCTGCGGCGGCGATCATCGCGGTCTTGCCGAATTCCTGCTGCACGGCGGTGGACGCCAGCATGATTGCGGCCAGGGCGACTGAAAAAGCCAGTGCTTCTTTCAGGCTGATCGCACGTTGCGGAACGACCGGGGTGGAGTCCTGATCGGGCGGCGCCGCCTCGACGACGACCCGCGGCGCGCGCAACGCCGCCAGCGCCCAGGGCATGGAAAAGAGACCCGCCGCCAGGCCCGCGGCAAGAAGTGGCGCGGCCATTGCGTGCAGCGTGGCACTGTTGGTCGCCGCCAGCACCAGCGCCATCGTCACCACAGTCGAGACCGAGGACAGGGAGGCTCCTGCTACAGCGCCCTCGCGCTCGGTCACAGCGATGCGGGCCCGCCCCGCCATGTCGCGGACCGTCGCCGTGCTGGAGACGAAACCCGAGGCAAGGCCGGTCAGCGCCAGCCCGTATTGCGCCCCGTAAACCCGCACCGCCACATGGCCGGCAGCGGCGATGACCATGACCATGATCACCACCGACCACATCAGATAGGGGTTCAGCACGGCGTAGGGGCCGAAGGTCTGGTTCGGCAGGATCGGCAACACCACCAGCGTCGCCGCCGCCAGCATCAGCCCGTCGCGCAACTCCTGTTCGGTCATCACCGAGCGCACGAAACTGTGCAGAAAGGCGCGCGAGGCCAGCAGCACCGCCACCACCACCCCGACCCCGGCGGCCACCAGCGGCTGCGTCACCGACAGCCCGCCCAGGAGCACCGTCATCACCAGCGCGATCTCGGTGGTCAGGCCGACATTCTCGGCCCGTCCACGCCAGTAGGCCAGCCCGGCCAGCAGGACGACACCCAGGACGGCGGCGATCAGCAGGGCGACGCCGCCGGTCAGTTGCGCAACCGCACCCAAGAGCGCCGTGATGGCAAAGGTCCGGATCCCGGCCGAGGACTTGACGTCCGTCTGCGACATCCGCTGTTCGCGCTCGGCACCGATCAAGAGACCGATCCCCAGTGCTTCGGCGAGATTGAACAGGATCAGCGCCTCCTGGTTCATCGTCAGGCCCCTTTGGAAGGAGTTGCGCTTACCGGGGGATCCCGGGTCTCAGACATTCCCCGTCCGGTTCGGCCGCAGGTAGATCGCCGCGGCGGTCACCAGGGTCAGCGGGATCACGAAATAGACCATCGCCGTGGTCATCGTCTCCAGCGCGGCGTGCCGTTCGGCGGAAAGGATCAGGTAGGTGATGTAGAAGACGTAATAGGCGACGAAGACAAAGCCCTCCCACCGCGCGATCTCGCGTCCCGACAGGAAGATCGGAATACAGGCGACCGCCGTGGCCAGCATCACCCAGATGTCGAAGGCCATCACCGAACTTGCGACGCCCAGCCCGCCCGACCCGGCCACCCCGGCCGCAAGGCCCGACAGGCCAAGCGCGCCGAGGATGTTGAAGATGTTCGATCCGACCACATTGCCGACCGCGATGTCGCGCTCGCCCTTGATCGCGGCGGTGATCGAGGTCGCCACCTCGGGCAGCGAGGTGCCGGCGGCGACGATGGTCAGGCCGATCACCAGCTCGCTGACCCCCAGTGACTGGGCAAAGGCGATCGAGGCCGACACCAGAAACCGCGATCCGATGACAAGACAGACCAGTCCGGCCAGGATCAGCCCGACCTGCACGAGGCGCGAGCTTGCCCAGCCTCCGGTTCCCGCTTGGTCGACCTCATTCTCCACATCCGCGGCGTTGCGCTGGGTCTCGCGCCGCGACTGCACCACCAGAAAGATCGTGTAGGCGAACAGCAGCGCGACCAGCAGACCGGATTCCAGAACGCCGATCATCCCGTTCCAGGCCAGCGCGACGCAGAGCACCGAAACCCCGATCATGATCGGCACTTCTTGCCGGATGATCTGGCGGTTGATCACCAGCG
>JAZKDV010000117.1:0-3974 GCA_040387395.1 Pseudomonadota bacterium | reverse complement strand
AGGCCCAGGATGAAGAGCACGTTGAAGATGTTCGATCCAACCACATTGCCAATGGCGATGTCGGTCTGCGCGGCGAAGGCAGCTCCGACGGACACCGCCACTTCGGGGGCCGAGGTGCCGTAGGCAACGACGGTCAGCCCGACCACCAGCGGCGAGATTCCGACCGCCAGCGCCAGCCGCGAGGCCCCGCGCACCAGCAGTTCCGCCCCCACGACCAGCAGGCCAAGCCCGGCCACGAAAAAGACGAAATCCATCATGCCACCACTCCAGCTTTTACCGCCGCCTTGTCGGTTGCGCAGCGTGCAGTGTCAAGGTCGCGCGCGCTGTCGCTGGTCCGGGCAGACGGGAAACGGTGCCGCAGGTCCGGGCCGCCGTCACGCGGCCAGCAGCAGGATCACCAGCAGCGCCAGGATCGGGCCAAGCACCGCCACCATGAAGATGTCGCCATAGGCGCGGCGGTGGTCAAGCCGGCAGACCGTCAGCAGCGTGATCACCGCGCCGTTGTGCGGCAAGGTGTCCAGCCCGCCGGTCGCGACCACGATCACCCGGTGCAGCACGCCCGGGTCGATCCCCGCGGCGACGCCGCGCGCCAGGAACGTCTCGCCCATCGTGGTCAGCGCGATGCTCATCCCGCCCGAGGCCGAGCCGGTCAGCCCCGACAGGATGCTGGAGGACACCGCCAGCGCGACAAGCGGGTTTCCGGGCGCGATGCCCAGCACCGCCTCGCTGACCACGGCAAAGACCGGCAGCGCGGCGATGACGGTGCCGAAACCGACCAGCACCGCGGTATTCAGCAGCGGCAGCGCCGAGGCTCCGGCCCCCGCGCTGAGGGATTCGGTCAGGTCGGGCAGCCGCCGGCGGTTGGTCAGGATGATCAGAAGGATCGTCACCGCCAGCGCCAGGATGATCGCCCAGACGCCGCGCAGCCGGTCAAAGCCGACCCCGCCCCAGCGCTCCTCGGCCAGATAGGCGGTGTCGAGCATCGGCAGCAGAACCCCGGCGAACAGCCCGTTCAGCGCCACCACCGCCACGATCGGCAGCGCCGCCAGCCACAAGGGCGGCAGATCGGCCGGGGCCTCGCCGCCCTGGCGCGCCTCGGCGATGTCGAAGCCCTCGCCCTGGGCCATCTCGCGGAAGCGGCGCGGCAGCATCCCGGCATCAGCGGGGGCCACGGTATCCTCGGCAAAACGGCCGTGGCGGGCGCGCCACATCAGCCAGGCCAGCCCGAAGCCCAGCATCACCGCGCCGGCCACCAGCCCCAGCCCCGGCCCGGCAAAGACGGTGGTGCCGAAGAAGGGCATCGGGATCGCGTTCTGGATCGAGGGCGTGCCGGGCAGCGCGGTCATGGTGAAGGTGAAGGCCCCGAGCGCGATCGTCGCCGGGATCAGCGGGCGGGGCAGCTTGCTGCGGGCGAAAAGCTCGGTCGCAAGCGGGGCTACCGCAAAGGCCACCACGAACAGCGACACCCCGCCATAGGTCAGCACCGCGCAGGCCAGCACCACCGCCGGGATGGTGTTGGCCGGGCCCATCCGCGTCACCATCGCCTCAGCCAGGCTGCGAGTGGCGCCGGTATCCTCCATCAGCTTGCCGAAGATCGCGCCCAGAAGGAACAAGAGCAGGAACTGCACGACAAAACCGCCCATGCCCGGCATCATCACCTGGGTCAGCGAGGCCATGACCGGCGCCCCCGAAAGCCCCGCCGCCAGCGCCGCCGCCAGCGGGGCCGCGATCAGCACGCTGAGGCCGCGATAGGCCAGCACGATCAGCAGCGCCAGCGCCAGCAGGACGGCAAGTAGTGCGGTCACGCCCGGTCTCCTTCGGCGATGGCGGTGAAGGTGCTTTCCTGCCCGAGACTTGCACCGAACTGTGACAGCCAGGCATCGGCGGCACGCCGGCCCGCACCGTGCAGGGCCTGCAAGGCCGACCATTCCGGGATGCGCCGGCTGGATTGGCCGGGCGCGAAATCGCTCTCGTCCGCCGCGATCCGGTGCAGCCGCAGGCTGGCGAGCCGCCGCAGCAGCGGATCGTCGGGACAATCGGCCGGCTTGATCGCCCCCAGCGCGCGTTTCAGCGCCAGGATGCCGCGCAGCTCGTTGCCAAGGCTGGCATTGAAGGTGATCTCGTTCACCCGCGCGGCGATCGCCGCGGCACCAGCGGGCACTCCCGCGCGGTATGCCGGGTTGACCTGCACCACCAGAAGATCGTCGCCGGGGCTTTCCGCGATCAGCGGTGCCAGCGGCGGGTTGCCCAGATAGCCGCCGTCCCAGTAGTCGCGGCCGTCGATCTCGACGGCGTGGAACAGTTGCGGCAGGCAGGCCGAGGCCAGCACCGCCGCGGCCGAGAGGTCGGCATTGCGGAACACCCGCAGGTTGCCGGTGGCGACATCCGTGGCCGACAGGAACAGCCGGGGTGCCTGCGGCTGGCGCAGGGCCTCGAAATCCACCAGCTGCTCCAGCAGCGGGCCAAGCGGGTTCAGATCCTGCGCGACCTGTCCGGCCGCCTGTTCGGCAAAGGTGCGCCAAGCGGCATGGGTCGCCGACCAGAGCGCAAAGGGCAGCAGGCCACTGGCCGAAAGGCCGGGTGGCGGGGCCAGCATCGCGAAGGCGGCATCTGCGGCGCGCAGCGACAGGGCCGCGCGGGCGACCCCCTTCCAGAACTGCCAGAGCGCGCGTTTCGCCGCGTCCGGGCCGCCGTGCATCAGGCCATGCGCCACCAGGACCGCGTTCATGGCCCCGGCGCTGGCACCGCTGAGGGCGACGATCTCGATCCCGGTCTCCTCCAGCAGGCGGTCCAGCACGCCCCAGGTGAAGGCGCCATGCGCGCCGCCGCCCTGCAAGGCCAGCTCCAGCCGCCGCGGCCCCGCCGACGGACCGCTCCGGCTCTTGCGCAGTGCCTGTGCCGCTTTGCCTTTTGTCTCGGTCATGCTGGTATCACTTTCCCATGCGCCGCCGCGATGCGGTCGGCTGCGCGCACCGCGGCGTCCGGATAGGGCTCCAGCGTCAGGTCCGCCCCGGCAACATGCATCCGGGCGGCGTCATCCGGGCCTTGGATAATAACAGCCGTCTGTCCGCGATAGCCGACCGCGCGCAGAGCCTCAAGCAGCGTCAGGCGCGGATCATCGCTTTGCATGTCGCCCGCATGCGGGGGCACCGCCAGCACCACCCAGCGCACCGGGCCAAGCGGCAGGCCTGCCACTAATTCCGGGTCCGAGGCATCGCCGAAGATCAGGTCCGGGCCGCCCCTGCCCTTCGTCACCGTGGGGTCGAAGTCCACGCCCAGCACCCGGTGCCCGCGCGCGGCCAGCCCCTGCGCGATGCCGCCGCCATAGCGCCCCATGCCGAAGACGATCGTGTCGTAGTCCGGCCCGACCGGCCCGACCGCATCTTCACGCCGCGCGGGGCGACCGGCGAACCAGCCCAGCCAAGGCTCGCAGACTGCCCAGAGCCGGTGCGAATTCAGGATCATGTAGGTCGAACTGGCGATGGTGACGATGCCGACGAAGGTGGTCAGCCCCAGCGCCTCGGGCCCGACATGGCCCAGCGTGACCCCCATGGCGACGAAGATCAGGCTGAACTCGCTGATCTGGGCCACGGTCAGCCCGGCCAGGAAACCCGTCCGCTTGGCGTAACCCAGCGCCGCCATGATCGCCAGCACGATCAAGGGGTTGCCCACCAGCACGAAGGCCGAAAGCAAGAGCGCCTCGGGCACCTGCGCCGGGACCAGCCCAAGGTCAAGCTGCGCGCCCAGGCCGACGAAGAAGAACAGCAGCAGAAAGTCGCGCAGCGGCGACAACCGTGAGGCCAGCGTCTCGCGCAGCGGTGTCGAGGCCAGCGTGACCCCCGCCAGCAGCCCGCCCAGCTCTTTGGAAAAGCCCAGATAGTCGCCTACCGCCGCGAACAGCGTGGCCCAGGCCACGGCGAAGGCGATCAAGAGCTCGGGCGATCCCGCCAGCATCCGCGTCAGGGGCGTAGCTA
>JAZKDV010000116.1:0-5892 GCA_040387395.1 Pseudomonadota bacterium | reverse complement strand
AAGATGAAGGAGCGGGTGCGCGCCATCGCCGCCGAGCTGATCAAGATCGCCGCCGCCCGCCAGCTCAAGTCCCTGCCGCCGGTCGAACCGCCCGCCGGGCTGTATGACGAATTCGCGGCGCGCTTCCCCTACCAGGAGACCGAGGACCAGGAACGCGCCATCGGCGAAGTCGTGGCTGATCTGGCGGCGGGCCGCCCGATGGACCGGCTGGTGTGCGGCGATGTCGGCTTCGGCAAGACCGAAGTGGCGATGCGCGCCGCCTTTGTTGCCGCCATGGCGGGCGAGCAGGTGGCGGTGGTGGTGCCGACGACCCTGCTGGCACGCCAGCACTATCGCAGTTTCGCTGAGCGTTTCGCCGGCTTTCCGCTGAAGGTCCGCCAGCTTTCGCGCTTCGTCACCACCAAGGACGCCGCAGAAACAAAGGCGGCGCTGGCGGAAGGTGAGGTCGATATCGTGGTCGGCACCCACGCCCTGCTGGCCGAAAGCATCCAGTTCAATCGGCTGGGCCTGGTCATCGTCGACGAGGAGCAGCATTTCGGCGTGGTGCATAAAGAGCGGCTGAAAAACATGAAGGCCGACGTCCATGTCCTGACCCTCACCGCCACGCCCATCCCGCGCACGTTGCAACTGGCGCTGTCGGGCGTGCGCGACCTGTCGCTGATCACCACCCCGCCGATCGACCGGCTGGCGGTGCGCACCTTCGTGACGCCGTTCGATCCGCTGGTGGTGCGCGAGGCCTTGCTGCGCGAGCATTACCGCGGCGGCCAGTCCTTCTTCGTCGCGCCGCGGATTTCCGATCTACGCGAGGCCGAAATATTCCTCACGGAAGTGGTGCCGGAAGTGAAATCGGCGCTGGCCCACGGCCAGATGTCGCCCACGGTGCTGGAAGAGGTGATGACCGCCTTCTACGAGCGCAAGGTCGACGTGCTGGTCTCCACCAACATCGTGGAATCGGGCCTGGATATTCCCACCGCCAACACGCTCATTGTGCAGCGGGCGGATATGTTCGGGCTATCGCAGCTCTACCAGTTGCGCGGCCGCATCGGGCGTTCCAAGCAGCGCGCCTATGCCTATCTGACCACGCCCGCCGAAAAGAAGCTGACCGAAACCGCCACCCGGCGCCTGGAAGTGCTGCAATCGCTCGACCAGCTGGGCGCCGGCTTCTCGGTCGCCAGCCACGACATGGACATTCGCGGCGCCGGCAACCTCCTGGGCGAGGAACAGTCGGGCCATGTTCGCGAAGTCGGCATCGAGCTGTACCAGGAGATGCTGGAAGAAGCCGTGTCAGGCCTGAAGGAGGGCGGCGACGCTGAAGTGACCGACCAGTGGTCGCCGACCATCAATGTCGGCGCCTCCGTCCTGATCCCGGAAGGCTATGTTGCCGACCTCAATGTCCGCATGTCGCTCTATCGCCGCCTGGCCGGGATCGAGACAGCCACGGACATCGACCGTTTCGCCGCCGAACTGATCGACCGCTTCGGGCCGCTGCCCGACGAGGTCCGGCATCTGCTGGAAATCGTCACCATCAAGCAGCTCGCCAAGGCGGCCGGGGTGGAGAAGATCGATGCCGGCCCCAAGGGCGGCACCGTCGCCTTCCGCGGCAATGCCTTCGCCAATCCGCTGAAGCTGATCCAGTTCATCAACCAGCATAGCGGGACCATGAAGGTGCGGCCCGACCAGAAGATCGTGGTGAGCCGCGACTGGCCGACGCCCGAGGACCGGCTCAAGGGCGCCAAGGCGCTGCTGGGCCAATTGGCCAAGCTGGCGGGATCATAAGGCGTCACTCGCGCGTTATCCTTGGATAATCCCGCAGGCAGGACCATTATGTCCTTTACGTCTCCCCTCGACTGGTACTGGGTCATCGCGCCGCTGGCGGTCGCGGTGCTGGCCGGCTTGCTGATTTTGCGCGGGCTGGTTCATCTGGCGCGCGGACGGCTCGCGCCTGCGGGCCTTCTGGCATCCGGTGGCGTGGGGCTGGGGCTGATTGCCCTGTGCCTGGGGCTGGTCGTGCTGAACACCCAGACCTATGTCCGCCTGTCCGCCGAACGTCCGGTTGCCGAAGTGACGGTGGCGGCGCTGCATCCGGCTGTTCAACTCTACCGCGTCACGGTGCGTCAGCTGGACGGCTCCGGCATCACCACCGCGTGCCGTATCCAGGGCGATGAATGGCTGATGAGCGCCGCCGTGCAGAAGTGGCGGCCCTGGGTGAACATCCTGGGACTGGATTCGACCTACAGGCTGGACCAGCTCGCCAACAAATATTTCTCCGCCGCGCGCGGTAATGGCCGCGCCATCACCGCCTGCGATCTCACCGGTCCGCCCGTCACGGCTCTTGCGCCGCGCGGACTGTCGGACTGGCTGATGCGCCATGCGCAAGCCGAGCAGCGCCGCTTCGGGTCGGCGATCTATATGCCGCTGACGGACGGCGCGATCTATCGCGTGGTCATGACCCAGTCGGGGCTCAATGCGGAAGGCGTCAACCTGATCGCGCGGGACGCCGTGGCGCGCCGCCTTTAACCCGGTAACGGCAAAAATGCCCGAAAAACCCCGGATATCCGGCCTCCCAGCCGCTCCGGCCTAGCATTTTATTAATACTCCCCCGCCAGAATGGCCCCATCAAATTCGGAGAATAAAGATGCGTGCGATTTGTGCTGCGGTCCTGGCCGCCACCCTGACTTTTTCCAGCGCCATTGCGGCGGAAGCCCCGGCCATCGGTCCCTTGACCGCCGGCAAGCCGGCCGGTGTGAAGCAGGCCCAGATCGAAACCGGCGGCGTGCTGCTGGTGGTGGGCATCCTGGTCGTGGCCGGCGCCATTGCCGCCATTGCCTCGACCACCCAGGGCAGCGGCTCGACCAGCTCGACCACGGGCACCAACCCGTAAGAGTGGACTAAACGATTTCAGCGGACGGCGCGCAGGACCTGCGCGCCGTTTTGCGTTTCAGGGTTTGGCGTTGACCCGCCGGAAATAGGCGGCCTTGGCTGGCGCGGTCACGGGCCGCATTCCGGTGCTGTTGCTGATCGCCATAACCTCATTTTTCGCCGGGTCGAATGCGCTCCAATGCGGCAGGTGAGGATTGTTCGGGTCGCCCGTCATGATGAATCTAACGAAGTAGGTCTGCATGACACCTGCGACGAATTCGTCGATGGTCCAGGGCCGTTTCAGCGTGTGCAACGTGTCGAAGACGTAGGGAAGCTCGGACGTGTGATAGCTGCCGTGGGTGAGGGCCTGCGCACCCGGCATCACATGCTCGAAATCGAACAGGTAAAGCGGGGCCTTCCCGCCCCGCGCGATCGCCCAGGCCACCGTGCCCATCATCAGGCTGTCATGACCGGCGGCATGCATCGCGGACGTGGCATCGTCCCCGGACGGATACAGCGCAAGCAGATCCTTGGCGTCCGCACCGGCCCAGGCTTCGAATTCGGCGCGGCTGATCGGCTGGTTCATCAACTTGCCTTGCGGCGTCGTTCCTTCGCCGGCATTCCAGCCCGTCATGATCGGCACATCATGCAGGATCGGTGCGTTGGCGGATGGCACGACATGGCTGTCCATGGTGGGCCGGAAGCGGAAATCATTGCCGGTAGGAACCAGCGCGGAGGAGGGAAGCGCGCGCATCTGCGCCAAGGTCGTCGCGCCCTTGGCTGCCGCCCATTCGACGCCGGCTGTTTCACGCTCGGCGCTGGTCTGAAGCGCCGTTCTCTGCCGCACGCCGCTGTTGAGGATGGCGGCGCGGAACAGGCCCGCTGCTTCGGGCGAACGCAGCAGGGCATTGATGGCGCCGGCGCCCGCCGACTGGCCCATCACAGTCACCTTGGCAGGATCGCCGCCAAAGGCCGCGATGTTGGCCTTGATCCAGCTCAGTGCAGCAATCACATCCATCAGGCCGTAATTGCCGGAGTGGCCGGCTTCCCTGGTCAGTTCGGGATGGGTCATGAAGCCCGCCGCGGTGAGGCGGTAATTCATGGTCACGACCACGATGCCGGACTTCGCCATGTTGGCGCCGTTGTAGACCGGCACATTTGCGCCGCCCGCATTGAAGCCACCACCCGGGACGAACAACACCACCGCCTGTCCCGCGCCGGGCTTCGCCGTCGTCCAGACATTCAGGTTCAGGCAATCCTCGCTGTAGGGCGGGCCTATCAGATACTCCATCGACCAGGGCCCCAGCGGCTTGGCGTCCGGCTGCATGCAGGCCGGGCCGGGCTTGCTGGCATCGCGCGCGCCGCTCCATGCGGGTGGCGGCGCGGGCGCCTTCCAGCGCAGATCGCCGACCGGCGCGGCGGCGAAAGGCACATTCAGGAATGCATTTGTGCCGCGCTCGCGCATGCCGGAAAGTTCGCCTTGCGCCACACGGGCGCGGGGCTGGTCTTGGGCTGCGGCGGGCAGAGCGACCAGGGCGGCCAGGCCCAGGCCTTTGACGAGCTGTTTCATGGCGAACCCCTTCAATAGCGCAGCACCAGTTTGCGGCCGCTGATATTGAACGATTTCATCCGGTTGAGAAACGTCATGCCCAGCAGGGAATTGCGCATCGGCGCCTGGTTGATGGAAACCGGGACATTGGTCAGGCGGATATGACCGACTGTCAGTTCGTCCACCGTTGCGGAAGCGCCATATCCGATGCCGTTGGCAGTTTCGTAGGCGCGGTTGAAGACGAGATTGTCCAGATCGATGCCCAGCTTTTTCGCGTCCGCGGGGCTCAGCACGATCGAGCTGGCGCCGGTATCCACCAGGAAACGCACCGGCGTGCCGTTCACAGTGCCATTGGCGTGAAAGCCGCCGCCTTCGCTGGCGGAAATCACCATCTCGCCAGCGGAAGTCTGCAACGGCGTGCCGGGGATCAGGTCGGCGCGCAGCCGTTGGCCGATGCCCATCAGTTCTTCCTGGTAGGAAAAGCCCAGCACCAGCACCGCGCCGACACCCAGCCAGAGCAGGATGTTGCGCACCGTCTGCTTCACATTGAAGTGCCGCACGAACAGCAGGCTGCTGGAGACCAGCGCCAGCACCGCCACCGTCTGGATTACATCGGGATTGGACAGGCTTTCTTCGGGAAAGGCACGCAGCAGCAGGAATACCAGCAGGCCGATCCCCACCAGCGCGCCCACCCAGAGATAAAGGCCCAGGCGCGGGCCTTTATCGTCCGGCTGCCGCCAAGGGTCCTGGCTCACCTTATTCCAGTTCCATGATGGTGGCGCTGCCGGCCTGGATGCGTTCCAGCAGCATGGGGCATTCCGGCACCATCCGCTCCATCCAGAAACGGGCGCACATCAGCTTGTCCTTGTGCAGGGTATCGCTCTTGCCGAGGCTGACTTTCGCCATCATGCCCCACATCAGCGCGGTCACGGTGATGCCCATGATGCGCAGATATTCGGTGGCGCCGGCGCCGGCATCGTTGGGATTTTTCATGCCGTTCGCCGCCAGCCACATGGTGGCGGCCTGCAGCGCCTCGGTGCCGCGCTTCACGCCCGCCACGAAAGGCTTCATCGCTTCGTCTTTTTCGTTTTCGCCTGTCCAGCCGGTCAACAGCGCAAACAGCGCCATCGGCGCGGCGCCGCCCTTGCGGCCCAGCTTGCGGCCCACCAGGTCCATGGCCTGCACGCCATTGGCGCCTTCATAGACCATGTTGATGCGGGCATCGCGCACGAACTGCTCCACGCCATTGTCGCGGATATAGCCGTGGCCGCCATAGCATTGCATGCCCAGATTGGCGGCTTCAAAACCCATGTCGGTCCCGAACGCCTTGATCACCGGCGTCATCAGATCCGCCAGCAGTCCGGCAGTTTCCGCTTCGGGCCGCTGCGAGCTCGCAATGCTCATCTGCAAGGTGGTCCAGGCGGCCAGTGCCCGCGCCCCTTCCACGAAGGACCGCGCCTGCAGCAGCATCTTCTTCACATCCG